>JBAQCT010000123.1:0-29228 GCA_049294375.1 Gallionella sp. | reverse complement strand
TTCCGTTTTATCTCGAACCCGCCCGTTGCCAGTGTCGCCTGTTTCATGTCGTTACCTCTCCCTGATGATGTTCATGCCTATAACGCATGAACCTATCATTTGGGTGACTTGTTCAGTGTTTCCCTAGGTTTTTTTGATCATCTAGATAAGGATGTAACTGTCCTGCCGAATCGCCCTCAAACATCTGCCGCATCGGCCTATAAGGGTAACAGTGAGAAACTTGTTGAGTTTGGCGCTATCGACCCAGTTTCCCCAGATGAATCTATACCTAAACAATTAAAGGAAAGTTTCGTCTCGCTTGCTGGTAGTAATATATATTCTCAACCAGCATTTACAGTTCTATCCGAACTTTTTGGCAACGTACGGGATCATTCTAAGTCTCCTATTCCTGGATTCGTTGCGCTGCAGTTTTACAAGAAGCACGGCAGACATCCAGCGCACATTCAAACTGTAATTTCAGATAGTGGTAAGGGTATTATCGGGACACTTCTTCCAGTTCTTGCTAAGAAATATCCCGAACTCCTCAAGGAAATCACTAAGTCGGATTCACCGCCTGAAAAATTGCTTTTACAAAAAATTTTTACTCAAGGCGAGATTAGTCAAATAGATGAAGAGGGGCGTGGCCTGGGTTTGAAACGTAGTATTGATGCTGCGTCAGAGTTCGGTGCGAACATCTTCGTTAGGCAAGAAAATTGTGAAGCTAAGTTTTTCTATCGAAATGGAAAACTGAAGGATTTTAGGTTTGAAGAAAATATGCCTCGCATTTTGGGGACGCATATCTGTTTCGATTTTTTACTTGACCATTAAGTATAATTCTCATCTGTTTCGATTTTTTACTTGACCATTAAGTATAATTCTCATTAAACTAATAAAATGAAACAGAATAAAAAAGAAGTATTAAATCTCCTCGACTTCACAAATGATGATCATCCCTTTGGAAATGTCCAAGGAAAAGAGACTTTCCGCAAATTGGTAGACTACATTGATGACCATCCATCAGTTCTGATTTTTGGGATTTCATTAGCAGGCATAGAGGCTACTGACGCCTCCTTTCCGCGAGAGAGTGTTATTTCCGTTGCAAAGCAATATCGTGAGAGCAGAGGTTTTTACCTTGAGCAAGTTCAGCAACAAGATATATTAGATAATTGGAATTATGCCGCTCGTGCTAAAGATCAGCCGTTGGTTTTTTGGAACAAGAATAAATACAAGATTTTGGGTCCCGAACTAACCTCAGCAAATACCGAACTTGTTAACTATGTGCTAACAAAGGGTTCTGTCTTAGCATCACAAACAGCCGCAGATTTAGGCATAAGCGTCCAAAATGCCAGCACTAGGCTTAAAAAACTTGTCAGCCAAGGTTACATTTTACGAACCGAGAATGTGGCTGAATCAGGCGGTATTGAGTATGTTTACCAAGCAATAAAATAAACTGCTTAAACCTATTGATTTAAGCAGAAGCGTCAGGTAAAATTCATTTCAGCTGGAAACAGCTATTTTTTAAACCCACAATTAAACAGCTTCAATGAAGCAGAAATGGAATAATCATGGCAACGAATCCACCAAGCGGTGATGGTCATCGTAATGGCGCAATAAAAGACAGGTCACAAACTCAAACGCCTTCTGGCAACTGGGTTAAACGTGATGACGGAACAGGTAGATTTATTGATGTAAAAACTACAGATAAGACGCCATTCAAGGGCGTCAGAAAGGAAAAGAAATGAGTAATTCCAACAGTAGTCAGGCTCCCTGTCAGAACAAGACCTTTACCATAATCGTCGAGGCCACCGCCCATGAGTGGCCGAAGGAAGAAATCACATACGCCGAGGTTGTCACCTTGGAGGATCCGACCTTCCCACAGCACCCGGAACGCGTCTATTCGGTCACCTACGAGCGAGCGCACGGCAACAAAAGTGGTGTGCTGTCTCCGGGCGGCTCTGTCAAGGTCAAGGATGAGATGGTGTTCTATGTTAAAGATACTGGCGAGTCGTAATCCGGACCTGCAGCAGCTTCTCGAAAAGGGCTATGCCCTGGTGATCGATAGCGATTACCTAGTTGTACGGGACATTCCCTATCTCGATTCAGCAGGGCAATTGCAGTGGTCGGCCTTGGTGGGGAAGCTGGTCCTCGAAGATCAGACCAGAGTTCGCCCCGAGGATCACCAAATCTATTTTGCGGCGCCCCGCCCATTTGGATTGGATGGCCAGGTCGTTCGCGGTTTGGGCGGCGGAGACGGGCAGCTCAAGCTGAGCGAGCATTGTCGGGATGTTGTTGTCAGGCAGCGGTTTTCGCACAAGCTCAAGGAGGGTGGACAGCCTCGCCCCTACATCGATCACTTTGAAAAGATCGAGAGCTACGTCGCGATGGTTTGCGGCCCCGCAATGGAGCGGTTCGGGGTCAATCCCTATACTTTCCATGAATACGAAGAGGAAACGTCAAACTCGGTTTTCAAGCTACGCGATACGATGACAAGCCGGGCGGAAATCTCGGATTTGGCCAGGCTGTTTGACAACGACGTGGTTGCCATCATCGGCTTGGGCGGAAGCGGCGGTTACGTGCTCGACTTCATGGTGAAAACGCCGGTTCGAGAAATTCGCGGATTCGATCCGGACAGCTTCTTCGTGCATAACGCCTTTCGCTCACCAGGGCGGCTGGACGTGGAGGAAGGTACCGAACTACGGCAATCCAAGGCAGAGGTTTACAGGAAGCGCTACGAGAACTTTCGCCACGGGCTCACCATCAAGCCGCTGTTCATTGACGAGATGTCGGCTGCGGAGCTCGACGGTGTCACCTTCGCGTTCGTGGCGGTCGACAAAGGAAGCTCGCGCAAGCGCATCATCGACTTGCTGATCGCGAAGAACATTCCGTTCATCGATGTGGGAATGGGGTTGAAGCGACATGGCGGGCCAATCAGCGGAACGGTGCGAACGACCTACTTCCCACACGACAGCGGTCAAATCGTACGGAGCAAATGCTATGTGCCGGAGACCGATCCGCCGGACGACGTCTACAAGAGCAATATCCAGATCGCCGAGCTCAACGCCCTGAATGCTGCATTGGCTGTGCTCCGCTTCAAGCAGATTCGCGGGTTCTACACCGGGCCAGCCCCTTTGAATCAATTGCTCTTGACGCTGGATAACCTTTCGCTGTTGGCCCCCAATGAAGATTGAGCGCATGCGGACAGAACTCGTCGAGCTCATGCCTTCGACACTAGAATCTGGAGTGCTTTACGTCTCGCAGAAATATCAAACTGCGGCGCATCTGTGTGCATGCGGCTGCGGCGAGAAGATACGCACGCAGCTGGGTCCGTTGGGTTGGCAATTCATCAATGAGCGCCCAGGCCCCAGCCTCTATCCATCAATCGGCAACTGGCAAAAGCCTTGTCGCTCGCACTACTTCATAAAAAGAGGCCGTGTGGTTTGGGCGCCTGCCCTGACGGAAGCCGAGGTGCTCTACGGGCGCCAGGCGGAGGTGAAGCGTCGTGATACCTATTTCCGCGAGCAAAATTCTGGCTGGTGGACACGACTGAAGCGTTGGTGGAATGCAGATTAGTAGCGGGCAGCAGTCGTTCGAGCGAGCTTAACGGGTAAGTTCAGTTACCTGACCTAAACCGGCCGTTCATCTGATTCAATGCAAACCACCGCTCAGGCCGATGACCAGCACATGCACGGGGCCAGGCTCAATATATTTTTCCAGAACACTAGGAGGGGTGATTTTAGAAGCGGACTTTCGCGCAGGCCGAACTAACAGCCTTTTCAATAAGTCGCCGAAGTCTGCTATGGCCGAGGATGAGGCGATCAGCGTTCCATCCTCAACTACCGCAACGTGCCGGAAGCCGATAATCAAGAATGGCCGGTTTCAGGCAGTGTCAATCCACATGATCTGATTGAGCGGAATTAAATGCCGCAATCTGGCAATTTGTGTCAGATCAAGTCTGAACTACTACAGCTTATTGCTTCATATTGCAGGGCATCGATTTCATTTTTTGACGCATATCCTTCAATTGGGCACGCTGTTCGGGCGTCAGTAACTCCTCCACGCGATTCTGGTTATCGATCATCGCCTCTATCATCCTGCGCTTCAGGTCGAATATTTTTTGATACACCTTTCCGATAGCCGAGGGGTCGCGCTTTTCCGCCCCATAGAGGTCGCGGAGTATTGCCGATTCATCCATGATCAGCCCCATTACCGCCCAATTATCGTGCCTGAGCTCGTCGGATAGCTTGTTGATTCCAGAGCGCTGTTCGCTGCCAAGATCAAGCGCCATAACCATGTCGGCATGCGGCGATTCCATCATCGATCCGGCTCCATACCCTCCCTTCATGCCAGCCATATGCCCACATTCATGGCCTCCCTTCATCCCCATCATGTGGTCGCACATTTGACCGTCCATATTCCCGCCATCAGACTTGTTCATCATGCCTTTCATGTGGTCGCACATCTGGTGATCCTTCGCACTACCTGATCCCCCACCCATCATGCCACCCATATTCCCGCCGTCAGGCTTGCTCATCATGCCTTTCATGTGGTCACACATCTGGTGATCCTTCGCCCCGCCTGATCCCCCACCCATCATGCCGCCCATATTCCCACCGTCAGGCTTGCTCATCATGCCTTTCATGTGGTCACACATCTGTTTATCCATCATGGCGCCTTTAAGCACGTCGCTGTGCTCTGTGTTGTGCGCGATCGACTTCTCAGATGACTGTGTTGCAGAGGGTTTCATGGCCGGTGAGTTTGCGGCAAACAGGGAACCGGAATAGGCCGTACACAGCCCAAATGCCAAAATAAATGCTGTATTTTTCATGTTCATGATTGATCTCCGATGATTATGTGATTTAAATTCAGATTCAAGATACCGCTTACTGGCCGCTTCCGCGCATTTTAACAGCTTGGTTCGCCCTCGCTTGCTCAAGCCATGCAGTTTGCCGGTTCAGGTATAGACCACCTTCACGTTTTCCGGTTTCAACAAACCGCACAAGTCGCGCAAAAGATCGTCGTGCAGCGTCACCTGCCATGGTTCGCCGAGGCGCAGTTGGCAACTGGCCTCATGGTTGCAGTAGTGTATCTGTACCGTACATTTGCCATCACGGTATGGTTCGAACAATTTCTTGAGCTGCGCGGCGCTAACATTGCCGTTGCAACGTAATGCCAGTTGCTGCGCAAAATTTGAGCGCGCCGACGCGAAATCGAACAATTCTTCTCCGCTCACACGCACGTTACCCGAATATTCGTCCAGGCTGGCTTTACCGCGCACCACCAGCAATTCATCGTCTCGTATCCAGGGACGACTGCGTTCATATTCTTCATTGAACACGGTCATCTCGATCTGCGCACTCCCATCGTCCAGCGTGATGATTGCCATGCGCCCGCGCCGTGTCTGCTGTATCCGCACTCCCGCCACAATGCCCGCCAGCACAACCGGTACGCCACGCCGCGCATTTTGCGTATAGCCTTTGTTGTTCGATGCCCCGACAAATTGCGGCGTAAGATCGCACAGCCTCACTTTGATGAAATTCTTCAGCTCGGCCTCGTATTCCTGATAAGGGTGGCCACCCAGATAAAAACCGAGGCTGTTCTTCTCATGCGCCAGTTGCTCGCGCAGCCGCCAGCGCGGTACATCGTCATGCTTCACCGTCAAGGCGACATCCGCCTCGTCGTCGCCGAACAGGCTGTTCTGGTTCGCGGCGCGCGCATGCTGGTCCGCACTCGCCAGGGCGGCATCCAGCGTCGTCATCAGGCAGGCTCGATGGTCGCTGATGCCGTCAAACGCGCCGGCGCGGATCAGCGCCTCGACGGTGCGACGGTTGACGATGCGCTTGTCCACGCGGCGGCAGAAATCGAACATATCCCTGAACACGCCGCTCTTGCGCGCCTGAATGATGTTTTCGACAGCCGCCCTTCCGGTGCCCTTGACCGCGCCGAGACCATAGGCGATGGTCTTTTCATTCGTGGGTGAGAACATATAGCCCGAGCTGTTCACGTCCGGCGGCAGGATGCACAAGCCCTGATGCCGCGCATCATCGTAAAAAATGCGCACCTTGTCGGTGTTGTCCATGTCCGCCGACAGCGTCGCCGCCATGAACGCGGCCAGATGGTGCGCCTTGAGGTAGGCGGTCTGGTAGGCCACCAGCGCGTAGGCGGCGGCGTGCGACTTGTTGAAGCCGTAGCCGGCGAACTTTTCCATCAGATCGAACAGCTCGCCGGCCTGTGCCTCGGAGGTATTGTTCTTGAGCGCGCCTTTGACGAAGATTCCGCGGTGCTCGGCCATCTCTTCGGGCTTTTTCTTGCCCATCGCGCGGCGCAGCAGGTCGGCACCGCCGAGGCTGTAGCCGCCGACGATCTGCGCCATCTGCATCACCTGCTCCTGGTAGACCATGATGCCGTAGGTCTCGCGCAGCACCGATTCGACAGCGGGATGCGGATACTCGAACGAGGCGCCTTCCTTGCGCCGACAGAAATCCGGGATCAGATCCATCGGGCCGGGGCGGTAAAGCGCCACCAGCGCGATGATGTCCTCGAAGCGATCCGGTTTGGCCAGCTTCAGCATATCCTTCATGCCGCGCGATTCGAGCTGGAACACCGCAGTGGTGTTCGCGGTCTTGAAGATACGTTCGTAGGTCGGCTTGTCGTCAAGCGGAATGGTCTCGATATTGAAATCCTCCCCGAGCGCAAGCGGGGGGCAGTCGCTCCCTCTCCCGTCGGCGGGAGAGGGTTGGGGAGAGTGGGCGCCATCTGCATTCTTCTGCGCCTGCAATTCACGCACATACTTCACCGCCCAATCAATGATGGTCAGGGTGCGCAGGCCGAGGAAGTCGAACTTAACCAAGCCGACCGCCTCGACGTCGTCCTTGTCGAACTGGCTCACCACGCTGGCCTCGGAATCGGCGCAATACAGCGGGCAGAAATCGGTGAGCTGCCCCGGTGCGATCAACACGCCACCGGCGTGCATGCCGACGTTGCGTGTCAAATCTTCGAGCCGTTCGGCCAGTTCCAGCAACTCCGGCACCCCCTCCTCGCGTTCGGCGATCGCATTGATCTCCGGCTCCATCGCACGCGCCTTCTGCAACGATACCGGTTTCACGCCTTCTAGTGGAATCGCCTTGGACAGGCTGTCGCACAAACCATAGGGAAAATCCATCACGCGCCCAACGTCGCGGATCACCGCCTTGGACGCCATGGTGCCGAAGGTGGCAATCTGCGACACGCACTCCGCGCCGTATTTTTTCTTCACGTAGTCGATAACGCGCTCGCGCCCGTCCTGGCAGAAGTCCACGTCGAAGTCGGGCATGGATACACGCTCCGGGTTTAGGAAGCGCTCGAACAACAGCCCGTAGCGCAGCGGATCGAGGTCGGTGATACCGAGGCTGAAGGCCACCAGCGAACCCGCGCCGGAGCCGCGCCCCGGGCCAACCGGTACGCCGTTCTCCTTCGCCCAGCGGATAAAGTCCGCCACGATCAGGAAGTAGCCGGGGAAGCCCATCTTGATGATGGTTTCGGTCTCGAATGCGAGCCGCTCCCTATACTGCGGCAGCTTCGCTGCGCGCTCTTCCTCGTCGGGATAGAGCAACGCCATGCGCTGCTGCAATCCCAGCACCGCCTGTTCGCGCAGGTAATCGTCCAGCCCTTGCCCATTCGGCGTCGGAAAATCGGGCAGGCGCGGTTTGCCCAAAACGAGAGACAGGTTGCAGCGGCGCGCGATCTCCACGCTGTTCTGCAACGCCTCCGGCAGGTCGGCGAACAGCTCCGCCATTTCCGCCTGCGTCTTGAAATACTGCTGGGCGGTAAATTTTTTGGCGCGGCGCTTGTCGTTCAGCACATAGCCTTCGGAGATACACACGCGCGCCTCGTGCGCCTTGAAATCGGCGGCCACAAGAAACTGCACAGGGTGTGTGGCGACCACCGGCAAGCCGAGCTTGGCGGCCAGTTGCACCACAGCCTGGATGCAATGCTCTTCGTCGGCAAATCCGGCACGCTGCACTTCGAGGTAATAACGGTTGTTAAATAGCCCCGCCCATTCCTGCGCGAATTGTTTGGCCTGTTTCGCGTTACCTGACAGCAGTGCATTGCCGACATCGCCGAGGTGCGCACCGGACAACGCGATCAACCCGGCCGTGCCCTCGTGGAACCATTCGCGGCGCAGCTCGGCGCGGCCGCGATGCTGGTTTTCCAGATAGGCGCGCGACAGCAGGCGGCACAGCAGCAGATAACCCGCGATTGACTGGCAAAGCAATAGCAGGCGATACGGCCTATCCCGATCCGCATCGTTGCTGATGAACACGTCGCAACCAGCGATAGGTTTCAGGCCTTTGGCGCGTGCGCCCTGGTAGAATTTCACCAGCCCAAACACGTTATTCAGGTCGGTCAAGGCCAGTGCAGGCATGCCATCCTTCACGGCTGCGGCGATAGCCTCATCCACGCGCACCATGCCATCCGAAATGGAATATTCGCTATGCAGGCGGAGATGGACGAAAGAGGGTTGCGGCATGATGTAACACTCAAAAATCAGGTATTGATTTTAGCACTCTATGGCCATCATGATGGATCATGAAACCGCCACTCGCGGTCTGCTAGAATCCGGCCAATGCACCCACCTCTCACACCACGGCGCGAAAAATACCTGTTGTTCACCCTTGCAGGCATGCAGTTCAGCCATGTGCTCGATTTCATGATCATGATGCCGCTCGGCCCGATCCTGATAAATGCATTCGGCATCAATACGCATGAATTCGGCCTGTTGGTCGCGTCTTACAGTTTCAGTGCAGCGTTGTCCGGCCTGCTCGCCGCGACATTCGTGGACAGGTTCGAGCGCAAGCGCCTGTTGCTGTGCATATTTGCGCTGTTCGGCCTTGCGACGCTGGCATGCGGCCTGGCTCCCGGTTATGCCACATTACTGATCGCGCGCGGTCTGGCCGGCGCATTCGGCGGCATGCTGGGCGCGCTGGTGCAAACCATCGTCGGCGATGTGATCCCGTTTTCCCGGCGCGCACGCGCCAGCGGCGTGGTATCGGCGGCATTTTCGGTTTCCTCCATCGCGGGCATACCGCTGTCGCTGTGGCTGGCCGAATATTTCCAGTGGCGCGCGCCGTTCGTATTTATCGCAGCGCTGGTCGTGCTGTTTATCCTCGTCGGGATGCGCGTCCTGCCCGAGCTGCGCCACCACATTGGCCCCCCGGCAAGCTCTGGGGCAAATTCGGGGACAGACTCGGGGCAGGCCAAGCAAAAACATCCGTTCTCCGCGATGGTCGCCGTGCTGCGCGACCCCAATCATCTGCGCGCCCTGCTCTTTTCCGCAATGCTCATTTTTTCCGGCTTCACGGTGATTCCCTATATCACCCTCTACGCCGTAGGAAATGTCGGCATTGCGCAACAGGATATTCCATATATTTACCTGTTGGGCGGCATGGCTACACTGTTCACCGCGCGGCGCATCGGGCACTGGGCAGACCTGCGCGGCAAGGTCAGGGTCTATCGTCTGGTCGCGACCGCCGCACTTCTGCCGCTGCTGGTTGTGACGCATATCGGAGCCGTTCCGCTGTGGCTGTGGCTGATCTGCACCACGATGTTCTTCGTGCTGGTGTCCGGGCGCATGATCCCCGCGATGGCCATCATTACCTCGGCGGCACAACCCAGGCTGCGTGGCACCTTCATGTCGCTCAATGCCACCACGCAATCGCTCGCGATGGCGCTGGCGACCACGCTGTCAGGCTTCATCCTGACGCAGGGCGCAGACGGCAAGATCATCGATTATGCGATGGTGGGATATGTGGCGATGACGGCCAACGTGGTCGCGATCTGGTTCGCCGCGCGCATTGCCATGCACGGCCTGCCCGAAGCCGTGCAAAGTGCAGTACCGGATATTGTGCCGAAATAAAGCTGTTTGCTTTGCATCACCGCGATGCCCGATCAAAGCGAAATATGCATCGCCTTGGCGACGACCGCCCTGGTCAGTTGCGGGGCGAACAGTTCGATGAAGTCGTAGGTGTAGCCGCGCAGATATTCGTTCTTGCGGATCGCGATGCGCGTGGTGTTGGGCTTGAATAAGTGGCTGGCCCCGATCATGCGTAGGTGCCGGTCGCGATCCGGGACGAAGGCGATCTCGGCGAGGATGCCGATGCCCAATCCCAGTTCCACATAGGTCTTGATCACGTCTGCATCGATGGCGGTGAGCGCGATATCCGGCGTTATGCCGGCATTTTCGAACGCCTCGTTGATCTTGCCGCGCCCGCTGAAGGCGAAGTCGTAGGTGACAATCGGGTATTGCGCAATTTTTGCCAGCGTCAGTTTTTTTTCATCCAGCAGCGGGTGTTTGGGCGGCACGACCACGCAGTGATGCCATTCGTAGCACGGCAGCGTGACGAGGCCGTCGTACAGCGACAGGCTTTCGGTGGCGATCGCAATATCTGCCTCGCCGTTCAATACCTGCTCGGCGATCTGGGTCGGGTTGCCCTGATGCAGTCCGAGCTGCACTTTCGGGTAACGCCTGATGAATTGCTTGACGACCGGCGGCAGGGCATAGCGCGCCTGGGTGTGGGTGGTGGCAATCGTCAGGTGGCCACTGTCCTGCGAGTGAAACTCCTGCCCGACCTGCTTGAGGTTTCCCGCATCGTGCAGGATGCGCTGGGCGATGGCCAGCACGGCTTTGCCCGGCTCGGTAATGGCAACGATGCGCTTGCCGTTTCGCACGAATATCTCGACGCCCAACTCCTCCTCCAGCAGCCTGATTTGCTTGCTGACGCCGGGCTGCGAGGTATATAGCGCATCCGCGGCATCGGATATTTTCAGTCCCTGGCGCACGATCTCGTTCAGATAACGCAGTTGCTGCAAATTCATACTGCCCTCTTAATAACTATAGGTTATATAATACTAACATAAAAGTATTTAGTAATATAATGCTCGCAAACTAGAATGCGCACCTGAATTTTATGGATGGTTCGCATGGACTGGGTTTATACATTATCGGGCTTTCTGGTTGGGCTGATTGTCGGCATCACCGGCGTGGGCGGCGGATCGCTGATGACGCCATTGCTGGTGCTGGTTTTCGGCATTTCTCCGGCGACCGCAGTCGGCACCGACCTGCTGTACGCGTCGCTGACCAAGTCTCTGGGCGGCTGGGTGCATGGCAGGCGCGGCTCGGTGGACTGGAAAGTGGTCGGGTTGCTCAGCCTGGGCAGCCTGCCCGCCGCCGTGGTCACGATAGCGTTATTGAAATATCTATCCATGGACGAGAAAACATTGCGCGGCCTGGTGACCAGCGTGTTGAGCGTGGCGCTGCTGCTGACGGCGACCGCGCTGCTGCTGAAGGATCAGATCAAGAAGATTGCGCGGCGCAAGGATGGTACTGTGTACGAGTTGCACCACCGTTACCTGCCCGGTGCAACGATCGCGACGGGCATCGTTGTTGGGGTGCTGGTGACGATTTCTTCGGTGGGCGCGGGCGTGCTGGGCACGGTCGCCTTGCTGTTCCTGTACCCGCGTATGTCGGCGGTGAAGGTGGTGGGCACCGACATTGTCCATGCCGTGCCGTTGACCGCAATTGCGGGTATGGGACACATGGCGCTGGGCACGGTGGATCTGGTGCTGCTGGCCGGTTTGCTGCTGGGCTCGCTGCCCGGCATCTATATCGGTAGCCACCTGAGCTCCAAGGTGCCGGAAAAAGTATTGCGCCCCCTGCTGGCGACCATGCTGCTGATTATCGGTGCCAGGATGGCGCTACATTAGCATCCGTAGGGTGGGCTCTGCCCACCATGTCGGGCAGAGCCCGACCTACATTTGATCCCGGCTCGTCCGGCTAGAGTTTAATTATAGGAAAAATAGAATGAGTTCAAGCACACAAAATTTGTCCGATCTGGCGGAAATCGACCGTTTCGAGCAGACCATCCAGACTTTCAACGCGGGCGACCTGGATCTGGATCGCATGACGGCGGTGCGTTTGCAGCATGGCGTGTATGGCCAGCGCCAGCCGGGCGTCCACATGTTCCGCATGAAGGTGCCCGGCGGCAGGTTGACGCCGGATCAGCTGGAGGCGGTCGCGGATGTCGTCGCGACGCACTCGCAAAAGGGCATCGCGCATGTCACCACGCGCCAGTCCATCCAGACACATTTCGTTCCGCTCGACAGCACGCCTGCCGCGATGCGCCGCCTGGCCAAGGTCGGCATGACCACGCGCGAGGCGTGCAGCAATACGGTGCGCAATATCACGGCTTGCAGCCTGTCCGGCGTATGCCCGCGCGAGCATGTCGATGTGACGAAACACCTGGATGGCGTGGTGAGGCACTTTTTGCGCAATCCGCTGAACCAGCAATTGCCGCGCAAGTTCAAGATCAGCTTCTCGGCTTGCGAATCGGATTGCGCACAGGCGATGCTGCACGATTGCGGCGTGGTGGCGGTCAACAAAGACGGCCAGCAGGGCTTCATGGTCAGGGCTGCCGGCGGGTTGGGGCACAAGCCGCGCGAGGCAATCGTGGTCGAGGAATTCATCCCGGAACATGAACTGCTGTTCGCGATCGAGGCCTTGGTGACGCTGCACAACAAATATTCCGACCGGACAAAGCGCGCGAAATCGCGTATCAAATTTTTGGTCGAGCGTTTCGGCGAGCAGGGTTTCCTGGAAAAATACCGCGAAGAGTTCGAGCGCACCAAACAGGCTCTTTCCGACCAGCCGTACCCGAAAGGCGAGTGGCGCGCGCAAACAGACGGTCAGGCACCGGGGCAAGGCGCACCGCGCAAATTGCTGGCGCAGCATCAGGCAGGGCTGTTCGTGTTCCCGATCGCGTTGCCGATAGGCGACATTACGCCAGTACAGTTGCGCGGAATCGCCGCGCTGTTGCGCGCACATGGATTGAGCGAGATTCGCACTTCGCAGGATCAAAACCTGACGATCTTCAATGTGCCGCAAGCCAAGGTGGCCGTATTGCGTGAAGGGTTGGCCGCGCTGGGATTGCGCGAGCCGGTTGTCGGCGACAACGTGGTGGCCTGCCCCGGCGCATCGACTTGCCGCCTCGGCATCACGACCAGCATGCTGGCCGCACCCGAGATTTCCGGCGGGCAAGCCGATTTGAACATCCGCGTTTCCGGTTGCCACAACGGTTGCGCGCAACCCGAAACCGGCGATATCGGCATTTACGGCGAGGGCAAGCGCCTGCACGGCAAACTGGTGCCGCACTACCAGATATATTTTGCCGGCAGCGGCATGTCGAGCAACGATACAAAGGGCGGGGCGCTGGCCTTGAAAGGCCCCGCGATACCGGTGGTGCGCATTAAGAAGGCCATCGAGCGCGTACAGGATGCGCATCTCGCCAGTGGTGAGAAGAGCTTCTTTACTTGGGCGCGCGCTCAGGAAGAGGGCTATTTCAAGCAGTTGCTGTCTGACCTGGCGGATGTGAAGGCGGCGGATTTGAATTCGGTCATGCGCGATTATGGCGCCGCGACCGACTTCCAAGTGCTGAACCTGGGCGGCGGCGAATGCGCCGGTGTGTCGCAAGTGATGATCGGCGCGAACTTCTTCGAAGCGGCCCATGAACGCGAATACCGCAACGCGCTGGTGTTCCAGCGCAAGTTCGACGAAGCGGCGCAATGTAATGAAGCGATTCTGCGCCTGCTCGGCTCGGGTGTCGCACAGTTGCTGGGCGGCTCGCGCCACGATGAATTGAACAAGCTGGCCGCGCAATTGCAGCAACTGATCCCGGGCGCGATTGCCGACGAGTTTACGCAGGCTGCCGATGCATTGGCGGATGCGGACGAGATCAGCGGCGAAGAACTCGCACAGATCAGCGCGACGGTGGATGGCTGGACAGTAAAGGTCGCTGCGTACGCGTCCGAACAGGATTCGCAGCTTGATTTGAATGAAGCGGTAGCCGGTCTATCGGTATAAAAAATTCTGGCAGTATTAGGAGATATGGACATGCAACAAAAAATCGATCATGTGGTAACGTTATTGCAACAGGCAGTACGCGATTTTGCGCCGGTCTGCTTCGCCAACAGTCTGGGCGCGGAAGACATGGTGCTGACCGACATTATCGCCAATCATCATCTGGACATCGAAATGTTCAGTCTGGATACCGGGCGCCTGCCGCAGCCGACCTACGACCTGATGCAGGAAGTAGCCGACCGCTACAGCGTGCCGTTGAAGGTGTATTTTCCGGACAGCGCCGCAGTGGAAAGATACGTCGCGCAAAATGGGGTAAACGGCTTTTACGACAGCGTGGAATCGCGCAAAAGCTGCTGTTTCGTGCGCAAGGTCGAGCCGTTGCGCCGCGCCTTGCGCGGCAAGAAAGCGTGGGTTACCGGACTGCGCCGCGATCAGGCGGTCACGCGCGGCAGCCTTGAGGTATCTGCATACGATGCCGATTTCGGCCTGCAGAAGTTCAACCCTCTGCTGGAGTGGTCAAACAAGGACGTATGGGCTTATATCAGGCAGAATAACGTGCCTTACAACAAACTGCACGACCAGTTCTACCCCAGCCTCGGCTGCGCACCATGCACGCGCTCCATCACCCCCGGCGAGGACATCCGCGCCGGCAGATGGTGGTGGGAAAACCCGGAGGACAAGGAATGTGGCTTGCATGTGGCGAAACCTGTTCTCTTGAAACGGGCGTAAGCTGCATGGGTAGGGTGCGTGAAACGCACCCTACGAAGAATGTATTTGACGTTTAAAGAAACGAGAATAAATTGAAAATGACCGCACATATTTTTACCCACTTGGACGCGCTGGAGAGCGAGTCCATCCACATCATGCGCGAGGTCGCGGCGGAGTGCAAAAATCCCGCGCTGCTGTTTTCCGGCGGCAAAGACTCCATCGTGATGCTACGCCTCGCGGAAAAGGCGTTCCGCCCGGCGAAATTTCCGTTTCCGCTGGTGCATATCGACACCGAGCATAACTTCCCGGAAGTGATCGCCACACGCGACAAACTGGCCGCCGACCTGGGCGAGCGGCTGATCGTGCGCTCGCTGGAAGATTCCATCAAGCGCGGCAGCATCGTCATCAAGGATCCGGACAAGCCGCGCAATCCTTATCAATCAGTGACGCTGCTGGAGACCATCGCCGAGTTCGGCTTCGACGCCTGTATGGGCGGTGCGCGGCGCGACGAGGAGAAGGCGCGCGCCAAGGAACGCATCTTTTCGTTCCGCGACGAATTCGGCCAGTGGGATCCGAAGAACCAGCGCCCGGAGTTGTGGGATATCTACAACACGCGCGTCCACGCCGGCGAGAACATCCGTGTGTTCCCGATTTCCAACTGGACAGAGATGGATATCTGGCAATACATCTCGCGCGAAAAGCTGTACATCCCGGAAATCTACTACGCGCACGAGCGCGAAGTGATCCGGCGCGGCAACTCGGTGATCCCGGTGTCGCATCTGGTGCAGCCCAAGCCGGGCGAAAAAGTGGAAAGGCTCTCGGTGCGCTTCCGCACCGTGGGCGACATGACCTGTACCGCGCCGGTTGAATCGCACGCGCGCAACGCGCAGGAGATCATCGAGGAAACCTCGATCACGCGCATCACCGAGCGCGGCGCGACGCGCATGGACGACCAGACCTCCGATGCCTCGATGGAGCTGCGCAAGAAGGAAGGTTATTTCTGAGAACCAGTCGTTAGTCATTAGTCGTTAGTCATGAGTTGAATTTGTCCGCTACGCGGGCATTGTTTAAAGAGCCTGCGAAGCAGGCAAAACCAACTAACGACTAGCGACAGTATTTAAAAGGTTATAAATCATGAGCAACGCAATACAATTACTAAGATTCATCACCGCCGGCAGCGTGGACGACGGCAAAAGCACGTTGATCGGGCGCCTGCTGCACGACTCGAAATCCATTTTCGAGGATCAGCTTTCGGCGATTTCCAAGACCAGCGAAAAGCGCGGCATGGCCTCTGTCGATCTGTCGCTGCTCACCGACGGCTTGCAGGCCGAGCGCGAACAGGGCATCACCATCGACGTGGCGTACCGCTACTTCGCCACGCCGCGCCGCAAGTACATCATCGGCGACACGCCGGGGCACGAGCAGTACACGCGCAACATGGTCACCGCCGCGAGTACGGCAAATCTGGTAGTCATCCTGGTCGATGCGCGCAAGGGCGTGCTGACGCAGACGCGCCGCCACACCTACCTGGCCAGCCTGGTCGGTGTGCCGCATGTCGTGCTGGCGGTCAACAAGATGGACATGGTCGATTACTCGGAAGAGGTGTTCGACAGAATACGCCACGAATATCTGAGATTCGCCACGCCGCTGGGGATCGAGAACGTGAGCTGCATCCCGATGTCGGCGCTGAACGGCGACATGGTGGTAGATCGCGGAGACAAGCTGAACTGGTATCAAGGCCTCCCCCTGCTCGAGCTGCTCGACACCATAGAAATAGACCACGACGTAAACACCACCGACTTCCGTTTTCCGGTGCAGTGGATATGCCGCCCGCAGACGCAGGAATATCATGATTTCCGCGGCTATATGGGGCGCATCGAAGCGGGTGAAGTGGCGGTCGGCGACGAGGTCACCATCCTGCCATCCGGGCGTACCAGCAAGGTAAAAGAGATCGCCACTTATGACGGCAACCTGCAACGTGCCTACGCGCCGCAATCCGTCACGCTGACGCTGGAAGACGAGATCGACATCTCGCGCGGCGACATGTTCGTGAGAGGCGAGGCTGCACCGCATGTATCCAAAGAGTTCCGCGCCATGCTGTGCTGGCTGTCGGAAACGCCGCTGGAGAAAAGCCGCAAGTACCTCGTCAAGCACACGACGCGCACGGCAAAGTGCCTGTTCAGCAGCATCGAGCACCGTATCGACGTCAATACGCTGGATCTGCATCCGGTCGATGTGCTGAAGATGAACGACATCGCGCAGGTCTTCATAAAAGTACAGCAGCCACTTGTGTTCGACAGCTACGACACAGACCGCGCCACGGGGAGTTTTATCGTGATCGACGAAGCGACCAATAACACGGTTGCGGCGGGAATGATTGCCTGAGACAGGGTGGATCGTTCGGGGTGCCCCGCCCTGCGCGGGTGAAGTCACAACATCGCGCATGGCGTATTGAACATGCGCAACGCTATCGTTGTGTGCTATCTTTCGCATCATTTGATCGTTGATGTCTTCCCGATGCCATGAGCCTGTTTGCCCTGGTCGCCGCGTTGTTGCTTGAGCAGCTCAAGCCGCTCTCCTCCCGAAAATACCTGCATGGATGGCTGTCCGGCTACGTCGGCTTCTTCCAGCATCACTTCAATACCGGACAGCACAAGCATGGCAAGATCGCATGGCTGCTGACTGTGTTGCCGCTGCTGGGCGGCGTGGCGGCGCTATATTGGCTGCTGTGCAGCCTGCATCCATTGTTTGCCTGGGCATTCAACGTCCTGGTGCTGTATCTCACAATGGGTTTTCGGCAATTCAGCCATTACTTCACCGATATCCACCATGCGCTGCGCAACGGCAATCTGGATGAGGCACGCGTGCTGCTGACCAAGTGGCGCGGCGTCCCTGCGCACGAGTTAAATGCCGAAGAAGTGGCGCGCGTCACCATCGAAGAAGCGTTGATCGCTTCGCACCGCAACGTGTTTGGCGTGATCGTATGGTTCGTGCTGTTCAGCACGATCGGCCTGGGCGGCGCGGCGGGAGCCTTGTTGTACCGCCTCGGGCAATTTCTGCGCAAGCGCTGGGGCGAAGAGGATGCGGCTATCGAACCTGACGATTTGTTGAATAATGACTGGGGCTCCGAGAAGTTCGGCAGCTTCGCACGTCATGCCTTCTATGTGCTGGAATGGTTGCCGATCCGCATGACGGCGATGGTCTTTGCTATCGTCGGCAACTTCGAGGATACGGCATATTGCTGGCGCACTCAGGCAGCAAGCTGGCCGGACAAGGAAATGGGAATATTGCTGGCCAGCGGGGCGGGTGCGCTGGGCGTGCGCCTCGGCATGCCGATCCCGCAAGGAGGCATGCCGCTGGACAGGCCGGAATTGGGCGTCGGCGACGATGCGGATATCGACTTTATGCAAAGCGCTGTCGGCCTGGTGTGGCGTTCGGTGGTGTTCTGGATGATTCTGTTGTTACTGCTGACACTATCCAATTGGATGGGCTAGCGAGTGCTTCAAAATGATGTGTGGCGTTGCAATCCAGTGAGAAAATATTCATTTGTTATTACAATAGTGTAGGAGCGGGCCATGCCCGCGAATATATTGATCGCGTGCATGGCCCGCTCCTACAATTAACCGCTGTTTTTAATGCGAATTGGAATAAGTGGCTGTTTAAATCGTGCCCCCGCCGTTATTCTGCGACCTTCTGTTTTGCTTTCATCCAGCTCGCTACCACGATACCCGCTTCGTACAACAACCACAGCGGCACCGCCAGCATGAATTGCGACACTACGTCCGGCGGGGTGAAAATCGCGCCGATGACAAAGGCGCCGACGATTACGTACGAACGGATCTCCCTCAGTTTCTCGACGCTGACGACGCCCATGCGCACCAGCAGTATGACCGCGACCGGAACCTGAAAAGTGACACCGAATGCCACAAACATACCCAGCACAAAGCTGAGATATTTATCGATGTCGGTCATCACCGCCACCCCCTCCGGCGCGGAAGCGGTGATGAAACCGAATACCACCGGAAACACCGCGAAGTAGGCAAATGCCATGCCGCAGAAAAACAGCAGCGTGCTGGCAACGATCAGCGGCACGACCAGCCGCTTCTCGTGTGCATACAGGCCGGGCGCGACGAACCGCCATAGCTGGTAAAGAATGTAAGGCAGCGCGATCAGTAAGGCGGCCATCATCGCGACCTTGAGCGGCACAAAAAACGGCGTGGTGACATCGGTGGCGATCATCTGCCCGCCTTTGGGCAGCTTCGCCAGCATCGGCTGCGCCAGCAAGGCGTAGAGATCGGACGCCCATGGAAACAGGCAGACAAACACCAGCAGCAAGGCCACGGTAATGTTCAGCAAGCGCGCGCGTAACTCGATCAGGTGCGCAATAAAGCTTTCACTGTTTTCCATCAAACCGGCGTGTTTGTTGTTGTGGAAGTTTGCTTAACGGATGGATTCTGTTCGTCGGGTGTGTCGGTTGATCTGCCCATTTGCGCATCCAGGATTTTCTGCTCCAGTGCCATCTTGGCTTCCTGCATGGTCTGCTCGACCGAAGAAATTTCTTTGCCGATGCTGCTGCGCAATTGCTTGGCTTCTTCAATGGCCAGGTCGTTCGCAATATCGTTCTTGACGCTATGCACATAGCGCTGCATCCGCCCCCACAAATTCCCCGCCGTGCGCGCCACTTTCGGCAGCCGCTCCGGGCCGATGACGACAAGCGCCACCAGCATGATGACCATCAGCTCGGAGAATGCGATGTCAAACATGCGTGTCCGACTTGCCCTTCGCCTGTGTTTTTGACGTCACCTCGCCCTCGATGACCCTGTCGTCCTGCTGCGCCTGTTTAGGTTCGTCGTCGCGCACGCCTTCCTTGAAGTTCTTCACCGCTCCCCCAAGGTCGCTGCCGATGTTGCGCAACTTCTTGGTGCCGAATATCAAGATGACGACCAGCAATACAATCAGCCAATGCCAGATGCTAAATGAACCCATGTTATTACCTCCAGAAAAAATTAACTACGCCGCACCATAGGCGGAATATTGCCGCCACCGATGATGTGAATATGCAAATGAAATACTTCCTGCCCGCCGCCCTTGCCGGTGTTGATCACAGTGCGGAAACCGTTTTCCAGGCCTTGTTCCTTCGCCAGTTTTGGCGCGAGCAGCAACATTTTGCCGAGCAGGGCAGCATGTGCATCCTCCGCTTCCGCCAGCGAAGCCAAGTGCAATTTCGGAACCAGCATGAAATGCACCGGCGCAACCGGATGGATGTCGTGAAACGCCAGCATTTCCTCGTCCTCATACACCTTGCTGCAAGGAATCTCACCGCGCGCAATTTTGCAAAAAATACATTCGCCCATGTTCAATCCTTCTTGCGGCTTTCTTTTTCGGCAATACCGGACAGCCCTTCGCGGCGCGCCAGTTCGTTCAGCACATCGTCCGCACTCAAACCGTGCTTGGCCAGCAACACCATGCAATGAAACCACAAATCGGCAGTTTCATACACCAGATGGGCCTTGTCGCCCCCCTTGCTGGCCAGGATGACTTCGGTAGCTTCCTCGCCGATTTTTTTCAGGATGGCATCCTCGCCCTTGCCGAACAACTTGGCGACATAAGAACTCTCGGGAGACGCCTGTTTTCGAGCCTCCAGCATTTCGGTCAACCTTTGTAGAATATCCTGTTTCATTTCTTGTATATATCTTCAGGTGCTTTCAACACTGCGTCCACTTCCACCCACTCGCCTTTTTCCAGGCGGCTATAGAAACAGCTCGCATGTCCGGTATGGCAAGCGATGCCGCCTTGCTGCTCGACCAGCAGCAGGATCGCATCGCCATCGCAATCGAGGTAGATTTCTTTTATTTTCTGGACATGCCCAGACTCTTCGCCCTTGCGCCAAAGCTTCTTGCGCGAACGCGACCAGTATACCGCCTCGTTTTTTTGCCAGGTCAGCTTCAATGCCTCGCGGTTCATCCACGCCACCGTCAGTACGCGCCCGGTAGCGGCATCCTGCGCGACGGCTGCCACCAGCCCATCTTCGGACCAGTTCACCCTGCTCAGCCATTTATCTTTCATAACCGCACCTCGATGCCTTGTTCAGCCATAAATCGCTTTGCCTGCTGCACGGTGTATTCGCCAAAATGGAAAATGCTCGCCGCCAGTACCGCATCTGCACCGCCTTGTTTGACGCCGTCGGCCAGGTGCTGCAGGTTGCCCGCCCCGCCGCTGGCGATCACCGGAATATCCAGCGCGTCGGTCACCGCGCGCGTCAAGGGCAGGTCGAATCCGTTTTTCTGCCCGTCCCTGTCCATACTGGTCAGCAGGATTTCACCCGCGCCCAGCCCCTGCATTTTTTTCGCCCACTCCACCACATCCAGCCCCGTTGCCTTGCGTCCGCCGTGAGTGAACACTTCCCAGCGCCCCACCCCATTCTGCTTGGCGTCAATCGCCACCACGATGCACTGCGAACCGTAGCGCCCGGCGGCGTCCGCAACCAGTTGCGGGTTCAGCACGGCGGAAGTGTTGATGCTGACCTTGTCCGCTCCGGCATTCAGCAAATTCCGCACGTCGCCGACCTCGCGCACCCCGCCGCCGACGGTCAGCGGAATGAACACCTGCGACGCGACCTGCTCGATGATGCGGAAAATGATCCCTCGGTCGTCCGAGCTGGCGGTGATGTCGAGAAAAGTCAGTTCGTCCGCACCCTGTTCGTCATAGCGGCGCGCGATTTCCACCGGATCGCCCGCGTCGCGCAATTCGACGAAGCTCACGCCTTTGACCACGCGCCCCGCCGTGACATCGAGACAGGGAATGATACGCTTCGCCAGCATGACCGTTACTGCTTTGCTCCGGTCAATTCATCGGCCAGCGCCTGCGCCGCCTTGAAATTCAACGTGCCCTCGTAAATCGCCCGACCTGTGATCGCGCCGGTAATGCCCTCGGGCTGTACCGCGCACAACGCGCGCACATCGTCCAGGTTGGTGATGCCGCCGCTGGCGATCACCGGCACATGCAGCGGGCGAGCCAGCTCGACGGTGGCGGGAATGTTCACGCCGGACAGCATGCCGTCGCGCCCGATGTCGGTATAAATGATGGCTTCCACGCCATAGCCTTCGAAGCGCTGCGCCAGATCCGCCACATCGTGCCCGGTGAGTTTCGACCAGCCGTCCACCGCCACTTTGCCGCCCTTGGCGTCCAGTCCGACCATGATGTGGCCGGGAAAGGCATCGCAGGCCTCATGCAGGAAACCCGGCACCTTGACTGCGGCGGTGCCGATGATGATGTAGGTCACGCCGATGTCGAGATAGCGCTCGATGGTTTCCAGGTCGCGGATGCCGCCGCCCAGTTGCACCGGCACATCGCTGTCGCCCATCGCCTCGATGATGCTGCGCACGGCCACCTCGTTCTTCGGCTTACCGGCGAACGCGCCGTTCAAATCCACCAGATGCAGGCGGCGCGCGCCTTGCTCCAGCCAATGATGCGCCATCGCAGCGGGATCTTCGGAAAACACCGTGGCGTCTTCCATCACGCCCTGTTTGAGGCGCACACAATGACCGTCTTTCAAATCAATCGCAGGAATAATTAGCATGGCAGTACGTTAGAAATTATGGATTCCATTGCACGAAGTTTTGCAGCAGCTTCAGCCCTGCTGTTTGGCTTTTTTCCGGGTGAAATTGCACCCCGAATAAATTGTCCCGCGCCACCGCGCAGACAAAAGGCTGCGGGTAGTCGCTGGTCGCCTGTATCAGCGCCGCATTCTGCGGGCGCACATAATAGCTGTGCACGAAGTAGAAGCGCGCATCCTGGTCGATGCCGTCCCACAACACGTGATCGCCATGCAACCCTCTATCCAACTTTCTCCCAGAGGGAGAAAGAGCGATCGTATCCTCGCCCTCCGGGCGAGGCGTTGTTATTTGGTGTACGCGGTTCCATCCCATATGCGGCACCTTGAGCTTGCTGCCCTGCGCATCTTTCAGGTTGGAAGCAAAGCGCACGACTTCGCCATGCAAAATGCCCAGTCCCGCCACATCGCCTTCGGTGCTGTGCTCGAATAGCATTTGCAAACCGATGCAGATGCCGAGAAAAGGCTTGTCGCGCGCAGCTTTCAGCACGGCATCGCGCAGGCTGCGCGCTTCCAGTTCGCGCATGCAATCCGGCATTGCGCCTTGGCCGGGAAATACCACGCGCCGGGCATCTGCGATCACTCCCGCATCGCTGCTGACGATAATTTTGTCATCGGGTGCCACCTTGCGCAAAGCCTGTTCGACCGAGCGCAAGTTGCCCATCCCGTAATCTACAACGGCGACATCAATCATTTCAACTATAGCATTTCAACTTATAGCGCACCCTTGGTGGAAGGCATCACGCCGGCCATACGCGGGTCGAGCTCCACCGCCATGCGCAATGCGCGCCCAAAGGCCTTGAAAAGAGTTTCGGCCTGATGATGCGCATTGTTGCCCGCCAGGTTGTCGAGATGCAATGTGACCAACGCGTGGTTGACGAACCCCTGAAAAAATTCGTTGATGAGGTCCACATCAAACTCGCCGACGCTGCCCCGCACAAATTCGCAGTTGAATACCAGGCCGGGGCGGCCCGAAACATCGAGTACTGCGCGCGACAAGGATTCATCCAGCGGCACGTAGGCGTGGCCGTAGCGGCGCAAACCCTTTTTGTCGCCGACTGCCTGGTTGAACGCTTGGCCGAGCGTGATACCGATATCTTCCACGGTATGGTGCGCATCGATGTGCAAATCGCCCTTGGCGACAATGCTGATGTCCAGCAAACCATGGCGCGCGATCTGGTCGAGCATGTGGTCGAGAAATGGCAGGCCGGTGTCGAATTTGGCCTGCCCGCTACCGTCCAGATTCAACTCGACGGTAATTTGAGTTTCCAGTGTGTTGCGTGAAACTTTCGCGCTACGCATGATTTCGTTCCATTTGTTGTAGGTCGGGCTACGCCCGACAGCCTGATTCGGCGGGCATAGCCCGCCCTACGAAAGACTTTCCTGCAATGCCACCATGAATCGCTCATTCTCTTCCGGTGTGCCGACCGTCACACGCAGACAGTCAGTCAGCATCGGATGTCCGCCGTTCAAATTCTTGATCAGCACGCCGCGCCGCTTCAGTCCGTCAAATACTCCGGTGGCATTCGCCACGCGGAACAGCAGGAAATTCGCTTCGCTGGGATATGCCCGCACCCCGGCGGTTTCACTTAATTGCCGGTACAGCACGGCGCGATCCCGTTTGATCTGCTCCGCCTGCTGCAACAGCACGTCATGATGTTCGAGCAACTTCCCGGCAACCAGTTGCGGCAAAACGCCGACATTATACGGCAAGCGCAGTTTTTCCAACTGTCCCAACCATGTCGTGCTGCCCGCCAGAAATCCCAGCCGCAGACCCGCCATGCCGAGCTTTGAAAAGGTGCGCATCACCAGCAGATTCGGATAGTTCGCCAAGCGATGAATAAAGCTGTCGCCGGCAAAGGCGTAATAGGCCTCGTCCACCACCACCAGACCCTGCGCCGCTTCGATAATCTGCGTCACGGCATCCGCCGGAAACAGGTTGCCGGTAGGGTTGTTCGGATAGGCCAGAAACACCAGCGCGGGCTGCTCGCGCCGGATTGCGGCGAGGGTTGCCGGTAAATCCAGCGAAAAATCCTCTTTCAGCGGCACGCTCGCATAGCGCATCCCGGTAAAAGTCGCGATCATCTTGTACATCACGAACGATGGCTCCACGCCCAGCAGCGCCGCACCCGGCTTGTTTAGCGCCATCGCGAGCAACTGGATCAGTTCATCCGAGCCGTTGCCGAGCAGCACATCCATGCTGTCTGACAAACCCAGCACATCACGGATTTTCTCCTTGAGCGAGGCGGCGGACGGATCGGGATAGCGGTTGATGGCAGCGGAGGCGACCGCGTCGGCTATTTCGCCGCGCAACGCGGGCGGCAAAAGATAAGGGTTCTCCATCGCGTCCAGCTTGATATAGCCCGCGCTGTCCGGCACATGGTAGGCATGCAAATCGAGGATTTCACGGCGCAGCAATGTGCTTGCGGGTGAAGAAGCGGAAGACATGAAATGAATCGCTCAATAAACGAGTGGAATCACGATGGCGCGTAGCTTATCACAAAACTCCGGCTGTCCTGCTACGGGCAATGTGGATGGTATAATCCGTATCCCGATATTGCAGGTATGTCATGAGTATCATCCCTTCCGTAAACTTCAAATCCCATCTGGCTGGTTTGTTCGCGCAGGCGTTGCGCGCTGTCGCTCCCGAAGCCGCGCAAACTGGTATCGTCATCGAGCGCCCCAAACAGGCGGAGCATGGTGATTACGCGTGCAGCCTGGCCATGCAGCTTGCCAAGCCATTGCGCAAACCTCCGCGCAGCATCGCGCAGGCCTTGATCGATGCCCTGCCCGCTTCCGATGTGGTCGAAAAAATGGAAATCGCAGGCGCCGGTTTCATCAACGTATTCCTCACCACCGCCGCCAAACAGGCAACGGTCAAGGCAGTATTGCAATCGGGCGACGCTTACGGGCGCGGCACGTTGGGCGCGGGACGCAAGGCGCAGGTCGAGTTCGTTTCCGCCAACCCGACCGGCCCGCTGCATGTCGGCCACGGGCGCGGCGCGGCTTACGGCGCGAGCCTGGCCAACGTGCTGGACGCGGCGGGCTACAAGGTATCGCGCGAATACTATGTGAACGATGCCGGGCGGCAGATGGATATTCTCGCGCTATCCACCTGGCTGCGTTATCTGGAGCTGCACGGCGCAAAGCTGGTTTTTCCGGGAAACGCCTATCAGGGAAACTATGTGCGCGACATGGCGCAACAGGTCAGCGCGGCACATGGCGCAAAATACCTGCGCCCGGTCGAAGAGGTGTTCGCGCATGCGCCCGATTTCGCCGGACAGCCGGACGCGCATCTCGATGCCCTGATCGCCAACGCAAAGCGCCTGCTGGGTGAGGATTATGCCTACATCCATAACCACGCGCTGACCGAACAACTGGGTGATTGCCGCAACGACCTGGCCGAATTCGGCGTGCATTTCGACGAGTGGTTCTCCGAACAATCTCTGTTCGACAACGGCCTGGTGGCGCGCGTGGTCGAAATGCTCAAGTCCGATAATCACCTGTACCAGCAGGATGGCGCGTGGTGGTTCCGCTCCACCGCGTTCGGCGACGAGAAAGACCGCGTGGTGCAGCGCGACAACGGTTTATACACCTACTTCGCCTCCGACATTGCCTATCACCTGAACAAGTTCGAGCGCGGCTTCGACCGCATCATCAATGTGTGGGGAGCGGATCATCACGGCTACATTCCGCGCGTCAATGGCGCGCTCAAGGCATTGGGGCTGGACAGCGACAGGCTGACTGTCGCGCTCGTGCAATTCGCCGTGCTGTACCGCAACGGCCAGAAGGCTGCGATGTCCACGCGCAGCGGCGAGTTCGTCACCCTGCGCGACTTGCGCAAAGAGGTCGGCAACGATGCGACGCGCTTCTTCTACGTGATGCGCAAGAGCGACCAGCATCTCGATTTCGACCTCGATCTGGCCAAGTCGCAGAGCAACGAAAACCCGGTGTATTACGTGCAGTATGCCCATGCCCGCGTGCATAGTGTGCTGTCGCAATGGGGCGGCGAACCGGCGCGCTTGTGCGAAGCGGACGTCGCGCTGCTGCACAGCGATTACGAAAAAACGCTGCTGCAACACTTGATCGACTATCCGCAAATCATCGAAAATGCCGCGCAGGATTTGGCTCCGCATTTGATCGCGTTTTTCCTGAAGGATTTGGCCTCGGATTTTCACAGCTACTATAATGCCTCGCGCTTTCTGGTCGATGATGAAACGGTCAAATGCGCGCGGCTGGCACTGATTGCCGCCGTGGCGCAAGTGATACGCAATGGCTTGGCGCTTCTCGGCGTAAGCGCGCCGGAAAAAATGTAAAACTTTACGCCACGTTGTGAAATGGTATTTGTATCCTATTGATTACGAACTGGAATGAATAAAGTATGAGCAGAAACACAGGCAACAAACCCGCCGCATCGCGCAAGGGAGGAAGCCCGCTATTGACCGGCATCCTCATCGGTATGGTAATCGGCGTCGGCATGGCTGCCGGATTGGCTTGGTACATCATGAAATCGCCCAGCCCGTTCGTGCAAAAAGAGCAAACAGCAGGCAAACCGCCCATGGCTGCCGCAAAACCGCCGACACCCGCAGGAAGTGCAGCGCCCGAAGAGCAGGCCATGGCGGCATCCGGCGTAGGCAGTGGCAAGCCACGCTTCGAATTTTACAAAGTGCTGACCGACAAGCAGGATGCGGCTATAGCCGAACCTGCCAAGCCCGCCGACAAACCGCAACCTGTCGCCAAGCCGCAGCCGGAGGACAGCAAGCCTTCCTCAGGCCCCTATTTCCTGCAAGCCGGCTCGTTTGCCAACGCGGACGATGCGGAAAAACATAAGGCAAAACTTGCCATGCTGGGCATAGAAGCCAGCATCCACACTGTGAATATCCCGGATAAAGGCGTATGGCACCGTGTGCGCTCCGGGCCCTACAAAAATGCGGATGACATGGACAGTGCGCGCATTTTGCTGAAACAAAATGGGGTGGATGCCACTCCAACGCGTCCGTAGCACAGGTTATTATCATTACAAGAAGGAGCAAAAAGTGAAAAATAAAATCAGGAATCTGTTCGTTGCAACCCTGTTGCTCATCAGCGGCGCTGCTGTTGCCGCAGTGCAGCCGGGCAAGGATTACAAGCTGTTGACCCCGCCGCAGCTAACCAGCACCAAGAAGATCGAAGTGCTCGAATTCTTCTTTTACGGCTGCTCTCACTGTTACCACCTGCACCCGCTCTTTAGCGCCTGGGTAAAAACCATGCCGCAGGATGTGGAAGTGGTTTACGTGCCAACCATTTTCCGCGATTCCTGGGAGCCGATGGCGCGTACTTTCTATGCGCTCGAGTCCTTGGGGCAACAATCCCAGCTCCACGATGCACTGTATAAGGCGTGGAATGTGGATAACGATGTGCTGAGCGATGAAGCGAAAATACTCGATTATCTCGCGCCGCACGGCGTGGATCGCGCAAAATTCTCTGCGGCTTATAATTCATTTTCGATGCAAAGCAAGGTGACACGCGCCAAGCAAATGATCCGCAGCTACGGCATCACCGGCACACCGACCCTAATCGTGGACGGAAAATACCTCATCACCGGCGTACAGCCCGCAGAATACATCCGCATATTGAATGAAGTGATTGACATGGTGCGCAAGGAGCGTTCCGCGTCGCCTACCAAAGGCAAAGCAAAGCAGTAATGCCCCTGAAAGTAGTAGTAACCGGCGCGTCGAGTGGCCTCGGCCTTGCTCTGGCGCGCCATTACCTTGAGCGCGGCGCAATCGTTGCCGCCATCGCCAGGCGCGGTGAGTTGCTGCAAACCCTGGCAGCGAAATTTCCCAATCAGGTTTTTTGTTACGCGCTGGATGTGCGCGATGCGCCTGCCGTGCAGGACGCGGCCAACGATTTCATCGCGCGCGCCGGTTGCCCGGATGTTGTGATCGCCAATGCCGGTGTGAGCGTCGGCACGCTCACCGAATATGCCGAAGATCTGGATGCGTTTAAGCAAGTCATGGATATCAATGTGCTGGGTATGGTAAAAATCTTCCAGCCTTTCATCGCGGCAATGCGCGCTAACTCCTCCCCTGACAAGGGGAGGGCGGGAGGGGTTCTGGTCGGCATCGCCAGCGTGGCCGGTTTTCGCGGCCTGCCGGGGGCAGGCGCCTACTCCGCCTCCAAGGCCGCCGCAATTTCCTATCTGGAATCCCTGCGCGTCGAACTGCACGATAGCGGTGTGAAGGTCGTCACGATCTGCCCCGGCTACATCAAGACCCCGATGACGGTCGTCAATCCTTATCCCATGCCATTTATGCTGGAACCTGATGAAGCTGCAAGACGCATGGCGCGCGCCATTGAACGCCAAACCGCCTTCGCCGTGATCCCGTGGCAAATGGGTCTGGTTGGGTGCCTACTCAAACTGCTACCGCGCTGGCTGTATGACCGGTTGTTTGCGCATGCACCGCATAAACCGCGAAATATCGTCTAGGTGCGCCTGTATCAGAACATCCGTGCAATGCGCCGCCCTTCAACAGGCTCGGGGCATGCTTATTGACGCCCTGCGCCTTACGCGAGTTGTAAACATTTCCTCAGATTTTCCGCACAAACACCTTGGATTTCCGCTGCCAGTTATACAGCGATTTCTTCTGCGCGGGCAGCGCGGACACATCGGCTTCGCTGAAGCCGCGCTCGATGAACCAGTGCGCGGTGCGGGTGGTGAGCACGAACAATTTTTTCAATCCTTGCGTCTTGGCGAGGCCGGTCATGTGGTCGAGAATGACCTGGCCGTAGCCGCGGTCGCGGCATTGCGCGTCCACCGCGAGACAGGCCAGTTCGGCGGCGGCTTCGTCGGGGAACGGGTAGAGCGCGGCGCAGCCGACGATGCGGTGGTCATGTTCTAGCACCACGAAGCGGTCGATCTCGCGTTCCAGCAGTTCGCGGTTGCGCCGCACCAGGATGCCTTCGGCTTCCAATGGGCGCAGCAGATGCAGGATGCCGCCGACATCTTCGATCGTGGCGGCGCGCAGGGTGTTGAGCGTGCTTTCCACCACCATCGTGCCG
>JBAQCT010000122.1:0-1726 GCA_049294375.1 Gallionella sp. | reverse complement strand
GAAGCCAATACACGAATGGAAGCGCTGGAAGCGGCTTGTCCATCGAGCAGATGAGCTTCCTCAATACCGCCATCGTCAGCGACCAGGCGATTGCGGGGATGCTGGTCATATCCATTCCAGCCATTGCGGCTGCCATTGTGAAAGGCGGCGACGTGGGCATGCAGGCAGTTGCAGGTTTGGTATCGCCTCCGCGCGATGCGGAGAAAACCGCCAGCAGTCTGGCCATGGGCAACATGCAGATGGGCAACGCCTCCCTTAACAATGTCAGCCACGACACCATAAAGGGTCTGGCGGTCGACATGAATCCCAGTCTGCGGCAGGGGATGACCAATTATCAGGCGCGGGGAGGATTCGATTACAGCCATTTTGCCGGTGGCGGCTTCGTCGTCAAGCAGGCGAAAAGCGATGTCCGTGCCGACATGGCACTCAACGATTCCCTGGGAGCGGCTGCGAAAGAGAATTACGAACGTTCCCAACAGGCAACGCAGCAGCAATCTGCGGAGTACGCTGAAAGTGCCCTCGCGGCACTCAAGCAGGAGGCCGGATTTGAAAGAAGTCACGCCAAGGGCGCCAGTGACACGACAGGATACCGCCACGGTACCGGATCGAGCCAGAGCACCGAGGCCAATGAAACCATGCGCCAGGTTGATCAGTGGGCCAGAAAACTCGGCGTCAGCGAAAAGGTCGCGATGGAGCTCATGGTTGGCGCTTCGATGGGCATGAGCACGCCGAAACTCTTGGAGATCGCCGGACTTCGTGGCGGTGTGGAAGTGTCGGCCAAGATGCGTAACTCTGCCGATTCAACGCGAGCCTTGGAGGAGATGGCCCAGTACGCCAAGGAATCGAGCTTCGGAAAGAAGGTGGGTACCGTGATCGACAACGGATGGGAACGTAACTACCGAACTAGCGATGAGGGCAAGACTGCCGGTAGCGATGGTATGCGAGCGTCCTTGGATCACGCACGGCAATCGCGCGATGCTTTCAGCGCATCAATGCAGGAAACGGAAGGGCACCGGCAGATGTGGGAGCTTTCTCACAGCGGCCAGCTTGGGGCGAATCTTCAACTCCAGGATCACTTCATCAAGGATTTCTTGCTGCCCAAACTCGAATACAACTACGAAAAATTTCAGGGAGTCATGGGCGACCCGTACAAGCTGCGGCCATACATTGAGGAATACACCGCGCAAAACTACGACAAGATGTTGGGTGAACTGGCCGGGCATGTTCAGGGGGCCGAGACGATTCAGGCGCGGCACGAAGCGAACCGGGCTGGTATGTCAAACCGTGAATCGGTCGAATCGGCGGGAGGAGATGATCTGACGCAGGTGAGAGAGATGGCGGGGCATGCTGGCGTTACCCCGCAAGGCCGCCCAAGCGATCAGGCCAAGCAGACAGCGATGCATGATTATTCAAGAAACGCGAAAGAGGTTAACAATCGAGAGGAGAGGGCGGGGCAGACACATCAAGAGAACGCAACAACATCCAATTTCCGCAAGTTAAAACCAGAATCTATTGCGGGCAAAGGAATGGAGCTTACGGAAGATGTGGCGGATGCGGCAAATCGTGTGGTCAAGGGGGTAACAGGGCCGAATCCGGGTAGCTATATTCAAGAGACGCTTGAGGGGAAAAAAAGCAAGTAAATTGGTGAGCAGGCTGTCGACGGGCAAGCCTGAACACGCTGGCACAGTGCAACTGACCATCATAGGGGGCACTACGCTCTCCCGGT
>JBAQCT010000121.1:0-3533 GCA_049294375.1 Gallionella sp. | reverse complement strand
TCCTTTGACTGAGTAGATTTGTTGCCTCCAGCCAGCAATATCACTATCTCAATTCCACGCTGCACAAAATACACGCGATAGCCCGGCCCGTAATGAATTCGCATTTCCGAAACGCCTTCGCCAACTGGTTCGCAATCGCCAAAGTTGCCATCCTCAGCGCGGTCGATTCTTACCTGCATACGCCGAACTGCCTGCCTATCCTTCAGACCGGCGAACCAATCGTCAAACACCTCTGTTGTTTGAATGGAGTTCATGCGGCCAAGTGTATTATATAGGATACATATAGTCAATTGCTTTCGGCGGAGAATTTTATTTGGCCTTCCGCTCATCGGCCATTGCTGCCGGTGGCGCACGCCGACGATTAAGTCTGCTTCCGATACAATGCTGGCGTGTTTGTGCGCAACTGCGCCAGCAGTTGTCTGTCCATCTTCGCGGAAAGGCTAACCCCCATGGAAAGGTTCAAAGACTTTCGAAAATCAGGATTGTTTAGAGTTTCATCAGATGTCGAGGTACCCGGCGAGCTTTCGCTCAAGGGCGGCGCAACCTCGCTCGATCTCTACTTCACTTCGTTCTTCGATACACATGCGAGCGAGGACATCGCCGGGATGTTTCATGACCGGATGAAAGTCTCGTTGATCAACTGCATCACGATGTCCGGACCAGGTAGCGGTACTAGAGGCGAGGAGCACTACCACTTCTCCAGTGTCTTTCCGCACTTCGCCCTCTTCGGCGATGAGCACATCACGTCAGCCGACCGAAAAATCGTCGAGGTCAGCTTTGCGGTCGATGACGCGCCGGCAGTCTTCTATGACTTCGATGCTTTCGGCTCGGTCATCGATGCACGCCCTCACATGGAAAGGATTGCTGAAGCCAAGGAGAGCGGTCGGACGATTGAGATTGGAGAACACCCGCTCCTCTTTTACTTCACCGGTAAGCACGACATCTTTTCGGCTGGCACAGTGCTGGGCAAGATATCGGCAACGCATGGTATCTCTTACACTAATCCAGGATCCGCGGGGATTCACGTTCAGAACACAATCCGTCTGAACATCACTTTTCCGTGCGCACAGACATTGGACAAGGCCATTGCGGCTGTCATCGACACGTTGCGGTTTCTGGAAGTTATCGCGGGCCGGCCGCAGAACATAGCGGAGATGGTTTTCCGTCTCGCGGCTTCGGCCGATGAGCGCCCGCGAACCCTCGACGCATACTGGTGCCTGCCGCCGCGTAGGAATAAGGATGATGAGTCCAGGAAGCCTCATCCCGCCGACCTTCCACTGCAGGCAGGCAGAGACCCTGACAAGTTTGCGACCGTCCTAGCCCATTGGCTTGAACGCCACGACGAGTGGCGCAATGCGCGGGCACGGTACGCTACTGCATCGGCATACCAGAATCGCTACGACACGGATCGGTTGGTCGGGGCAGCTAACATGTTTGACATCATGCCGGCCTCGGCTTGCCCGGCCGTCGTGGAGTTGTCGCCGACGCTGGAGGGCGCAAGGGACGAGGCACGAAGGGCGTTCAAGGCTTTGCCGTCAAGTCCAGAGCGGGAGAGTGTCCTCAATGCCCTCGGCCGCATTGGCAAGCCGACCCTCAAGCGCAAGATCCGCAGCCGTGTGAAGCTGATCACGGACACTGTGGGTGCGAAGTTCCCCGATTTGGAGCTGGTCACTGACCAAGCGGTCGACTGCCGGAACTTTTATGTGCACGGCACACCGGGCAAGTTCAGCTACGGAGTCCACGCCGATCAGCCCACCTTTTTCACCGATACGCTTGAATTTGTCTTCGCCGCTTCAGACCTGATCGAGGCAGGCTGGGACATCGCGGAGTGGATCAAGCAAGGAACTACGATGTCCCATCCGTTCGGTCGATATCGCGTCGAATACACGGAGCGCTTAGCCGCGCTGAAGAAACTCCTGACCTGAGCAGCCGAATTGCGATTCTGGAACGACTTGCAGATGCGGCCCTTGATCCAGTCGGGTTCGTTCCTCGACCACCTGACTGCTTCTGATTTCTTGGTCCCGTAAAGCAGCCTGTTGCTGCTCCGCGCGGCGACAGCAGACTTCCCAAGCGCGAACCACGAACCTAGGGAAAAGCACTCAGGTGCAGAGTGGCAGTTTTTTTACACGTTCTTGGGCTGCTTTGGGGTGGTAGCGAATTGTCATTAGCAATGGGCGATGGTCCGCTTAGGCCGAGAACCGGCCATCCATAGCAATCTTCTTGATTGGCAATGGCACGATCTTGCTATTCGCCAGTACCCGTTTTTTGGCGGCTCAACTGCGCAAGAGCATCGCTGTTGCGCCTATTGAACAGGCCGCAGTCTGGCACCGCCAGTCTGTGACAACGCCCGCACAAGTGCGCAAGCATTTGTAAAAAATTTATTTCAATGCCGCCTGCACAGCATCCGGCGCGCGCTGAATTACGTTCAGCAGCACCAACGATGCGCCATGCGGCGTACGATCTCCGCGCTCCCAATGGCGCAGCGTCGCAACAGAAAACCCAAAACGTGCGGCGAATTGTTCTTGCGTCATGCCCATGCGCTGACGCAATGCAGAAACATCCACCGCCTCCGGCTGGTATGTTTTCACCGCGACCTTCTTGCCTTTTGCATGAGCGATAGCCTCATTCAACCCGCGTGCAATACTGTCAAAAGCCTTTCCCATGTTTCACCTCTCAATCCATGTTGCAACCAAAATATCCACCAGCTTTGCCATGCCATTGCGGTCAGCCTTGGTCAAATTATCCAGTTCGTTCTTGGCAAACAGCGTTATCAAATAAAGCGGCATCAACTCGCTGTGGTAGTAGTAAATCACCCGCACCCCGCCGCTTTTGCCGCGCCCGCCCCTACCCCAGCGCAACTTGCGAAACCGCCCGTACCTTCGATCAAGTCGCCCGCTTTCGGATGCGCAGAAAGATAGCTCAAAACATCCTGCCGCTCTGCCTCGGTCAAGAGTTTTTCCGCTTGGCGGATGTATTCCGGCACCTCGGCAATCGTAATCATGGCGATCATTGTAATCCATTGGATTAGTTTGCGCGAGTAATGCAATACAAGGCAAATCGCGTAGAATCGTCGGCAGTAACGAGGATGATGCACACCCGCATTGTTGGAACTCACGCAGAATCCGAAGTGTTTTTGGCCGGGCACGCGTTATTTCAGCCAGAGACATGCACAAAAAGGAGCGCATAATTTATGAGCAAACAACTTAAACCGGTTCCAAAATTCGCCAATGACGCTGAAGAGCGCGCCTTTTGGGAAAAACACGATTCCACAGATTATCTGGATTGGACGAAAGCCCAGCGGGTTGTGCTGCCTAATTTGAAGCCTACGACAAAAACGATTTCACTGCGATTGCCTCAACATCTTCTGGATTCCATCAAAGCCGCAGCGAATTCTCGCGACGTGCCTTACCAGTCACTTATCAAAGTGTGGTTGCAAGAGAAGTTGCACAGTCACTGATTCAATCCAAGTCGCCAAAAAAACACCACAGTCTTGCATCGCAAGTCTGTGACAACGCACCGCACAAGAGCATTGC
>JBAQCT010000120.1:0-3048 GCA_049294375.1 Gallionella sp. | reverse complement strand
GCAAAGGGCGGCGTGATGTACACATGCCCGATGCACCCGGAAATTCGCCAGCCAGCACCGGGAAGCTGCCCGAAGTGCGGTATGGCGCTGGAGCCGGAAACTCCTCTACCTCCGGGAGCCGTCGAATATACCTGCCCGATGCATCCCGAAGTGGTGCGCAGCGAGCCGGGCAGTTGCCCGATTTGCGGCATGGCACTGGAGCCGCGCAATGCCGTAGCGGAAGACAATACGGAATTGAATGACATGACGCGGCGTTTCTGGATGAGCGCGGCGTTGGCCTTGCCGGTATTCGTAATGGCGATGGTCACCGACTTGCTGCCGCAAACGATGCCGGGATTCGTTTCTATGACGGTTCTGCAATGGCTGGAATTCGCGCTGGCTACACCGGCGGTGCTGTGGGGCGGTTGGCCGATCTTCCAGCGCGGCTGGGCTTCGGTGGTTAACCGCAGCCTCAACATGTTCACCCTGATCGCGCTCGGTGTCGGCGTGGCATGGACATACAGCGTGGTGGCGATGTTGCTGCCGGGCATCTTTCCGCCAGCGATGCGCAGCATGATGGGTACCGTGCCGGTGTACTTTGAGGCGGCGGCGGTGATCATGGCGCTGGTGCTTCTCGGGCAGGTGATGGAGTTGCGCGCGCGCAGCCAGACCAGCGCCGCGATCAAGTTGCTGCTCGGCCTTGCTCCAAAAACAGCGCGCATCGTGCGCAGCGACGGCAAGGAAGAGGATATTCCGCTGGAGCAGGTGCAACCGGGCGACGTGCTGCGCGTGCGCCCCGGCGAGAAAGTGCCGGTGGACGGCGTGGTGCTCGAAGGTGTGAGTTCACTGGATGAATCCATGGTCACCGGAGAATCCATCCCGGTGGAAAAGACGGCGGGCGCGCGGCTGATCGGTGCGACGGTGAACGGCACGGGTAGTTTGCTGATGCGCGCCGAGCGCGTCGGCGCCGATACTTTGCTGGCGCAGATCGTACACATGGTGAGCGAGGCGCAGCGTTCGCGCGCGCCGATCCAGCGGCTGGCCGATGTCACCGCAGGCTATTTTGTCCCGGCGGTGGTGGGCGTCGCGCTCGCCACGCTGGCGATATGGGGCATCTGGGGGCCGGAGCCGCGCCTCGCGCATGCCATCGTCAATGCCGTCGCGGTGCTCATCATCGCCTGCCCCTGCGCGCTGGGGCTGGCCACGCCGATGTCCATCATGGTCGGCACCGGGCGCGGCGCGCTGGAGGGCGTACTCATCAAAAATGCCGAGGCGCTGGAAACCATGGAGAAGGTGGATACGCTGGTGGTGGACAAGACCGGCACGTTGACCGAAGGCAAGCCGAAACTGACCTCGGTGGTTCCGCTCGCCGGGTTCGGCGAGGATGAAGTGCTGCGGCTCGGAGCGAGCCTGGAACGCGCCAGCGAGCACCCGCTGGCGGCGGCAATCGTCGGCGGCGCGCAGGAAAAAGGATTGGCGCTTGCCGCAGTCGGCGACTTTCGTTCGCACACCGGCAAAGGCGTGACAGGAACCGTCGAAGGCCGCGCGGTCGCGCTGGGCAACCTCAAGCTGTTCGAGGAGTTGCGCATCGCAGCAGACGAATTGCCCGCGCGCGCCGAGGCGTTGCGCGGCGACGGCCAGACCGTGATGTTGCTCGCGGTGGACGGCAGGGCGGCGGGGCTGATCGGCGTGGCCGACCCGGTCAAGGCCTCCACGCCGGACGCGATCCGCGCGCTGCATGAGGAAGGCGTGCGGGTCATCATGCTCACCGGCGACAACCGCATCACGGCGGAAGCGGTGGCGAAGAAGCTCGGCATCGACCAGGTCGAGGCCGATGTGCTGCCCGAGCGCAAGGCCTCCATCGTCAAGCAATTGCAGGCGCAGGGGCGCTTCGTGGCGATGGCGGGTGACGGCATCAACGACGCCCCGGCGCTGGCGCAGGCGCAGGTCGGCATCGCCATGGGCACCGGCACCGACGTGGCGATGGAAAGCGCGGGCGTCACGCTGGTCAAGGGCGACCTGCGCGGCATCGTGCGCGCCGTGCGCCTGTCGCGCGCGACCATGCGCAACATCCGCCAGAACCTGTTCTTCGCCTTCATCTACAACGTGCTGGGCATCCCGATTGCGGCGGGCGTGCTGTATCCGGTTTTCGGCCTGCTGCTCTCGCCGATCATCGCCGCCGCCGCGATGAGCTTCAGTTCGGTGTCGGTGATTACCAATGCGCTTCGATTGCACCGGGCGAAGCTGTAAATCAGTATTGGCGTAGGTTTACAAGAAGGTTTCAGGAGTTCACACCATGAAAATAGTGCCCGACCTTCCTCCACCAATAGCTGTAGCGAAAGATCATTTGAGCGTAAAAGCGTTGGCTCGCATTAAACCGGTCAAACCTGTTCAGGCACGTACCTTGCCGCCGATAACAGAACAACACGCGCGACTTGCAACATCTGCCAACCTTACCGAGCCGCAGGAGAAACGCCACGATACGCATGTTCACGGAGAACGCCGAACATACTGCCGCCGAATCGAACACTTGCCTATCCTGGTCGAACTGCGCTCGATAACAGATCGGCGCAGGCATAAACAAAGAGGGGATGATGAGACGGAACATGTTGACGAAGAAATTTAACTTGGCGATTGCCGCATTTTTTCTGTTCGCCGAACACCCGCCCGCTCAGGGCGGCAGGGCGGTGATGCGAAGTATAGGTAGGGTGGATAAAGCGTAGCGTATCCACCAAAATATTCACGGCATTGGCAGCTATTGGTGAAAACGCTGCGCTTTTTCCACCCTACAGTTATTTTTGGTTCCGGCTCGCCCGGTTTAGGTTAAATAAAGGAGAAATGCCATGAATGAAACCGTCAAGGACTACGTTTGCCAAATGCAGGTTCCCTCCACCTCATTTCCCACCGAATACGCGGGCGGTCATTACGCATTTTGCTCGGCGCAGTGCAGGGAGCGATTTCTGGCGAACCCGCATTTATACATTGGGTTCCCCGGTCGCAAAGCTCCCGCGCAGGAAGGGAAACAGGTCATCAAGCGCCGTCGCCTCTTGCTATCTGCTCCGCTTGATT
>JBAQCT010000119.1:0-8851 GCA_049294375.1 Gallionella sp. | reverse complement strand
CATATAATCGTTTGACCTTTTAGACCCAGTACATTACTATGCGCCGCCTTCGGAGAGGTGGCCGAGAGGTCGAAGGCACGCCCCTGCTAAGGGCGCATACGAGCTTAAACTTGTATCGAGGGTTCGAATCCCTCCCTCTCCGCCAGGTAATATTATTAATCACCGCGCCCGTAGCTCAGCTGGATAGAGTACTTGGCTACGAACCAAGGGGTCAGGAGTTCGAATCTCTTCGGGCGCACCAAATTCAGCAGTAGGAACAATCGCTTAGCACTAACCCGCTAGGCGATTTTTCTTTTCAGCAAGGTCATTGCCCGACTTTTGCCCGACTTTGCCCGGCAAACACGGTTGGCAGCCTCAAGCAATTCCTCAATCTCGGGCGCGGAATAGTGCGACGTGATGTCGCCATTCTTGTGCCCCAGCAAAACCTTCCGTGTTTCCAGCGGAACGCCTGCCGCCCTGAGTCGCCTGCCAAACGTGTGCTTCAGATCGTGTACCCTGACGTTGGCAAGGCCGGGCATGGCTGATTCCATGAATTGCTTCAACTCATCGGTAATCAGAATCCCGCGCTGGCCTTCTCGCAACAACTCCGGCGGAATGCGCTTGCCCGTAGCCGCGTACAACTTCATCGCTGCCCGAACCCGCGCTTTGCCCCATGCCGAATTGTTGATGCTGCCAACCGGCTCACCCTCAAAAGTAAAAACCCGTTCCGGATGTTTCCCCCGGCAGCTTTCCACCACAGAGCAAGCCACGTCATTCAACACGACCAACCTGTCCTCACCGTTCTTCACGCCTGAATTTTCAGTTCGACCGCCAAAATCCGCCGGAATCAGAAATACGCTGCCACCCAATTCCGGCACTTCGATCTCCCAGTCCCAGCGCAGGCGACAAACCTCCTGCTCGCGTGTTCCCGTGTTGACCTTGAACAATGCCATTTCTGCCAGATGCGCGGGCAACTCCTGAAACAACACGCTTTGCTCATCCCATGACAGCGGATAGGGCTTGCGCGCATCGTGAGTGGATTGCATGGAGAGCAGCGGCGGTATTTCCAGCCACGTCAGCCCATACTCATCCCGCCACTTCCGTGCTGCCAGATTCAGAATCCTGCGCACGATGCTCAAGGCGTTGTTGATGCTCTTCGACCTGATGCCCGATGCGCGTCTGGCGGCGATATACGGTTGCAGCGTGCCATCGTGCAACTTGCTCAATGACACTTCCCCGATAAAAGGGTCAAGCGACTGCAGCATGTAAGCATCCGTAACGATGGATGCCTTGTGCTGATTCTCAGTCAGATACTTCGTTGCCGCGACCCGGAAGATGCGATCAAGCCGTACACCATAAACTTCAGCCTGGCGAATCTCCTCCAGCCGACGCGCTAAGTACCTTTGCGCTTCCTCTTCGTTACTTGTGCCACAACTTTCATAAATTGCCTTGCCGTGGAACACCTTGTGAATGTGCCACGTTCCGCCGGGCTTGTCCGGCCTGCGACGGAGTCCTGCAGTTTTTCTACCCATTGCTCTTCTCCTTCAACTTTCAAAAGAGCGCCAGGCATTCCGTTACGGCGCTTATATTCCTCCCACCATTTGTCCAAGTCAAATCGGTCATACCCCAGTCCTTGCACGCCGATCGGCACGGCGATCAAGTGCGGTTTCACCTCACGGTTGAAACGATTTCGATCCATGCCTAGATAGACGTGTGCATTTTTGGCGCGAATCACGCGCGGCAGGAATTCCATGCGGTTTGGTTGCGTGCTGTCGTCCATGGCGAGACGTTGAGGGAGTAGTTGCCAGAATAAATATGGGACAGTGTCAGTGTAGAGATGCGCTGGTCCGGCAACATTTGAAATGCGTCATTTCAGGACGCATTTCCAGCGCTGATATTGGCGTGTGGCGGTTAGTTTCCCAAGCTGGAATCCGACTGCCATGACCAAGCCCATCAAGATTTACCTCAAACGAATTCAGCAGATACGAGGCTATCAACGCGGCGATCAGCTTCCCCTCTGGCCGGAAGAAGTCCGCTGCGCGCCGAACGAGTTTTTGCGCAGCGCATTGTTCAACGCGCGCAACCGCAATCAGAAGCGACGTTATTTGCGGCAGGAGACATTGGCGATCATCGGCAAGGGGCGCATCACCTACACGGGCGAGGAACTGCGGCAGGACGATGCAACGGTCTGGCTGCAACTGGTCCAGATGGCGGGTGACACCACGCTGGGCGCGGTCGTGGAATTTACACCGTACAGTTTCTGCAAGGCAGTCGGCTGGACACCTTCCGGCGAGACCTACGCCCACCTGCGCAAATGCCTCACGCGCTTGCAGGCCACCGCGCTCGCTTTCTATGCCGAACGTACCAAGCACACCATCTCGCTGTCCATGATCCCGGCCTTCTGCTGGCGAGACGAGAGCACCGGCAAGCCGCTGCCTCGCTACCAAGTCAAACTCGCGCCGGAGCTGGCGGCGCTGTTTCATGGGCAGCATTACACGCACCTCCAGTGGGCACAACGCCGACAGTTGCCAGAAGGGCTGGCCACCTGGTTGCACGGCTACTTGGCCAGTCACAAGCAACCGTACCCGCTTCCCCTCGAAGAAATTCAGCGCGCCGCCGACCTCACCATTAGCCGCCACGACAATCTGCGCAGGGTGGTTATCCAGGCCTTGAAAGCGCTGGTGGCAGCGGGATTTCTGGGTTCATGGCAGATCAACGGAAATCATGTTGCCGTTGTCCGGCGCTGACTATTGGCGGATGAGTAGGATGGCACCGAAAATCGTTCGATCCACGCCCCAAATCTTTGCTGCACTATAGGCGTTTGACTAGGGAGCTATTGGCGGTTGAGTAGGGAAACGCGGCTTATGATTTGGCGTATGAGTAGGAAAATGAATGTTTCGCGCAACTCAAAATGGCGTTTGAGTAGGGGGAAAATTTTCAGAATCTAAGGCGCAGCATAGCTTTCAGAGTGATGGTGGCAGGTAACCTGTAACCAATTTATATATAGTCTGGGTGGTTTTCACCAGCTTGATGGGAATTTTCTCAGAATATTATTGGGCAGTTTTCTCCATGTTGGCACGCAGTGAAAAATCATATCGTCACTCGGAAATGGCAGCATACCAAACATACGCGCCATTGCCATTGCAACTTCTTCGCAGCTCGTTTAGAGTGCATCCCACTTGCGCAACCGCCGCAACAAAATCATGCCGCAACGTACGGCATGGACACGGCGGATAATCAGAACAGGAGGCTGGCGCGAGGGGAGTCCCATCTCCCATGTAGGGAGGGCTAGGGTGAGGGTAGAAGCTTGGAACACAAGCAGCCCTTTGCTCGGACAACTAATCAGCAAGTTTGTTATTTAAGGGGAATAACATGACTGCAAGCCTCTCTGCTTTTTTTTCTCGCCGTTCAGGCGAATCGGGGATAACCCCGGAATGCCGTTCTGCGTTAATGCAAAACGCCAAGCCTGACGCACGTTTGCCATAAATCTAGACCGCGCGATTTTATGGGCCATGAACGGTTAGGCATACTGCCGAAGACACAGAAGTGGCGTGTCATCGTCTCCGAAGTTGCATCTGTAGAGACAGGAGATGTCCATGTTTCTGCGATTGCGGACCAGACCCTTGCTGCTATTGGATCAAAGTACAGTGACCTTGGTAGTGATGAAAGTGTTCGTGCAGCTTTTTCATTTTTAGTTGATATAGCGCGATCAGCATCTTCGCCAGAGACGGCACCGGAAGTTTCTGACAAAACCCCTCTGGCTCTCGTTTTAGAGCTATCGAAACGTATTCACACGACTGGCGACTCACTTGAAGCTAGAGAGCTGGTAATTCGTGCAGCAGCAGATGCTCTTTCCACTTGGCATCGTGATAATTCAGCAGGCCAATCAAGCCTGTTTGAAGATGCAGTCCCGCAAAACAGTTGGAATGGGCTTGGCAACGGAGCTGGCTTTTGTGAGATTTCACGGCTGTATTTTTCAAAGCTAACTGAACGTTATCTGAATTATTTTCTTGAACGGGAAGCCTCGGCAGTCATCTCGGATTTAGGCGCGCGTGAGCGTTTTAAATCTCGGCTTAGTGAGCACGTATCTGAAGTGTCCCGGCACTCATTTGAATCTGCAAAGATTACCCAATCATTTGCTGCTGGTTGGTTTAATAAGCACGCTATAACAAAAACACCAAGCGAAGCTCAGGTCAAAAAGTTCTTGGCTTATGCATTCCAAAAAATGCGTGAAGAATTCCGGCGCGAGGGTGACAAATGAATGCCATTGCCAAACGGCATATCATTCTTTGCAATGGCGCACCGAAATCAGCCATACGCAAAAAAACTGGTGACGCAGCTCCCATCATCCTTGATTACCGCAATGAAGATCGTATGCTCCTACAACTACCCAACTTTATCCGCAGTGTTGGGACAGTGCCTCAACGAGTTCTCGATCTATTGGAAATTTGTGCTTATGTTTTTTCTGCGGATCGCCTTATTTCCAGAGGGGCGGCAGACTCCGTTATATTTGATTCGTGGTCGAGAACTTTCTATTTTGCGATAAAAGTTAGGGATTTCGATTTCTGGAGTGATCCTGTCACAAAGAAAAAACTATCTGAATTGCTGGAATTCATTTCAGGAGATCGACAATTTAAGTTTGAATTTGTCGCAGGGCACGCAACGCCACCCGCTCACCTATTTGATCGGGAAGATTGTTTGCTGGAACCAAATAAGCCGCATCACGTGATGCTGTTCTCTGGGGGGTTGGACTCTCTTGCTGGAGCGATAGAGTGCTTAAATGCAACAGATGATACCGTGTGTTTGATTAGCCATCGCTCTGGTCAGCCATCAACAGCTATGACGCAAGATAAACTTGTGGCCGCACTATTGCAGCAATATCCAGATCGGGTTAAGCACTATAGATTTTCTACTAGCCTAACGAACGGACGTGCCATATCAGAAACACAGCGAACAAGAACATTTATATACGGTTCAATTTCCTTTGCTTTGGCCTCGGCGTTAAAGCAAGACCACATCTCATTTTATGAAAATGGCATTACCAGCCTTAATTTTCCGCGACGTCAGGATTTACTCAATTCACGAGCCAGCAGAACCACTCACCCGAAGACAATGTTTTTGCTGGGAGAGTTTTTGTCACATGTTGCCGGGAAGCAAATAATCGTGGCAAATGAATACCGATGGAAAACCAAGGCTGATGTGTTGGAGGTCATAAAGGGTTTTAATGCGCAATACCTTATCCCTAGTGCCGTAACGTGCAGCAAGACACCCATGAGCCGGGGTGATCATACGCATTGTGGCGGATGCTTCCAATGTATTGATCGCCGATTTTCCGCCAGCGCCGTTGATCTGACCGATATAGATCATTCTGGACTTTACACCTTTGATTTTTTGTCCGAGAGCATCTCTGACCCGCAAATAAAAACTGCAATTATTGATTATGTGCGACTTGGCATTGAATTTAATGAATCATCAATTGACAGCTTCTATAGCGAATGGCTAACAGAAATAGCCGAGGCCACATGCGCGGGAGATAATGAAGTAGTCTTCATCCCGCAGCTATATGGCCTTGTTAAAAGATTCGGACAGCAGACAGTTCATGCGCTCAAGAATTTCAATCAGAGGGATGATGTTACGAAGGAGCCAATTCCCAACACACTCCTACAGATCATTCATCATCGTGAATACTTGAAAGACGAGCCAGAACGTTTGGCCTTAAGTCTTTCAAATAAGCTCAAGCGGGCTATTCCATCTATGTTTATCAAGAATAGACCGAAGGATGAAAATGATTTCAACGACAAGCTAAATGGGTTAATCCAGAACGACAACGAAGGTTACCGCCGCGAATTTCCTGTTACGTCTTTCGGCCTTGCAAAAGTAATTCCAGATCATGAAGTAATGAAATGCAATCTCATTATTGAATCTAAATACCTTAGATCAAATACAACCGCGAGCAAGATTACAGACCCGATTGCTGCAGATTTAGTGAAATATCCAGAAGCGTCATATATCATTTTCGTGATTTACGATCCTGATCGCTCAATCAAGGATGATCAAGTTTTTATCAGAGACATTGAAGCAAAACGAAAGAGTTGTATGGTTGCAATAATTCGATAGGCAAAGCTTGGATAAGTTATTGCTCACAGCGCTATTTGCGTTACTTGCTGGCTTTCTTGCTGCCGTTGTCAGTTTTGTTAAGTTGAGGACAAAGAGCGCGGCGAGTGATCATCGTCAGGAGTGGGTGTATGAGAAAGGGTGAGATTTATTTTTCAATGCGGCATAAATAAATGCCCCCCAATTTTTTGGAGTGGGTGCTTAACAACAACCGTGCAAATATTTTGGTGATTGGATTATGACAATAAAAACACAAATGCAAGAATCAACGACCACTCCAGTCTTGTTGAGTCCAGAAAACCATACAAAGCAATATGAAGCTTTATTCTTAGAAATAGATACCGGACAAATCAAACTTCCTATGTTCCAACGTGATTTTGTCTGGGACAAGGAGAAATCGGCAAAATTAATCGACAGCATTCTAAACGGATTTCCTATTGGCACTTTTATTTTTTGGAAAACCAAGGAGGAATTGCGCAGCTACAGAAATATTGGCAATCACACTTTGCCAGAGACCCCAAAGGGTGATTACGCTCAATATATTCTTGATGGCCAGCAACGAATAACTTCGCTATATGCAATTCGGAAAGGGATTCGTCTCACACGAGATGGCAAAACTGTCGATTACAAAGACATCTATATCAATCTCGATTTCAATCCAACGGTAGATGAGCAAAAGGTAGTAGCTTCAAAAGAGGACGGAAAAGATTATGTCTCAGTCCATAATGTCTTAACTCAAAAGCTGTCTGTATTTTACAAAACACTATCACCCGAAAAGGCAGAGATTGTCGAAGAGTATAAAAACAAACTGACCACTTACAACTTCTCGACAATCACAATTAAAGACTACCCAATCGAAATTGCATGTGAGGTGTTTTCTCGGATTAATACTGGTGGGAAGGCGTTAACCATATTCGAAATAATGGTTGCAATGACCTATGACGAAAAAAATGGGTTTGACCTCGTCGAAAAATATGACGAATTGATTAATGGCACAGAAGACGACGACGACTGTCTTCTCAAGGCCAAATTCGAAACAATTCCAGAGACTGTTGCAATGCAAGCTGTTGCTGCAATAGCACTTGGAAGTATTCGAGCAAAAGACATCCTAAAAATCAGACGTGCAGATTTTATAAAGAACTGGCAATGCATGAGGGAGTCTTTGTTTTCTGCGGTTGATTTTGTTCGTTCGGAAATGGGCATCCCAGTTTCTCATTTGATGCCCTATCCAGTCATTCTCGTTCCGCTGACTTACTTCTTCCACCAAATAAAAAACAAAAAACCAACTGTTCGTCAAATTTCTCTGTTGGAACAATTCTATTATTGGGCTGGATTAAATTGGCGGTATAGCTCTGCTGCTGAAACAAAGGTTAGCGAAGACCTCAAGAAAATGGCTGACATAGCAAAGAACAAGTCTCCAAAGTACCCCACCAATGAGCTTCAAGTAGATACGGATGATATAGCTGGAACATGGTTCAGTGCAGGGAACGCCAATTGCAAAGCAATCCTGTCCCTATTGGCATCTAAGTCGCCGACCAGCTTTGATACTGGAGGGAAGGTGATATTGGATAACTCAAACTTGAAGATTGCATCAAGTCGAAATTACCATCACTTCTTTCCCAAGGATTTCGTAAAGAAGAAATTCCCAGATCAAGAGCCGAATCTAATTGCCAACATAACGCTCATCGATGGCTTTTCAAATAAACATCGGATTGGTGCAAAAGCACCTAGTGCATACATAGGCAAATTTATTACTGACAACCCCAAGTTAAGCAAGGGCCTCCGCTCGCATCTGATTAGCCCAAGTACTTTTGGAGTGATGGAGGATGATTACCCAAAGTTTCTTGCCGAAAGGGCGGTTTTGATTGCCGAGAAGCTCAATGAAAAGCTGAATCCATCTATAGAGTAGTGAAAGGGGCGCGGGGTCACGGGGTCAGGGCGCGGGTCTTGCATTAACACACGCTCTGGGTCATGAACAAGGCCTTGCAAAAGCAACGGCCAATTTGCTGTTCAAAAACGGGGACGGATTTATTTGCGTGCATGATGGCCTCCGCAAAAGGTTGAGTGCTTGCAAGTTTACGTCATGAATTGATTAAGTGGAATATGGTCGGCAAGTTTGGCAGGCAATGGGCAGAATTTCTCATTTAAGAGGACGAGGCATCGGCGGCTCCCCCACCCTCCCCAGCCACCCCCACAAAACCTTAACCGCCAACCAATAAGCATAAGCCGTCGCCGGTGCCATATCCCGGTGCGCCTTCCAATAAGCAATCACCTGCCGCTTGCCGATCTGCTCGATGCCGGTCAGCCGGAATTCCGCCTGCATCCAACTGACCATAATTACCAGCCGATCTACCTGCTGACGCCGGTTGGTTTTTCCGCCGTGGGCGACATACACATGCGCCCGGCGGCGAACCTGCTCAGCCAAGGTAGGCATTGGTCACTTCGATGCGGCTGTGGCCCAGCTCCTGCGCGATCTGCGCGCGGACTTTCTGATCCCGCTCCTTCGCCTCGGCTTCGGTAATTTTCAACTGGCGCGCCAGCCATTCGATATGCGGCTGGCCATGCGGCACTCCGGCCATGACCGGGCATTCCGCGCCCAGCACGCGCTTGTAACGCAGGTAGGCGTAGGTATGCCGCTGCCGGTGGAAGCGGATGTCGTTCCCGTTGGCGATGCGGTAGCACTGGCGGCGGAATTCCGCGTAGGTCATTTCTTCCGGGATGAGGGAACGTCCGCTGCGCTGGTAGCGTTGCGCCGCAT
>JBAQCT010000118.1:0-29788 GCA_049294375.1 Gallionella sp. | reverse complement strand
TCGCGGGGATGTGGTCTATTTTCTGTTGCTGGGCGGTGATAAATCTACCCAGAAACGTGATGTCAAGCGCGCCAAGGAAATGGCGCGCACTTTGCCCAAGGAGTGAACCATGACTAAATTTACCCCCCTTTGATGCAGCCGATTATCTCGACAATGAAGAAACGATTGCCGCTTATCTCACTGCCACACTCGAAGACGAAAACCCTGACATGTTCCTGGTTGCCGTCAAGGATGTGGCACGCGCTCGCGGCATGACTCAACTCGCCAAGGACACCGGGCTTGGGCGTGAAAGCCTGTACAAAGCCCTTGCTCCCGGCGCAAAGCCGCGCTATGACACGCTGCTGAAAGTGTTGCGTGCGTTAGGTGTATCGCTGCACGTCAAAAGCGCGCATGTTTGATATGCGCTTCGTTGTGCGTAGGCTTGCGCGCAAGCGAATGAAGGAGATACAAAATGACTGATCTTAAATACGACCCCGTGCCGCACGATCAAAAAACTTTCCTTAAAAAGGCATCGAAACGCCGTGGTTTTCGCGAAGCCTATGATGCTCTTGAAACCGAGTACGCCCTCGCGCACGAAATGCTATCCGCGCGGATGCGCGCTGGACTCACTCAAGAGATATGCCGACGCTGTAGGCTGTAAGCTCAAAATTGAGTTCATTCCACAACCAATGAAACGACGTGCCACAGCCCAACCCAACATTCGCGCGAACGCGCCAAAAAGAGCGCATCGCTCAATTTAACGTTATCCGTGAAGCACCCCCGTTTACTATCCCACTTCCGCCAATAACCTCAGCATCATCTGTTCTGCTTGTTTTGCGTACCCATCGCCGAACAGGTTGGCGTGATTGAGAATGTGGTACAGGTTGTAGAGGTCGCGGCGTGTGGCGTAACCCGCATCCAGCGGATATGCGGCGCGATAGGCCACATGAGAATCGGCGGGATAGCCGCCAAACAACTCCGTCATCGCGAGGTCGCATTCGCGGTCGCCGTAATAGGGTGCGGGGTCGAAAATGACCGGTGTGCCATCCGCCAAAAAAGCGTGGTTGCCGCCCCACAGGTCACCGTGCAGCAACGACGGTTGCGGCTCGTAACCGGCAAAGAAGGCAGGCAGCACATCCAGCAGTTTTTCGCCCAAGGTTTGCAGCCTGCCGCCGTGACCGTTCCGCGCCGCGAGCTGCAACTGGAAACCCAGGCGCTGTTCGCGCCAGAAATCCACCCAGCTGTCTTTCCATGTGTTCGGCTGCGGCGTGGTGCCGATGAAGTTGTCCTGCGCGAAGCCGAAGCAAGGTGAGTGACAGAAACGCAATGTGTCTACCCTCTCCCCAGCCCTCTCCCTGCAAGGAAGAGGGGGTGAAGTGCAACGGTGCAGCGCGGCGAGCTGTTCGCCGAGGAGGGCAGCATTCCCGCGATTATTCAACTCCAGGTATTCCAGCACGAGGAAGCTGTGTGTGTTTGATGTGCCCTGCGCGATGGGTTGCGGCACACGAATAGTTTGCGTGGCGGCGATTTCCTTCAACCCCGCCGCTTCCGCAGTAAACATGGGTAGATGGTGCGCCGCGTTGAGCTTGATGAAGAACTGTCTGCCGTCTTGCCCGCGAATGCGGCAGGTTTGATTGATGCAACCGCCGCCGGTCGCATCGTGGCCGGTGATCTGGAAAGGTTGCCGCGTCGCCGAGCCGATTGCGGCCGAAATGGCAGCCCAATCCGCCATCAGGGCTTGCGGGGTTCTTGTGGCGCGGCGGCTTCCGGTTCGACGCGCGTTTCGCCTCTCTTGCGCACCACGCGCACGCGGTCGCCGATCTTGAACGCATCCGGCTTACCGGGCTGCATCACGTAAGCGCTCTTTCCATCCTCGTTATCCAGCCTGACCCAGATTTCCAAGCCGGGCTGGGTGGCGATGCCGGATCGATGTCCCAATGTGCCGCCGAGCACCGTACCGAGCACCGAGCCGACCGCCGAGCCGCGTCCGCTGCCTGCGCCGGCTCCGCCGACCTGCCCGAAAACGCTTCCGGCAGTCGCGCTGCCGCTCGAACTGGCATCCATTTCAATCGGCGTGACGCTTTCGATTACGCCCAATTTGATGACAGGAACTTCGGCGTCGTTATCCGCACTGCCGATGCCGCCCTGCCGGTCGCTGGCGCATCCGGCCAGCAGCAGGGCAACAATGAGCAAAGCACCGCGCATGTATTAACGCAAAATTCGCGCCGCGATTCGTTTGCCCCCTCTCCTGCAACGCGGGAGAGGGTTGGGGAGAGGGGACGGGCTGGCGTATTTCATCATCAGGACGCTTTTATCCATGCCCGTTACAGCGGCACGGCAAACCCGAAATGCTGCTGGAACTGCGCCTTCAGCTCTTCGCGGGTCGGCGCATGGTTCTGCCCTCCCCGGCTGGCGATCTTGAGCGCGCCCATCAGCGATGCGAGGCGCCCGGTGGTCTCCCAGTCCCAGTCTTGCTGGATGCCGTGCAGCAACCCGGCGCGATAGGCATCGCCGCAACCGGTCGGGTCAACCAGCGCGGTCGGCTTGGGCGTCGGGATGGCAATCTGTTTGCCATCTGCATAAATCAACGAACCATCCGGGCCGAGCGTAACGATCAACGCGCGCACCCTCTTCGCGATTTCATCCAGTTTCTTGCCGGTCTTGTCTTGCAGCAATTTGGCCTCGTAATCATTTGCCGTCACGTAATCGGCCTGTTCGATAAACCGGAGCAACTCGTTGCCGGAGAACATCGGCATACCCTGGCCGGGGTCGAATACGAATGGGATGCCCGCTTCGGCAAACTCTTCCGCGTGCTGCATCATGCCGTCGCGCCCATCGGGAGAAACGATACCGAGCGAGACTTCCTTTGCTTCCGCGACATGGTTCAGGTGAGACATTCCCATCGCGCCCGGATGGAACGCGGTGATCTGGTTGTCGTCCAGATCGGTGGTGATGAATGCCTGTCCGGTAAAGCTGCCTGGCACATGACGAATATGCTGTTGCGACAGGCCGAGTTTTTCCAGGCGCGTCGCATAGGGGGCAAAATCGTCGCCCACTGTCGCCATGACCAGCGGTTTGCCGCCGAGCAAATGCATGTTGTAAGCGATATTGCCCGCACAGCCTCCGTATTCGCGACGCATTTCCGGCACCAGGAAGGCAACGTTCAGGATATGAATCTGCTCCGGCAGAATGTGCTTCTTGAATTGATCCTGAAACACCATGATGGTGTCGTAAGCCATCGAACCGCAAATGAGAGTCTTCATGTCGTTATCGGGAAATTTGTATGGAAAGTGCGAATTATAACTTCAGTATGTCCTAGAGCCTATTTCAGTAGGTTTCATGCCCCGCGTTGGGCCTGAGCGTGGATGGATGCAAGACGCAGCGCGCAGCCAATGGTTATTCCATTGGCAAACGGTGCAACGCCGCAGACGCCACGCTCAGACCCAACCCGGGGGCCGCTTGCCTGTGGGCGCATTGCGGCGCGGGGCATGAAACCTACTGAAATAGGCTCCTAATTATTGTCCAAATTCCGGATGAAAAAATTGATTAGCTCTGCGATTTCGTTCGGTTTTTGAATGAAGCGAAGCCCCGCCCGGTTAACAAGTGTTCCATCCGGAAGCGGGATCGTCATTATGTAACGCAACTCAAGATCGGCAACGACAGCCTTGCCGCCCGGGATGATGACGCGGCAACCTTTCAGCACCGCCCCCGGTTCGAGTTTGATGTCACGGTCGTAAAGTATGCATCCAAAACCATCGTGGGTGATGTCGGTGATATGCGATTCGAATGGGGCAATGCCACCCGCATCGGCGATGCAGCGCAGCGATGCTTCGGCAGAAATCGGAAGGCGCGGATATTCGCGGCGATGGTAGAGAATGAGCGTATCCGGTAACGCAAACTGGATAGCCGGCTGGCTCTTGAACCGGGTCTCGGCGGGATTTGAAACCCCGAACATGAAGTGCGCGTCCTGATTGTTTGCAGTGAATTTCAAGGAGCGCAATTCGAGCAGTTTGCTGTTCAGTAATTTATTCGCGCAATAGGAAATGACGAAATATCCCTTACGTGAATCAACAAAAAGAATATGCGACACAAACGTCCAGCCACCCCCGATTTCCGAAAATATCGAGTTTCGGCTCTTTGCCAGCGTCCGCAGAATGCGGCAAATTTCGATGCGAGAACGGTACAGCACGTTCTGGGGCAACGTGCGCTGCGGGGTCTTGCAGGAATCAACTGAACCTGTCACAAATTCTGATCAAAATGCGAATATTCGACTGCGGTTTACAGGTTCGTTAAAGTAACGCTAATGATGTCAAACGACGGGCTTCCACGTCAAATCAAGTTCCCTCGCGGCCTTCACGTCGTCGAGGCGGCGCACCGGCATGGTGTGCGGCGCGCCCTTCACCAGTTCCGGCGTGGCATGCGCCTCGTCGCGGATTTCCTTCAGCGCGTTGACGAAGGCGTCCAGCGTCTCCTTCGATTCGGTCTCGGTCGGCTCGATCAGCAGGCACTCCGGCACCAGCATCGGGAAGTAGGTGGTGGGCGGATGGAAGCCCTTGTCCAGCAGGCGCTTCGCGACATCCATCGCGGAGATGCCGGTGGCGTCCTTGAGCGGTTTCATCGACACGATGAACTCGTGGCTGGCGCGGCGTTGAGGGAAGGCGACGGTGAAACCCGCCTTATGCAATTCCGCCATCATGTAGTTGGCGTTGAGCGTGGCAAATTCCGCGACACGGTGCATGCCTTCCGCGCCGAGCATGCGCGCGTACACATAGGCGCGCAGCAGGATGCCGATGTTGCCGGTGAAGGCGGACAGGTGGCCGATGGATTGCGGCAGGTCGGCTTCGGTGAGGTAGCGGTAACTCACGGCTTCGCCGCTCGCCCCCTCTCCCGCCCTTCGGGCACCCTCTCCCGCGAGGGGCGAGGGGAGTTTGGCGACAACGGGTAATGGAAGAAAGGGCAGCAGGCGTTGCGCCACGCCGACCGCGCCCGCGCCTGGCCCACCGCCGCCGTGCGGCGTGGAGAAGGTCTTGTGCAGGTTCATGTGGATTACGTCGAAGCCCATGTCGCCGGGTTTGACCTTGCCGAGGATCGCGTTCAGGTTCGCGCCGTCGTAATATAGCAGGCCGCCCGCGTCGTGGATGATGTTCTGGATGGCCTGGATCTGTTTTTCGAACACGCCCAGCGTGGACGGGTTGGTCAGCATCAGCCCGGCGGTCTGCGGGCCGGTGGCGGCGCGCAGCGCTTCCAGATCGACGTCGCCGTTCGCGTCGGTCGGAATCTCCTTCACGGTGTAGCCGCACATCACGGCGGTGGCCGGGTTAGTACCGTGCGCCGCATCCGGCACGATGATCTCGCGGCGCGCCGTGTCGCCGCGCGCGTCGTGGTAGGCACGGATCATCGCGATACCGGCGAATTCCCCCTGCGCTCCGGCCATCGGCATCAGTGAAACGCCCGCCATGCCGGTCACGTCTTTTAATATTTCCTGCAAGTCGTACAGGCAGGCCAGCATTCCCTGACCGGTGGATTCCGGCGCGAGCGGATGGCGCGCCAAAAAGTTCGGCAGCATCGCCAACGTGTTGCAGGCGCGCGGGTTGTATTTCATCGTGCAGGAGCCGAGCGGATAGAAATGCGTGTCGATGGAAAAATTCTTTTGCGATAGCCTTGTGTAATGACGCACCACATCCATTTCCGAGGCTTCCGGCAGCAGCGGTTTATCCTGGCGCAACAGCGCGGCAGGAATACCGCTGGATGCGGCAAAATGGTGAGGTGCTTGTGCTGCATTGCGGCGGCCGGGGTGGGAGCGTTCAAAAATTAACATGAAAATACCTCTGAAATTCAAATTCCGTCATTCCCGCGCAGGCGGGAATCCAGCGGGTTTATTCAACAGGCCTTTGGTTTTGTTCCCCGCTATGCGGGGAGTTGTTTTTTCAACTGGATTCCCGCCTGCGCGGGAATGACCAAACAAAATCAAATGGCCTTCAACACGACCAGCGCCGCGTCGTAATTCGGTTCGTTCTTGATCTCGCTGACCAGTTCGGTATAGCGCACCACGTTGTTGCCATCCAGCACGACCACGGCGCGCGTGGCGAGCCCGACCAGCACACCGCTGGCGATTTCCACGCCGTAGTTGCGCAGGAATTCGCGCCCGCGCATGAGGGACAGGTTGACCACGTTGTCCAATCCTTCGCTGGCGCAGAAACGCGATTGGGCGAATGGCAGGTCGGCGGAGATGGTGATCACCACGGTATTGTCCAAGCCGCTGGCAAGCTGGTTGAAACGCCGCTCGGAAGCCGCGCAGGTCGGCGTATCCAGGCTCGGCACGATGTTCAGCACCTTGCGCTTGTTGCCGAAGCTGTCCAGCGTGATGTCCTTCAGATCTTTACCCACCAGCGAGAAAGCCGGTGCGGTTTGCCCCACTTTCGGAAAGTCGCCGTTCAGTTGCACGGGGTTGCCGCCGAGTGCTGTGCTGTGTGCCATGTCGTTCTCCTTGTTGAGCTACGTTAGTTAATGAAATCGCCTTCTGCCTGTCAATATCCACTGGAAACCAGGTTATCGAAGCGCGTGTATTCGCCCCGAAAAGCCAGTTCGACTTTACCGATCGGGCCGTTACGCTGTTTGCCGATGATGATTTCGGCCTTGCCTTTATCTGGGGAATCGCTGTTATAGACTTCGTCGCGGTAGATGAACAGAATCAGATCGGCATCCTGCTCGATCGCACCGGATTCGCGCAAGTCGGACATCACCGGGCGTTTGTTGGGGCGTTGCTCGAGGCTGCGGTTCAACTGCGACAGCGCAACCACCGGCACGCTTAACTCCTTTGCCAACGCCTTTAGGGAGCGGGAAATTTCGGAGATTTCCGTGGCGCGATTTTCGCTGGCTTTGCTGGCGCTGGAGCTCATCAATTGCAAATAATCCACCACGATCAGGCCAAGCCCGCCGTTCTGACGATGCAGGCGGCGTGAGCGGGCGCGCACTTCCATCGCGGAGAGAGCCGCGCTTTCATCGATATGGATCGGCGCGTCATTGAGCTTGCCGAGGGCATGGGTCAACCGCCCCCAATCGTCATCCTGCAAGCGCCCGGTGCGCAGATCATGCTGGTTGAGCTTGCCCACCGAACCGAGCATGCGCATCGCCAGTTGCGAGGCGCCCATTTCCATGCTGAAGATCGCCACCGGCAGCTTGCTGTCCAATGCGACATTTTCGGCGATGTTGATGGAGAACGCGGTCTTGCCCATACTCGGACGTCCCGCCACGATGATCAGTTCGCCGGCCTGCAAGCCAGAGGTCATGCGATCCAGGTCGGTGAAGCCGGTGGCCGTGCCGGTTACATCGCTCTGGTTATCCCGCCCGTACAGCGTCTCGATACGCTCCACCACCTGCGTCAGCAGCGGCGGCATGGCCATGAACCCTTGCTTGCCGCGCGATCCCGCCTCGGCGATCTTGAGTACCTTCCCTTCCGCTTCATCCAGCAATTGCGCGGCATCGCGCCCGGACGGGTTGTAGGCACTGCTGGCGATATCGGTGCCGACTTCCACCAGCTTGCGCATGATGGAACGCTCGCGCACGATCTCGCCATAGCGGCGGATGTTGGCGGCGGACGGCACGTTTTGCGCGAGATTACCCAGATAAGGCAAGCCGCCCACCTTATCCAGTTCACCGGCGATCTCCAGCGCTTCGGCCACCGTAATGACGTCGATCGGCTTGGCCAATTCGCTCAGGCGCACGACCTGGCGGTAGATCAGGCGATGCTCGTGGCGATAAAAATCGTCGTCGGTCATCAGGTCGGCGATCTTGTCCAATGCGCTCGCTTCCAGCAGCAAACCGCCCAATACAGACTGCTCCGCCTCCACCGAATGGGGAGGCAATTTGATCTGCTCGAGCTGTGCGTCCGGAATGGAAAAATTTTGCATGGGATTAAATCGATCGAGTGCGTTTTGGCGGAGGGTATTTTACTCCGCCCGAAGGGAAATTATGGGAACAAAAAAGGACTGTTTCCAGTCCTTTTTGTATTACCTTGATAGAACAACGAATTAATGTTCGCCGAGCACCGAAACCGTAATACCGACTACCACATCGGTGTGCAGCGCGATATCGATGTGATGGTCGCCGATTTGCTTGAGGTGGCCTTGCGGCATGCGCACTTGCGACTTTTCGACATTGAAACCCTGTGCGGCCAGTGCGGTCACAATATCGGCATTGGTGACAGAACCGAAAAGCTTGCCGTCAACCCCTGCTTTTTGTACGACCTGCACCGTCAAGCCTGCCAGCTTCTCGCCGCGTGCTTGCGCTTCAGCCAGTTTGGCTTTTTCTGCCGCTTCGATCTCGGCGCGGCGTGTCTCGAACTCGGCCATGTTGGCCGCGGTCGCACGCTTGGCCTTGCCTTGCGGGATCAGAAAATTGCGGGCGTAGCCGTTTTTAACCTTGACCACGTCGCCCAATTGGCCGACGTTGATCACTTTTTCCATCAGAATTATCTGCATGACTTCGCTCCTTAATGCAAATCGGTGTAAGGCATCAAAGCCAGGAAGCGCGCACGCTTTACGGCGGTGCTCAACTGGCGCTGGAAGCGCGTCCGGGTGCCGGTGATGCGTGCCGGGATCAGCTTGCCGTTTTCGGAAATGAACTCCTTGAGGATATTGATATCCTTGTAATCCACTTCCGCGATTTTCTCGACTGTAAAGCGGCAGAACTTGCGGCGCTTGAACAGGTTGTTGCGGGAAGAACGCTTGTTCTTGTCATCTTTCTTTTTGTCCGATAAACGGGCCATGATATTTCCTTATTCCAGAATTATGTCGTTGATGTGCAAAGCCGGTTGACTGTTGCCGATGGTCAGATATCCGCTGCCAGGACTTCTTCGGCCGGAGCTGCAACAGCGCCTACATTTTCAGTCGGCACGGAGCGGGATTTTTCTTCCTTCATCATCGCGGAGGGTTCGGTGATGGCAGCCTTGGTCTTGACGGTCAAATGGCGCAGCACGGCGTCGTTGAAACGAAACGCATGTTCCATCTCATCCAGCGTTTCCTGGTTGCATTCGATATTCATCAGCACATAGTGTGCCTTGTGGATCTTCTGGATCGGGTAGGCCAGTTGGCGGCGTCCCCAGTCTTCGAGACGGTGAACGTGGCCACCCTTGGAAGTGACCAGTGTGCGGTAGCGCTCGATCATCGCGGGCACTTGCTCGCTCTGGTCGGGATGCACGATAAAAACAATTTCGTAGTGTCGCATCAAATCTCCTTGTGGTTAAAGCCCCCCGCCATAATTTATTTTAGTGAATCCGCCCCCCTTGAAGGGAGTGCGAATTAGCACTGCGAGACGGTGGAGCAAGGTATGTGAAACCGCATATCAGTCTCACAGGGGCGCGCATTATAGCGAAATGGTGAATAGAATCAAGATTATTTCTGCCCGCCTATCCGCCGCAGATCGCTTAAGGGGCTTCAAGGATTGAAATCAGCCGCGTTGTAGCAATTGCCGATACTGCTCACGCTCCGTATCGGTCAGGTCCGACAAGCCGCCCTGCGCCAATTTCGCCTGCAAATTCTGGAATTGCTGGCGGCGCTGCCCATCTTCGAGTCTGCCCAGCAGCCCGGCGAATTCGGCGTCCACATCGAAAGTCTCACCCCAATTCAGCATATCCGCCTCGGCGGCAGCCAGGGGTTTTTCATGCGCCGTACCCTGAAACGATTGTGTGAGCGCGGGACTGCTCATCTCAAAACCGTTTTCCCGTAACACGAACAACACTGCCGCAATCGCTTCGGCATCACTCCCCTCGCCTTGCCATCCGGCGGGAACTTGCGCACCCAGCGCGGGTTGCGCGATCAGGCACTGCAACAGCAGCCGGTTTGCCGAGGGCGGCGCGCGCCCGGCTTTCTGGAAAGGTTTGCGCGCCGCACGCGCAATGGGGCTGATCTCATACAATGCCTCCAGCTCTTCCTGGCTCACTCCGGCGAGCGCCGCGACTTCCTTGCGCAGCAGCAGCGCGGTGGCCGGTGCGGTGATCGCGGTCAGCAGCGGCTTGGCGCGCTGCAATAACTGGCTGCGCCCTTCCTGAGTGCGCAAGTCCAGCCCCGCGCTGGCTTCGCGCAGCAGGTAGCCGGACAGCGGCATCGCTTCCCGCACGCGCTGCTCGAAAGCGTCCTTGCCGAATTCGCGGATGAAGCTGTCGGGGTCATGTTCGACCGGCAGGAACAGGAAGCTGATGCGCTTGCCGTCTTGCAGGTAAGGCAGCGCATTTTCCAGCGCGCGCCATGCCGCCTTCTGTCCGGCCTTGTCGCCGTCAAAACTGAACACGATGTGCTCGGTCAGGCGCAGCAGTTTCTGCACATGATATGGCGTGGTCGCCGTGCCCAGCGTCGCCACGGCGTATTCCACGCCGAGTTGCGCGAGCGCCACCACGTCCATATAGCCCTCCACCACCAGCACCTGCTGCCCGCCGCGAATGGCTTTTTGCGCCTGGAACAGGCCGTATAGTTCGCGGCCTTTTTCGAACAGCGGCGTTTCCGGCGAGTTGAGGTATTTTGGCTCGCCCTTGTCCAGCACGCGTCCGCCGAAGCCGATGACCTGCCCGCGCACGTTGATGATGGGGAACATGATGCGGTCGCGGAAGCGGTCGTAGCGCTTGCCGTCATCGCCCGCGATCACCAGGCCGGTCTCGGTCAGCGTGTCGCTCTGGTAATCCGGGAAGGCCGACGCGAGATTTTGCCAGCCGTCCGGCGCGAAGCCGATGCCGAATTTTGCGGCGATCTCGCCACTCAGCCCGCGCTTCTTGAGGTAGTCGATCGCGCGCTGCGATTGTTTGAGTTGTTCGCGGTAATAGCGCGTGGCGGTTTGCATCACCTCATACAAATCCGGCGCGACTTTCTGGGCGTATTCTCTCTGGGCATCTCCCGCTGCGGGACGCTCGTGCGGCACGTCCAGGCCGACGCTGCGCGCCAGCTCTTCGATTGCCTCGACATAGCCGAGTCCGGCGTGCTCCATGACAAAGCCGATCGCCGTGCCATGCGCGCCGCAACCGAAGCAATGGTAAAACTGCTTGGACTGGCTGACGGTAAAAGAAGGGGATTTTTCGTTATGAAACGGGCAGCATGCGACAAAATTCGCGCCAGCCTTCTTGAGCGGCACGTAGCGCTCGACCACATCGACGATGTCGAGACGATTGAGCAGATCCTGAATGAAGCTTTTTGGAATCACGCCAGCACCGCCCTTGCGTCAAGATCGATACTTAAGGATTTTTGTCAGCCGGGCTTACTTGGATAGTTGTGCCTTGATCAACGCGGAGACTTTTCCCATATCGGCGCGCCCGGCCAATTTGGGTTTGATCGCACCCATTACCTTGCCCATGTCCTGCGGGCCAGCCGCACCGGTCGCGGCTATCGCCTCGGTCACGGCTGCGGCGACTTCGGCTTCGCTCATCTGCTGCGGCATGTAAGCGGCCAGCACGGTCATCTCGAATTTCTCGACATCCGCCAGATCCTGACGGCCTGCCGCTTCATACTGGCTGATGGAATCGCGCCGCTGCTTGTTCATCTTTTCGATGATGGCGACCACATCCGCATCCGTCAATTCGATGCGCTCGTCCACCTCGCGCTGCTTCATCGCGGCGAGCAACAGGCGAATAGCCCCGAGGCGCGCCGTATCCTTGGCGCGCATCGCGGTTTTCATATCTTCAGTGATTTGCTGCTTGAGACTCATATCAAAACCAATTGCCGCATCCGACAGGGGCGACAAATCAGTAGATCAGAATCAATAAAGCTTGGGAGGAAGGGTCTGGCTGCGCAGGCGCTTGTAATGGCGCTTCACTGCGGCGGCCAGCTTGCGCTTGCGTTCCGCGGTGGGTTTTTCGTAAAACTCGCGGGCGCGCAGATCGGTCAGCAGGCCGGTCTTTTCCACGGAACGCTTGAAGCGGCGCATTGCGACTTCGAACGGCTCATTTTCCTTAACTCGTACAGTTGTCATGAACAAACTACCTTCTACCAAAAAATTGAGGGCGCGATTCTAGCAAAAGCCCATGCGTTCCACAACCGCGATTTTATGCGGCATAAATTACTTCAAACCCAGCACGTCCTGCATGTCGTAAAGGCCTGCCGGATTGGATTTCAGATATCTTGCGGCGCGCAAGGCGCCCAGCGCAAAAGTGGCGCGGCTGCTGGCTTTGTGGGTGATTTCGACACGCTCGCCGGTACCGGCAAACAGCACGGTATGGTCGCCGACGATGTCGCCGCCGCGCACCGTAGCGAAGCCGATGGTGGATGGGTCACGTTCGCCGGTCACGCCTTCGCGGCCATAGACCGCGCATTGCGCCAAGTCGCGCCCCAGGGTGCGCGCGACCACTTCGCCCATGCCCAGCGCGGTGCCGGACGGCGCATCCACCTTGTGGCGGTGATGCGCCTCGATGATTTCGATATCGTAGCCGTGCGCCAGCACGCGCGATGCGGTTTCCAGCAGCTTGAACACCAGGTTCACGCCGACGCTCATGTTGGGGGCGAACACGATGCCGATCTGTTGCGCCGCCGCGCCGAGTTGAGCCTTTTGCTGCGCGTTAAAACCGGTCGTGCCGATCACCATATTCACACCCAGCTTGCGGCAGATATCGAGGTGATGCAGCGTGCCTTCCGGGCGGGTAAAGTCGATCAGCACGTCCGCTCCTTGCAGGGCGGCTTGAGCATCCGCGCTGATTCTTACGCCGCAGGGCGCACCGAACAGCTCACCAGCATCCTTGCCGATTAGCGGGCTGGCGCCGTGTTCCAGCGCGGCGTGCAATACGAGATCATCCGCTTGCGCCACACCTTCCAGCAGGGCACGCCCCATGCGTCCGCCGCTGCCGGCGATGGCGATTTTTATTTTACTCATCATGCTTCCCCTTAATGCGCCCGTCAGCGGCACAAAACAGCCCAAAAATCACTGCTGTGATTGGCTGTCTTGAGCCTGCTTGCCATCCTCGATTTTCACCAGGTTATCCCCATCGAAATACAGTGTCAGGCGTTGCTCCTCGATGACCCTGCCGTCCCGCTCCAGGCGGTACACATAATCCCACCGGTTGCCGTGAAACGCGTCGCTGATCATCGGCGTGCCCAGCACATAGCGCACTTGCGATTTATTCATTCCCAGCTTCAGTTTTTCGCGCATCTCGGGCGTGATGTAATTTCCCTGGCGGATATCCATTTTGTACGGTGACGGCATGGTAACAGCAGGCATCGACGGCATGGATGGCATCGATGGCACAGGAATATCGCTGCATGAAGCCAGCAGCATGGAAAACAAAATCAGTTTGGCGCGCATAATTATCTCGTCATTTCAATCTAACGGGCATGGCAAATTGCCACCCCCTGATGATGAAACCCGCCATACCCCCCTCTCTCTCCTAGCTCTGGTGAGACAACTAGCCATTCGACTAAGCTGGCAAAAGACGCCAGCCAAGTCGATGGTTATCTCCCGCTTGCGGGAGAGAGGGGCATGGTCTCGCTACGCGAGTTTCACGTTAAAACCGCCGCATGATACCTCAAGCGGCGACACCCAACATCTCCGCCGCATGTTTTCGCGTCGTATCGGTAATTTTCACGCCGCCCAGCATGCGCGCAATCTCCTCGACACGCTGTTCACCTTTCAGCACGGCGATATGGCTCAGCGTGACGCCGTTTTCCGCCGTCTTGCTCACCTGCCACTGATGGTCTGCTGCGGCGGCAACCTGCGGCAGATGCGTCACGCATAGCACCTGATAATTCCTGCCCAATTTTTTCAGCAAATGCCCGACAATTTCCGCGACGCGCCCGCCGATGCCGCTGTCCACCTCGTCGAAGATCAGCGTCGGCACGCTGGCGACCCGGATCGCGGCAACCTGGATCGCCAGGCTGATGCGCGACAATTCGCCGCCCGATGCGACCTTGGCCAGACTGCGCGGCAGCACACCGGGATTGGCGGCGACCTGGAACTCTATCGCTTCCAGCCCATAAACGTTCCCTTCTGTCAGCGGCAGCAGCGCCACGGCGAAACTGCCGCCCTGCATCGCCAGCGTCTGCATCGCTTCGGTGATTTCGCGCGCCAGCTTGTCGGCGGCTTTCTTGCGCGCCGCCGATAATTTTTTCGCCGCCGCCAGATAGCTTTGCTGCGCGGATTTCTCCTGCTGCTCCAGCGCGGCCAGATCGGCATCGCCACCCAGTTCGTCCAGGCGCGCCACGATGCGCTGCAAGGCTTCATCCAGCAATTCCGGTGCGACGCGGTGTTTGCGCGCGGCATCCATCACATTCTGGATACGTTGTTCCTGCTCATGCAGGCGCTGCGGATCGGTATCGAGGCGCTGCTGGTAATGGCGCAACGCATATACCGCCTCCTGCAATTCGGCCTGCGCGCTTTCCAGCATGCGCAATGTCTCGCCGAGGCTGGCATCGTGCTCCATGCCATCGCGCAGGCGCGCCACCAGCGCATTGAGTTGCGCGAGACACGCGTTGTCCGCTTCGCCCAATGTTTCGATGCCGAATGCGGCGGCCTCCAGCAGGCTCGCGGCATGGGCGAGGCGCGCGTAGTCGGCCTGAAGCTCTTGCCAATCGGCGGCATTGAAACCCAGCCCTTCCAGCTCGTCGCGCTGGAAGCGCAACAATTCGCGTTCGGCGGCCACGGCCTCGGCATTTTCGCTGAGGCTGATGCGGCGGCGGCGCAAGGCCTGCCAATCGCGATAAAGGCTTGCAACTTTCTCCGCATCTGCAACCGCGCCCGCATAACCGTCCAGCAACATGCGCTGCGCATCGGGGCGCACCAGCGATTGGTGCGCATGCTGACCGTGGATGTCCAGCAACTGCTCCCCCGCCTCGCGCATCTGTTGCAGCGTGGCGCTGCGCCCGTTGATGAAACCGCGCGAACGCCCATTGATATCCAGCACGCGACGCAACAGGCATACGCCTTCGTCGCCCTCCAGTTCCTGTTCGCGCAACCAGGTTTGCAAATGCGGCAACGCGGCGATGTCGAATTCGGCTGCAATCTCGGCGCGCTCGCAACCGTTGCGCACCATCGCCGCATCACCGCGCTCGCCGAGCGCCAGCGACAACGCATCGATCAGGATGGATTTGCCCGCGCCGGTCTCGCCGGTCAATGCGGTAAACCCGGCAGAGAAATCCAGCTCGAGCGAGGAGACGATGACGAAATCGCGGATGGCCAGGAATTTCAGCATCGGGTTGGCTCCAGATCAGTCGTTAGACGTGAAACTCGCGTAGCGATTCATTGCCCGCTTGCGGGATAACCAGCGACTTGGCTGCGGTTGTTTGCAGCCTAGTCGAATGGCTAGTTGTTTCACCCAGAGGATTGAGGTGAGGGAAACGGGCATGGCGAGTTCATTATCAGGGGTGGCATCTTTGCCATGCCCGTTAGGCGTAGGGCGGGTTCCACCCGCCGGATATAGCTGTCGGGCGGAGCCCGACCTACAAAAGACCGATTGTGCGGTATCACATCGACAATGAACAATCTGTGCTGGAAGTTTCATCGTTTACAGCGTCTGGTTCCAGAGCAGTTTCTCGCGCAACGTGTGGTAATAACTATGCCCCACCGGATGCAGCAGGCAGGCAAGCTCGGGATGGCGCGTGACGATGATCTTGTCGTGCAACTGCAAGTCATAGTAGGTATGGCTGTCGAAACGCACGCGGATATCGCCGATGCGGTGCAGCAGAATTTCCAGCACCGACGAGCCTTTCACCACGATGGGGCGGTTGCTCAGCGTATGCGGGCATACCGGCACCAGTTCCAGCGCATCCAGGCTCGGGTGCAATATCGGGCCGCCCGCCGACATCGCATAGGCGGTCGAGCCGGTGGGCGTCGCCACGATCAGCCCGTCGGCGCGCTGGTTATAGAGATATTCGCCGTCGATACGCACCTCGAACTCGACCATGCTGCTGATATGGTTGCGGTGTACCGCCACTTCGTTGAAAGCCAGCCCGCTGAATACTTCGACATCATTGCGCAGCACGCGCGCCGACAGCAGCAGGCGCTGCTCGGTGACAAACTTGCCCTCCAGCATCGCCGCGATGCTGTCCTGCATGTTTTCCAGCGTGAGATCGGTGAGGAAACCCAGCCTGCCCTGATTCACGCCAACCAGCGGAATCTGGTGCGGCGACAGGGTGCGCGCAATATTCAGCATCGTGCCGTCGCCGCCGATCACGATCGCCAGATCGACCGCATGCGCCATTTCATTCAAATTCATCGCCGGGTAAACGCCGGATTCGACCTGCTCGGCAGTCAGGCTATCCACCACCACATTCAGCCCCCTGGACGACAAAAATGCGGCCAGGCGCAACAACGGCTCCGCAATTTCCGGAGCCTTGTGTTTGCCGATCAGCGCGACATTTTGGAAGGGGAATTTCATAGGCGCGATTAAACCACATCGCCCCTGCAATGACAAAGCTGGCGAATTACGTTTTGGAGACTATGCTCTCGAGTGGAGGATCAATCCGGTTTCAATATCTTTGAGGGTGCTTGCGGGGCAAGCGAATCGGAGAAAAACTCCTCGCCCGGCAAGCCGCGCAGGGTGGTGAAATCTTGGTGCGCGGCATTGATCATCACCGGCCCGCCGCAGGCATAGACCTGGTGGCCGGACAGGTCGCCGTAATCCTCCATGACTGCCTGGTGCACAAAACCGGTTTTGCCCTGCCAATGGTCTTCGGGGAGCGGCTCCGAAAGCACCGGCGTGAAGCGGACGCCTTGCGCTTCCCATTGTTTCACCCTATCCAGCAGGTAAAAATCGGCCAATTTGCGCGCGCCCCAATACAGATGCATCGGGCGTTTTATACCGGCATGTAGCGCGTGCTCGATGATGGCCTTGACTTGGGCAATGCAGGTGCCGCTGGCGATAAATATGGCCGGTTTGGCCGAATCGCGCAGATAGCAGGCGCCGAGCGGCCCCTTGATGCGCAAAATATCGCCTTCTTTCATCTGCGTGAAAACATGGTGCGTGAAATCGCCACCGGGAACCATACGTATATGCAACTGCAGTAATTCGTTGTCGTGCGGGGCGTTTCCCAGCGAGAAGCTGTGCTGTTTCCCGCTCCCCTTCAGAATGTCGATGTACTGGCCTGCAATAAATTGCAAACGCTCGCTGTCAGGCAACCGGAGGTAGAGCACCATCACATCGTCCGCCACCCTTTGCATTTTTTCCACGCGGCACGGCAGGATTCTGACCGTAATGTCCCTGGTAGGGTTCGTTTCACGGTACTCGATGACCAGATCCGATTCCGGCGTGGCGCAGCAGAACAAGGCCATGCCTTCCGCCCTTTCAGCCGCGCTCAATATGCTGCCCAGGAAATTGCCGTGATCCACCGAACCTTGCAGCACGCGCCCCTTGCATACGCCGCACGACCCCTCCCGGCAACTATACGGCAGGGCGTAGCCATGCTTGAGCGCGGCGTTGAGGATGGTTTCGTTGGCTTCGATGGGGAAGCTGCGATTGGCTGGCTGGAGGGTGATGCTAAAAGTCATGTCGTAATCTTGAGTGCGCATAATCGCAGCGATTTTAACGCATAATCTCGCCATGAAACGGATTCTCATAGCGGGTTGCGGGGACATCGCCATGCGGGTTGCGCCGCTGCTGCGGGGACATTACCGGCTGTTCGGGCTGGCGCGCCGCGCGGAACGTTTTGCAGAATTGCGCGCGGCGTGCATCTCCCCGCTGCACGGCGATCTGGACGACCGCGCGAGCCTCGCGCGCATCGCCGGGTTGGCTGACGTCGTGCTGCACTTTGCGCCTCCTTCATCCGGAACCCGCCTGAAAAATGACGACCGCGAGAGGCCGGGGATTGACCTTCGCACCCACAACCTTCTTGCGGCCCTGTCTCACGGGAAGTTACCCGAACGCCTCGTCTACATCAGCACCAGCGGCGTGTATGGCGATTGCGGCGGCGCTCCGGTGAGTGAAACGCATCCACTCAATCCGCAGACGGCGCGTGCGCGGCTGCGGGCGAATGCGGAACGGCAGATACGCGACTGGGCCGGGCGCAATCAGGTACGCGCCGCCATCCTGCGCGTGCCCGGCATCTACGCGCATGACCGCCTGCCACTTGAGCGCCTGCATGCACACACTCCGGCCATTGTTCACGAGGAAGACAGCTATACCAGCCACATCCACGCCGACGATCTCGCGCGCATCGTGTTGGCCGCGCTGCGGCACGCAAGGCCCAACCGCGTGTATCACACCAGCGATGACAGCCGAATGAAAATGGGTGATTACTTCGACGCCATCGCGGATGCCCACGGCTTGCCGCGCCCGCCCCGCCTGCCGCGCGCGGAAGTCGAGCGCAACGTGCCGCCCGCGCTATGGTCGTTCATGAACGAATCGCGGCGTTTGAGCAACGAGAGAATGAAAAAAGAATTAAAAATAAAGCTGCAATATCCGACGGTGGTTGATGCGCTGGCTTCGATCTGACGGGCATGGCGAGCCACCGCCCCTGATAATGAAATTTGCCATGCCCGTTTCCCCCTATCCAACTTTCCCCCACAAGCGAGATAACCAGCGACTTGGCTGCGGTCGTTTGCAGCTTAGTCGAATGGCTAGTTGTTTCACACAGAAAGGGCAAACGAATCGCTGCGCGAGTTTCGCGTTAACGAATTGCACAGCCCGGACACATTACCAATATTCGCTAAATACAGATTGCAAAAGGCTTGCGTTTGACAGGCGCAACGATGTCCGGGATACTTCAGGCTGCACGACGGGCTTGTTATCACATTGAATCATTTACATTTTGTTTTCATTTAACCTATGAAAGACGATCCAGGCAAAGAAGCTGTGCGATGCCTGCAGGCACTGATTGCCCGCGAGACCGGCGCGCCCCTCAAGCACGCCGCCGAAGCGGAGATGGAATCCATCGTCCGGCATGCATGCGGGGCTGACGATGAAAACAACGCGGCTGGCCCGGAGCATTCCTTCGTGCGGTGCGAAGTCACCATCCTGCTTGCCGATCTCAGGGGTTTTACCTCCATCACAGCCGCGCTCCCTGCCGGAACGGTAATTGAAATGCTCAACCGCTGCCTGGGGAAAATGAACGAAATAGTCTTTCGCCATCATGGTATCGTCGATAAATTCATGGGCGATTCCATCATGGTGCTGTTCGGAGCGCCGGTCTGGCGCCCGGACGATGTGCAACGCGCATTGACCTGCGCAATCGAAATGCAACTCGCCATGGTGGAGCTCAACAATCAGGGCCGCCCCGATGGCATGCCGGAATTGTTCATGGGTATCGGCATCAATACCGGCAGCGTCATGGCCGGCAAATTCGGTTCAAACTTCTATTCCGAATATACGGTGATCGGCGACGAGGTCAACCTCGCCTCGCGGATCGAAGCCTTCAGCCTGCGTGGACAGGTACTGATCAGCGAAAATACTTTTGACCAATGCCGCGATTTCGCCACGGTCAGCGATGCGATGGAAGTGTTCGTCAAAGGAAAGTCGCAGCCTGTCAAATTGCGCGAGCTATATTCGATTCCCTCGCTGAACATCGAAGTACCGCGCAAGGAAGCCCGCCGAAGCCATCGCGTGGAAGTCAAACTTCCCTGCTCATTGAACCTTATCCAGAACAAATTTGTGATGCCGAAAATGATCGATGCGACCATTCTCGATATCTGTTATCACGGCATATTGATAGAAACCGATTATCCGCTCAAGGCTCTCGACGATGTAAAACTTGAATTCGATCTTCCGCTGGTCGACATCAAGGCAACCGACATCTATGCGAAAGTCGTCAAATTAAAGGATGATGGAAGCCGCCATCTCGCGGGGCTTGAGTTTACGGCTGTCAGCCCGGACATCAACATGAAAATTCAGCTATTCGTGCAATTGCTGGTGACGGCGGCGGCGTAGAGAGACAGGAACTAACCTAGAAAAAACTGTTGTCCTGATGAACTAACTAGCCATCTGACTAAGCGCGATGAAACATGCGCTAAGTCATTGGTTAACGAAAGACACGAAAATCACGAAAGAATACAATTTTTTGTTCTATTTCGTGCCTTTCGTGTTTTTGCGAGCATCCGCTACGCGGATTGCCTGCTTACCCCGCTTCGTGGATGAATTGCCGTTTTACCCTTAATGTCTAAAGTGGCGGTAGCCGGTGAATACCATCGCCAGCCCGTGCTCATCGGCGGCGGCAATCACTTCCGCGTCACGCATCGAACCGCCCGGCTGGATCACGGCTTTCGCACCCGCTTCGGCCAATACATCCAGCCCATCGCGGAACGGGAAGAAGGCATCCGACGCAACTACCGAACCGGCCAAACTCAGCCCGGCGTTCTGCGCCTTGATGCTGGCGATGCGCGTACTGTCCACGCGGCTCATCTGCCCCGCACCCACACCCAGCGTCTGGCCATTTTTGCAAAAAACAATCGCGTTGGATTTCACATATTTCGCCACGCGCCAGGCGAACAGCAGGTCTTGCAACTGTTCGCCGGTAGGCTGCGCCTTGGTCACCGCCTTGAGCTGCGAAGCCTGGACGTTGAGCGCATCCGGCGATTGCACAAGCAGGCCACCGCTGACACGCTTGAAGTCGAACTGGTTATGCGCGCTGGATAATGGCACGGTGAGCACGCGCACGTTCTGCTTGGCCGCCGTGACCTTGAGCGCAGCCTCGGAAGCGGATGGTGCGATGATAAGTTCGACGAACTGGTTGGCGGTGATCTGCGTCGCGCTGTCGGCATCCAGCTCGCGGTTGAAGGCGATGATGCCGCCGAATGCGGAGGTGGTATCGGTGGCATAGGCCAGCTTGTAAGCGTTCAGCGCGTTGTCGGCAATCGCCACGCCGCACGGGTTGGCGTGTTTGACGATGACGCAGGCCGGTTGCTCGAAAGTCTTGACCAGCTCCCAGGCCGCATCGGCATCGCCGATGTTGTTGTAGCTCAGTTCCTTGCCCTGCAACTGGGTATAGTCGGCGATGCCGCCCGACACCGGATTGAGATCGCGGTAGAACGCGGCGCTCTGGTGCGGGTTTTCGCCGTAACGCATGTCCTGCACCTTGGCGAAGTTGAAGTTGATCTGCGCCGGGAACGCGCTCTTCGTACCGTCGCTGTTGATTGCCGTAAGATAGTTGCTGATCGCGGAATCGTAGGCGGCAGTATGCGAGTAGGCTTTTTTCGCCAGATCGAAGCGCGTCGCGTCGCTCACCGCGCCGCCGTTGGTCTGCATTTCGGCCAGCACGTCCGCGTAGTCCGCCGGGTCGGTGACGATGGCGACATGCGCGTGATTCTTCGCCGCCGCACGCACCATGGTCGGTCCGCCGATGTCGATGTTCTCGATGGCGTCCTCAAGCGTGCAGCCGGGTTTGGCGACGGTTGCCGCGAACGGATACAGGTTGACCACCACCAGATCGATGGTCGGGATGCTGTGTTTCTCCAGCGTGGCGACATGCTCCGGCAGATCGCGCCGCGCCAGGATGCCCGCATGGACTTTCGGTTGTAGCGTTTTTACCCTGCCATCCAGCATCTCTGGGAAGCCGGTGTAATCCGCCACTTCCGTGACAGGGATGCCATTGTCGGCAAACAATTTTGCGGTGCCGCCGGTGGAAAGTATCTTTACGCCAAGCTGGTTCAGCCCCTGCGCAAATTCGAGAACGCCGGACTTATCCGATACGCTGATGAGTGCTTGTTTGATGGGTGTCATGGTGGTTTCAGATAAAAATTGTTGTTAGTCGCCAGTCATTAGTCGCTAGTCGTTAGTTGGGATTATCCGTTTCGCGGTTTAACTAACAACTAGCGACTAACGTCTAACGACTGTTTTTGGGATCACGCGATGCCGTGCTGCTGCATCTTTTTGCGCAGGGTATTGCGGTTGATGCCCAGCATTTCCGACGCGCGTGTCTGGTTGCCGCCGACGTGCTCCAGCACCATTTCGAGCAGCGGTTTTTCGACGCAATCCATCACCATGTCGAACATGTCGCAGCAGGGTTCTTCGCCGTCCAGATCCTTGAAATATTCCTTGAGTGTCTTGCGCACGTAGCGCGCCATGTCATTTTCGTTTACCAAACAATCGTTCATGCCGCTAACCTTTCAATGTATTGCAACTGCGCTCCATGTTGTGCGTGTTGCGTGAAAAAATCGTCCACTGCCGCCAACTGGGCACCGACGCTTTCCAATTGATTCATCCTGTGGCGGAATTGGGCCGAGCCTGCCAGCCCTTTGGTGTACCAGGAGATATGTTTGCGCGCCACGCGCAGCCCGGTATGTTCGCCATAAAAACTGTACAGTTCCTGCACGTGCTCCAGCAGCACGCGATGTATCTCTGCAGTTTCCGGCGCGGGCAAATGCGTGCCGGTTTCAAGAAAGTGCTCTATTTCGCGAAACAACCAGGGACGGCCTTGTGCCGCGCGACCGATCATCACGGCATCCGCGCCGGTTTGCTCCAGCACGTATCTGGCTTTCTCGGGTGTGTCGATATCGCCATTGGCGATGATGGGGATGCTCACGCTGGCCTTTACCGAGGCAATGGTGTCATATTCCGCATCGCCGGTGTAGGCGCAAGCGCGTGTGCGCCCGTGTATCGCGAGCGCTTGTATACCGGCCGCTTCGGCAATCCTGGCGATGTTGACCGCATTGCGGTTCTGTTTATCCCATCCGGTGCGGATCTTCAGCGTCACCGGCACATCCACCGCGCCGACCACCGCTTCCAGCAATTCGGCGACCAGCGTCTCATTTTGCAGCAGCGCGGAGCCCGCCATCACATTGCAGATTTTTTTTGCCGGGCAGCCCATGTTGATGTCGATGATTTGCGCGCCGCGATCCACGTTGTACCTGGCGGCCTGCGCGAGCATCTTTGCGTCGGCACCGACGATCTGCACCGAAATCGGGTCGGCTTCGCCTTCATGGTTGGCGCGACGTCTGGTTTTTTCAGAGCCGTACAGCAGCGAATTGGATGCCACCATTTCGCTCACCGCCATGCCTGCGCCCATGCGTTTGCACAACATGCGGAAAGGGCGATCGGTTACCCCGGCCATAGGGGCAACGATGAGGTTATTCTTGAGTTGGTAGGGACCGATGCGCATGACGATTCTTCGCGAGGGGTTGCAATTATAAATGAAACTGGGTGTCATGTTATGATTGCAGCCATGAATTTTTTATCGTGACCATTAGCGCAAGTGGTGCGAGTTAAATCGCAAGAGAAAACACCCTTTGAAACACCGGGTTATTCGATCCACCGGGCTTTAGCAATGAACCGGTATGCGGTTTGCCATGCCAAGAGCGCTTTTATAAGGGTACTATGATTCAGCTTGCTGGCATCAGCCGTTGCATGCCGTTCACGGTCAGCGCCCTGATGCCATCGTTTATATCAACACCGCCCGAAAATACCCATGAAAAAATCCCCTGTGTCACATCTGTTTAATTGGCTTGCCCTGCCCCTGTTTTTCGCAATAGCTGCCGCGCATGCCGGTGAAAACGAAATCCGCCAGTCGCTGCAAAGCAGGTTCCCCAGCATCGGCAAGATCGAACATATTGTCAAAACACCTTATTCCGGCCTTTATGAAGTCATCCTCAACAACGAGCTTTTGTATACCGATGCGCAAGGGCAATATCTGTTCGATGGCAGCGTGATCGATGTAAAAAACCGGCGCAATGTGACAGAAGAGCGCCGCCGCCAATTGCTCGCCATCGACTTCGACCAGCTTCCGCTCGATCTCGCGCTAAAGAAAGTAAAGGGCAACGGAAAACGCAGGATGGCCTATTTCACCGATCCGAGCTGCGGCTTCTGCAAACGCCTCGAGAGGGAATTGGGCAAGATCAACGATGTCACGCTGTACCTTTTTCTGTACCCTGTCCTGGGTTCGGATGAAATCGTGCGCAATGTGTACTGTTCAAAAGACCCCCTCAAGGCATGGGACGACCTGATGATAAGCGGCATCATGCCTGCCCACGCGACTTGCAATTCACCGATCGACAAGATAATGGCATTGGCCAGGAAACACCATGTCGAAGGGACGCCCAACCTGATCTTTGGCGACGGGATACAAATTCCGGGATACATGCCCGCCGAACAACTGGAAAAACGCTTGAACGAGGCTGAAAGAAAATAAGGCTCCGATGAATCCTGAAGCCGAAATTTCGCGCGACCTGCTCGTACATGCCATCGACCAGTCGTGCGATGGCATCACCATCGCCGATGCAAGCAAGAATGGCTTCCCGCTGATTTATGTCAACAAGGGCTTTGAAAAACTGACCGGCTACAGTTCCGGCGAGATCATCGGCAACAGTTACCGTATCCTGCAAGGAACGGATACCGATCAACCGGGGCTCGACGTTATCCGCGCCGCCCTCGCTAACGAGGAAAGCTGTGTCGTCACGTTGCGCAATTACCGCAAGGACGGCTCGATGTTCTGGAACGAGCTCAGCATTTCTCCGGTACATGGCGCGGACGGCAAACTCACGCACTACATCGGCATCCAGAAGGATGTGACCGCGCGCATCCTGCTCGAACAACACCTGCACCAATCCAATCTCGATCTGCAAACGCTCAACCAGCAACTGAGCACGCTAGCCTACACCGACCACCTGGTCGGCCTCAGCAACCGGCGGCATTTCGACGAACAGTTCACGAGCCTGCTTTCCACCGCGCAACGCACCCACAGCGAATTGTCGGTGCTGATGATCGACTTTGACCATTTCAAGCAATTCAACGAGCGTTACGGCAGGGCAGCGGGAGAAGAATGCATGCGGATGGTGGGCGACTGCATCGCCAAATCGTTCGTTCGCACCTCGGACTGTACGGCGCGCTATCACGGAAATGAATTTTCCGTCGTATCGCTGGCCGCAAACATTACCGAACTGCGCCATCATGCAGAGAAGCTCTGCGAACAGGTGCGTGCGCTCAATATCCCGAACAGCGATTCATCACACGGCGTAGCGACGATCAGCATCGGCGGCGTCCACCGCATGCCCGACCGCGAATCCACCGAAGCGGAAATAATCAGGGAAGCCGACCTGGAATTGCTTGCCGCCAAACACAGCGGCGGCAATCGGGTGCATATTGCGGACTGATCCTAAAAAAGTTGTCCACGAAAATCACGAAAAGTACGAAAAGTACGAAAAAATTCAAAAAACACCATGCTACGAATTGATACCCAATGGGTGAGTCGCAGAACCAATACAACTTCTCGTTTTATTTCGTGCCTTTCGTGTTTTTCGTGGACAAATTGCCGTTTCTAGGTTGATAGATCAGGGCGCAATAAACCGCACCTCTACGGGTTTAACGTCGGCTCCGCGCCTTTCGGGAACAACACCCACATCTGCCCGCTCTGTTTCATGCGCCCCGCCTGGATGCCCGCCTGCTCGCCGAAGCCCCAGAAAAAATCGGCGCGCACCGCGCCCTTGATCGCGCCGCCCGTATCTTGCGCCAGCACCAACCGGTTCAGCGGCTCGGCGGTATTCGGGTAGGTGGTTGCAAGGAACACCGGCGCGCCGAGCGGGATAGTGCGCGGATCGACCGCGATGCTGTATGTCTCGGTCAGCGGCACGCCCAATGCGCCGAGCGGCGCGGATAACCCATTCGATAATTCGCGGAAGAACACATAGCTGGGGTTCTGCGCCAGCAGTGCGGGAAGTTTTTGCGGATACCGTTTCGCCCAGTCCTTGATGCCCTGCATCGAGGCTTCCTCGATCTTGAGCTCGCCCATTTCGACCAGCTTCTTGCCGATGGAAACGTAAGGATGGCCGTTCTGCTCGGCATAACCGACTTTCACCAGGCTACCGTCCGGCAATTCGATGCGCCCCGACCCCTGTATTTGCAGGAAAAACAGGTCAACCGGATTTTCCACCCAGAACAGCTCACGCCCTTGCAGCACTGCCTTCCCGTTGTCGATGTCGGCACGGTTGTAATAAGGCACGATGCGCTTGCCTTGCAGGCGCCCGCGCAAACGCATGTCCTTCAGTTGCGGATAGACCTCGCCCAGATCGATGGTCAGCAGATCATCCGGCGGCGCATACAGCGGATAACGGAAGCGCGGTGTCTTGACGCGGCTGCCCGCGAGTTTCGGTTCGTAGTACCCGGTGATCAACCCTTGCGATGTGCCATCCGGGTTGAATACCTGGTAAGGCGCGAAGCCTTCCTCGAAAAACGCGCGCAAGGCCGCGCTGTCCGCTTGCGGCAATTCGCTGGTGCGCGCGCATACCGTTTGCCAGCCCGGCTTGCTCTTCAATGCGCGGCAGCTTTGCAAAAATGCCCCCCAGGCAGGCTGCAAATCCGCTGTTTGCCAGCCCGGCAACATCTCCCATTTGCTTGCCGCGAACGGCGCCACGGGCGGCAATGCGGCATGAGGAGCCACGGTGGGCGGTTTGGGCGGCGCGGCGCAGGATGCAAGAAAAATCAGCGGCAGCAGCGCGGCTCGCAGGGACAACCCGCGAATCGCCCTCGCACGGTTATCCGGAAACTCCCTAATGCAAAACACGTGGCACACTCAAGACGAATTGCGGTATTTCGATATCGAACTCCGCGCCGTCCCCGGTCCGCATCTGGTAGCTGCCGCGCATCGTGCCGACCTGCGTGGATAGAACCGTTCCGCTGGTATATTCGAAGCTCTGGTTCGGGCTGAGCGAGGGCTGTTCGCCGACAACCCCCTGCCCGCGCACCTCCTGAACATGGTGGTTGGCATCGGTGATGATCCAGTGGCGGCTGATAAGTTTGGCGGTGTCGCTGCCGGAATTGGTGATATTGATGGTGTAGGAAAACACAAAGCGGTTGCCCGGCTCGTCGGACTGGTCAGGCAAATAATTTACCTGCGTCCGTATGATGAAACCATGTTGATCGTTTTTTTCCATGTGCGGCATTTGAACCGATTTTTTCCCGGCTCGCAAGGTGAAATGAGCGAGTGTAGAGCCGACAAGCTGTTAATAACAATTCATCCACGAAGCGGGGTAAGCAGGCAATCCGCGTAGCGGATGCTCGCAAAAACACGAAAGGCACGAAATAAAACAAGACGCCGCATTGACTCGACAATTTACCTAATTTCGTGTTTTTCGTGCCTTTCGTGGACAACTGTTTTTACAAGCTTATCAAGTTAACGCACCGCAAGCAGCTCCACATCGAACACCAGCGCAGCATTCGGCGGGATAATGTCAGCCGCGCCGCGTGCGCCGTAGGCGAGATTTGGAGGAATGACCAGCGTGCGCTGCCCTCCCACCTTCATGCCCTCGACGCCCTGATCCCACCCTTCGATAACCACCCTTTGCCCGAGCGGAAAAGTGAACGGCTGCCCGTGATCGCGCGAACTGTCGAACTTCTTGCCCTTGCTGTCCTTGGCGGACGCATCATACAACCATCCGGTGTAGTGTACGGACACTTCGCGCCCCGCAGCAGCCTGCGCGCCGTTGCCCGGTTTCCTGTCGATTTTGACCAGTTTGGTTACGCTGCCTGCCTCCTTTTTTGTTACAGCCTTTTCGGCATGGGACGCAGTTGAAAAAATGCCGACGGCCAGCAGCAGGGCCAGCGGGAAAAACAGGGTGCGTTTCATCATATTCATATTCCTTGGATACAGTTTTAAGTTGTTGCGGGATGCCAAGCGCGTGCCGGATTAACGCACCGCCAGCAGCTCCACATCGAACACCAGCGTCGCATTCGGCGGAATCACCCCGCCCGCGCCGCGCGCGCCGTAGCCGAGGTCGGAAGGAATGACCAGCGTGCGCTGCCCGCCCACCTTCATGCCCTCCACGCCCTGATCCCACCCCTTGATCACGTGCCCAGCACCAAGCGGAAAATCGAACGGCTCGGCGCGGTCGTGCGAGCTGTCAAATTTCTTGCCCTTCTGGTCGGGCGCGGCCTCGTCATACAGCCAGCCAGTGTAGTGCACCAGCACCAGCTTGCCGGCGGTAGCCTCTGCGCCTTCGCCCAGTTTGTTGTCGGTTTTAATCAGTTCAGTCATGGTGCTTGTTCCTTTGTGGTTGGTAATTGTAGGGTGCAATAAGCGTAGCGCATTGCACCATTCATCTTGTAAAACATCCGGCGCAATGCCCGTTGGTTATTGCGCCATACGCAGGCTGCTTAATCAAGTTGTATGTGCATCGGTTGTGTGTCTCATTAATTGGATTTCACTTGGGATGCTAAATCCGTATTGGCTATAAAACTCATCCAGTTCAGGTAGACAATACAACTCAAAATGTTTTACGCGACTTAATTTCTCATGCGACTTGATTAAAGAAACAAGTTTACCACCCAGCCCTTTGCCTCTTTGGTCAATGCGCACAATCACATCAAAGATAAAGGCTTTGAAAGTATAGTCAGTAATTACGCGCGCAAAACCGACTAGCTCCTCTGAGTCCACAATACCAATGCAGATTTGTGAACCTGAAACGCATTCTTTCGTAGCTTCAAGCGTTCGTCCTTTTGTCCACCATTCCTGCTGATAAAGCTCACAGAGTTGCTTAATATGGTTTTCATTTAAGTTGTAAATGATTTCCATTTGGTATTCGCTTAGTAACCCAACACCGGCGCTAGCCAACGTTCCGCCTCTTCCAGCGTCCAGCCCTTTCGCTTGGCATAGTCCGCAACCTGATCCCTGTCCACCTTGCCGGTGGCGAAGTACTGCGCCTGCGGGTGCGAAAAGTAAAAGCCGCTCACCGCAGCGGTGGGCAGCATCGCGTAGCTGTCGGTCAGCGTGATGCCCGCGTTGAGCGGCGCTTGCAGCAGCTCGAACAACGCGCCCTTCTCGGTGTGTTCCGGGCAGGCGGGGTAGCCGGGGGCGGGGCGGATGCCGCGATAGCTCTCGGCAATCATGGCATCGTTATCCAGCGCCTCATCCACCGTATAGCCCCAGAACTCGCGGCGTACGCGCGCGTGCAGCAGCTCGGCGAAGGCTTCGGCGAGGCGGTCGGCCAGCGATTTGAGCAGGATGGCGCTGTAGTCGTCGTGGTGTTTCTCGAACTCGGCGATACGCGCTTCGATGCCGATGCCCGCCGTCACCGCGAACGCGCCGATGTAGTCCTTGGCCTTTGTTCCCTTGGGCGCGATGAAATCGGCGAGGCAGTAGTTCGGGATGTCGTCCGGCTTCTTGGTTTGCTGGCGCAGGTTGTGCCAGGTTATTGACACTTTTTTGCGCGTCTCATCCGTGTAAATCTCAATGTCGTCGCTGTTGACACTGTTCGCCGGGAACAGGCCGAATACCGCATTCGCTGTGAGCCATTTTTCCTTGACGATTTTCTTCAGCATCGCTTGTGCGTCGGCGAACAGCTTGCGTGCCTCCTCGCCCACTGTTTTGTCCTGCAATATTTTCGGGTAGCGTCCGGACAGTTCCCATGCCTGGAAGAACGGCGACCAGTCGATGTATTCGGCGATCTTGTCGAGCGGGTAGGCTTCAAATTTGTGTACACCCATGAGGTGCGGTTTTGGGGGGGTGTAAAACTCAAACCCCACCCCAGCCCTCCCCTTGTCAGGGGAGGGAGCCGCCGCATCCGCTCCTCCCCTGACAAGGGGAGGCCGGGAGGGGTTGGAGGTTTGCTTTATCCAGTTCGTCTTCAACCCATGCGCCCGCGCCTCCGCGAGCGTGACATAGACGGCCTTGGTCTTCTTGCCTTCATGCTGCTCGCGCGCCTCGGCATAGTCCGCCCTGATGCCTGCGACATATTCGTTGCGCAGGGTATCGGAGAGCAAATTACTGCACACGCCCACCGCACGCGACGCATCGGTGGCGTACACCGTCGCGCCGCTGGGGTAGTTCGGCGCGATCTTCACGGCGGTGTGCACACGCGAGGTGGTCGCGCCGCCGATCAGCAGCGGGATGGTGAAGCCTTGGCGCTGCATCTCTTTCGCGACATGCGCCATTTCCTCCAGCGACGGGGTGATCAGCCCGGACAGACCGATGATGTCGGCGTTGTGTTCGCG
>JBAQCT010000117.1:0-5960 GCA_049294375.1 Gallionella sp. | reverse complement strand
GGGGGAAATCCCCCGAAAAACACCCCGACTGTGGGGTGTGGAAGAAGAAAACGGGCAATTTCGCCCATGAAAAACAGATGCGCCTAATCGGCTTCTGAATGTCGGGGCTTATTCAGCGCATCCCTAGTCGATTTAGATAGGTGAAAGTATTTGTACTGAAAGTGAAGTCTATAGCTACATGTTTGCCGTAATGTACTAACTGATTTGATAGTGCCATTAAACGAGCAATTGCTTCAAGCATCAATGCACATTCTTCAGGTACTGCAAAAATAATTGAATTAGCATGTGAACTTATGGGTGAGCCAGTTGCCGCTAGGGTTTTTTCGAATAAAGAACAATCAACCCAGCAATTGGCTGGTAGTGCAATGCGTAACTCTGAAAGTTTTAAAGACCAGCAGAAATTATCATCTTGTTGAAAATGCTCTGGATGCGCATGTAACAAAGTGCTTACAGCTGCTTTTTCCAATAGAAGCGTTCGGGCGATAACTTTAGCTCTGATTCCAGGCGATTCACGCAGAAGATTCTCTATTCTCGTTTTCATAAGAACAATCAAAACAATCAGGGACAGACTACGCTTTCCACGAACTCCCGCATGTAACACACCGCAACTGTAGCGCCATAGTAATAGCATGCCACAAAGCAGTCGTTCAATGTCAATTCAGTTCTCCCCAGAGCGACAGTCCGCAATGACCGAAGAGCAGGCCGTCGCCTTAATCGTCATGATCCTCCTCTTATGGCACACAGCCGAACTTCATGTTGCCAAATTGCTCGCCTGAAAGCGGGCGTTCGCAATTCCATCCTAACCGATTTTGAGAGTTAATTTCTGGCACTATCTGTCAGGCCAAATCGCGACTACTACAAATGAGCAGCACTATTTTTTGCTGTAGGAAGAATTTTCGTTTTACCCCTCCATGGCCAGCATGGGGAGGCGGGTTATTCAGCTGTTGACGCGGCTTTGAAGAAACCAGAGGGTTGAAAATTTTTGAAAACGGCGGTTGAAAAGGGTTCGGGTCCCATCCGGCTAACACGCTCGCGCAATTCCTTGCCTGCCTTGAAATGCGGCACATATTTGGCAGGCACTTTTACCTTGTTGCCGTTTTTGGGATTGCGTCCCTCGCGTGGCGGACGGTAATTCAGGTCAAAGCAGCCGAAGCCGCGAACCTCGGCACGCCCTCCATGTGACAGCGTGGCGGAAATCGCATCCAGAATGACTTTGACGGAAAGCTCGACATCCTTGACGGGAAGTTGAGGGTGCAGCTCGGACAAGCGAGTGTGAAGATCTGATCGATTCATGTTTTGTAATTGCCATTTTGGTCGCTCGATAGACAATAGAAGCCATCAAGTGACTGATTTTTAAATGCTAAATGACATGAGAGCGGGTTATTTCATGCACATGGGCGAACATCCATGTCGCGGTCCCGCTGCCATAGTCTCCCTTAGGCCGGTGACTTTGCGTCCTTACCTTTCGGTAAGTTTGCCAAGTAGTTGCAGGTTATTGAACTATCACAACACATTCAACCCGTATGCGATGAGCGGCTTATTTTTATGAATGAGCGGCTTCAGGAGATTTTTTGGTCAAACCCGGATAGTTCGCTCATTAGACACAGGTCTGACTATAACGAAGTATCCCACCTTTGAAAAAGGGGGGCGAGGGGGGATTCGAACTTGTATTTCCCGCGCTCTTGGCGCGTGGACAACACGCTTTTGATGTTAAGCGAAGCAAATTTATTGTTGCGCTGATAAAAAATCCCCCTCAATCCCCCTTTTTCAAAGGGGGAGGTGGGTTGAATTTTTCAATGGGTTTTTTGGATCAAACTACGCATTCCACAAAAAAACGTTTTTCCCCATTCACGTCTTCCGCAACCAGACCGTGAATGTCTGTTTCAAAGCCCGGCAATTTCTGGTTGATATCGCGTGCAAACTGGAGGTATTCCACGATAGTCCTGTTGAAGATTTCACCGGGGATCAGCAACGGGATACCCGGCGGATAGGGGGTTAGCAATACTGCCGTGATGCGTCCTTCGAGCCGGTCGATTTCTACGCGCTCGATTTCGTCATGCGCCATTTTGGCGAATGCGTCTGACGGTTTCATCGCGGGCTGCATGTCTGACAGGTACATCTCGGTTGTCATCTTGGCCACATTGTGCGCTTTGTAGGTGTCGTGAATCTGCTGGCACAGCTCATGTAACCCGACGCGCTCGTACTGCGGATATTTGGCAGCGAACTCGGGCAGGATACGCCAGATAGGCTGGTTTTTGTCGTAGTCGTCCTTGAACTGCTGCAATGCGGTGAGCAGCGTGTTCCAGCGACCTTTGGTAATGCCGATGGTGAACATGATGAAGAAGGAATACAGGCCGCACTTCTCCACGATCACGCCATGTTCGGCGAGATACTTCGTGACCATCGCGGCGGGGATGCCGGTCTCGTCGAAGTTACCGTTGAGATTTAGCCCCGGCGTGATGATGGTCGCCTTGATCGGGTCGAGCATGTTGAAACCGGATACCTGCTTGCCGAAACCGTGCCACTTGTCGCCGGTTTTCAGCATCCAGTCTTCGCGCGAGCCGATGCCTTCCTCGGCGATCTTATCCGGCCCCCACACCTTGAACCACCAGTCCTTGCCGAACTCGTCGTCAACCTTCTTCATCGCGCGGCGGAAGTCCATTGCCTCGGCGATGCTTTCTTCCACCAGCGCGGTGCCGCCCGGCGGCTCCATCATCGCCGCCGCCACGTCGCAGGAGGCGATGATGGCGTATTGCGGGCTGGTCGAGGTGTGCATCAGGTAGGCTTCATTGAATACGTGGTGGTTCAGCTTGCGTGTTTCCGGTTCGCGCACCAGTATCTGCGAAGCCTGCGACAGCCCGGCCAGCAGCTTGTGCGTGGACTGCGTGGAGAAAATCATCGACTCCTTGGCGTTGGGCCTGTTTCTGCCGATGGCGTGCATGTCCTTGTAGAATTTGTGGAAAGTCGCATGAGGCAGCCAGGCCTCGTCGAAGTGCAGCGTATCGATGCGCCCGTCCAGCATCTCCTTCAGCATCTCCACGTTGTACACGATGCCGTCGTAGGTGCTCTGCGTGATGGTCAGGATGCGCGGCTTCTTGGTCTTGTCCTTGATGAACGGGTTGGCGTCGATCTTGCGCTGGATGCTTTCGGGTTCGAATTCGGATTTCGGGATCGGCCCGATGATGCCGTAGTGGTTGCGCGTCGGCGTCAGAAATACCGGCACCGCGCCGGTCATCATGATCGCGTGCAGGATGGACTTGTGGCAGTTGCGGTCCACCACGACAGTATCGTCGGGCGCAACGGTGGAATGCCACACGATCTTGTTCGAGGTCGAGGTGCCGTTGGTGACGAAAAACAAATGGTCGGCGTTGAAAATGCGCGCCGCGTTGCGCTCGGATGCCGCCACCGGCCCGGTGTGGTCGAGCAGTTGCCCCAGCTCATCCACCGCATTGCATACGTCGGCGCGCAGCATGTTTTCGCCGAAAAACTGGTGGAACATCTGTCCGACTGGCGACTTCAGGAACGCCACGCCGCCGGAGTGCCCGGGGCAGTGCCAGGAATAGGAGCCGTCCTGCGCGTAGTGCAACAGTGCGCGGAAAAACGGCGGCGCGAGTGAATCCAGATAGGACTTGGCTTCGCGGATGATGTGGCGTGCCACAAACTCCGGCGTGTCTTCGTGCATGTGGATGAAGCCGTGCAGTTCGCGCAGCACGTCGTTCGGAATATGCCGCGAAGTGCGCGTCTCTCCGTACAGATAGATCGGGATGTCGGCATTCTTGAAGCGGATTTCCTGGACGAATGCGCGTAGCGATTTCAGCGCGACTTCGGTTTCTTCTTCGCTGCCCGCACCAAATTCCTCGTCGTCGATGGACAGCAAGAACGCCGAGGCGCGGCTCTGCTGCTGCGCGAACGAAGTCAGGTCGCCATAACTGGTGACCCCGAGAATCTCCATGCCCTCTTTTTCAATTGCCTCTGCCAGGGCGCGAATGCCCAAGCCGCTGGCATTTTCGGAGCGGAAATCTTCATCGATGATGACGATGGGAAAGCGGAATTTCATGGTTTACTCCCGGGCGGGGTAATGAAGTGGCGCGGATTGTCGCAGAATTTCAGGGTGATGTGAAACAAATTGCCGAAACAGCAGCGGTGTCCATGAAACAGCCTGACAGGCTGGCGGCGAGACACGCACCACCAGCATTTGGCGGCCCCCGGCATGCTGTGGGACATGCTGGGGTTCGCGTTGCTCACCGCCAGCCTACGGCATGGCGGCCTTTTCAATCTGAGGGGCAGCGATGAAATCGAGCCCCGGCTTGTCGTGCCAGTAGCCGTTGCAGGATGCGGCCGGCATCAGGCTCTCGATCTGTGACAAAGCCTGCGCAGGCGCGAGGCTTTGCTCCATGCATTCGCGGAACAGGCGCAGTATCTTGCCGGTATGGTGCGCCTGAGGGCTGATTCGCACCACATCGACGCCCGCGCTTTGCAGTGTATCCAGTTCGCCGATCAGGTTATATACCAATGCCGATTGGGTCTGGATGCCGTTCAGGTTCAGGAAAGGTTGTCCCTCGCGGGTTTTCAGGGTGAGGCCGTCCTCGTAATCGAGGCATTTGAATTGGCAATCGTCTTTCTGCAGGTTGTGGTGACGCGCGGTGAAGCAGCGCGCAGAAAAAGCCAGCGGCAGGCGCCCGTAAGAAAACACCTCGGTTTCCGCCTTCGATTGGCGATTGTGCAGAACTGCCACCAGCGCCTCGCGCGACATTTCCACGGGTATCACCCAGCGGGTCGCGCCCATTCCGGCGAGCATATCGAGAGTTTGCGAATTGTAAATATTCAGCGTCGCGCCCGCCACGAACGGCACTTTGTTCGCCAGCAGGCGCACCGCGCCCATGTCGTTTGCTTCCACGCGGAAATTTCCGTTGTCGGCGATCTTGCGCAGGGTCTTGAGGTCATTCTCCGATTCGATCAGCGTCTGCGTCGAAAGCACCACTTCCTTGCCGGCGGCGGCAAGCCGTTCTGCCATGTCCAGGTAGTCCTGCAAGCGCAGCAGGTGGCGGCGCGAACAGACGGTTTCGCCGAGGTAGATGATGTCCACGGGCGCGTCGGCCATTTCCTCGTAGAAGCTGAGCATGGTGTCGCGATCCCAGTAGTAGAGGACGGGGCCGAGAGCTAATTTCATTTTGGAATTTCCGTGTTTCATTTCCAGGGGCGATAGTAGGCGCCAAGAGTCTGCTGCTGTCCTTCCGACACCTTGCCGAGCGCTGTCATCCATGCCGGCTTGACGGCAAATGCTTTAGCGTCGCGCAGGCAGTTGTCGATGGCCTGGCGCCAGACCCTGGTGACTTGCTCGACGTAGGCGGGGCTACGCTGGCGCCCCTCGATCTTGATCGCGGCGATACCCATGCGCACCAGTTCCGGCAACAGTTCCAGGGTGTTGAGGCTGGCGGGCTCCTCGATCGCGTAATAGGTTTCGCCTTCCACGTCGAAGCGCCCCTTGCACAGCGTCGGGTAACCAGTTTTTTCGTCAGCGCCGTAACGGTCGATGAGGATGCCGTTCAGGCGCGATTCCAGTCCCTTGGGCGTTTCCTGCCAGCGTACTGCCTTGGGCGGCGAGCACACGCCGCGCGTATTGGGGGAATCGCCGGTGGCGTAGGAAGACAGCGCGCAACGCCCTTCCACCATCACGCACAGGCCGCCGAAACCGAACAGCTCGATTTCCACTGGAGTGCCGGCCATCAACTGCTCGACCTGGGCCAGCGCCAGCACGCGCGGCACCACGGCGCGCTGGATGCCGAACATCTCATGGTAAAAATTGATCGCCTCGTAGTTGGTGGCCGAGCCTTGCACCGAAAGATGCAGGCGCAGGTCGGGATGGGTCTTCGCGGCATACTGCATCAGCCCGGGGTCGGCGAGAATCACCGCATCCATGCCCAGTTCGGCGGCGTTGTCGATGGCCTTGGTCCAGCGTT
>JBAQCT010000116.1:0-31665 GCA_049294375.1 Gallionella sp. | reverse complement strand
CATTCAAACAGTGCGACATCATCATCGGGCCGACTTCGCCATCCACTGCCTTCAAGCTCGGCGAGAAGGGCGACGACCCGGTGCAGATGTATCTGTCCGACATCTACACCATCGCGGTGAACCTCGCCGGACTGCCCGGCATGTCGATCCCCTGCGGCTTCGGTTCAAACAACATGCCGGTCGGCCTGCAGATCATCGGCAACTATTTCGATGAGGCGCGCATGCTCAACGCCGCGCACCAATATCAACTGGCGACCGACTGGCACAGCCGCGCGCCGCAAGGGCTGTAAGGGCCATTCAAGGGAACGACATAGACATGACCTGGGAAATCGTCATCGGGCTGGAAGTGCACGCGCAGCTCTCGACCAGCAGCAAGATCTTCTGCGGCGCCTCGACCGCGTTCGGCGCCGAGCCGAACACGCAGGCGGATGCGGTGAGCCTCGCTTTGCCCGGCGTGCTGCCGGTGCTGAACAAGGGCGCGGTGGAGCGCGCGATCAAATTCGGCCTCGCGACCGGCGCGCATATCGCACCGCGCTCGGTGTTCGCGCGCAAGAATTATTTCTACCCCGACCTGCCCAAAGGCTACCAGATCAGCCAGTTCGACCTGCCGGTAGTCGGCAACGGCCAGCTCGTCATCCAGGTGCCCGCGCAAGGCAACAGCCCTGCTTATGAGAAAACCGTGCGCATCACGCGTGCCCACCTCGAAGAGGACGCGGGAAAGTCGCTGCACGAGGACTTTCACGGTATGACCGGTATCGACCTGAACCGCGCGGGCACGCCATTGCTGGAGATCGTCTCCGAGCCGGACATGCGCAGCGCCGCCGAGGCGGTGGCCTACGCCAAGACGCTGCACACGCTGGTGCGCTGGATCGGCATCTGCGACGGCAATATGCAGGAGGGATCGTTCCGCTGCGACGCCAACGTGTCGGTGCACAAGGTAGGTACGCCGTTCGGCACGCGCCGCGAGATCAAGAATCTCAACTCGTTCCGTTTCCTCGAACAGGCGATCAACTACGAGGTGCAATGGCAGATATCCACGCTGGAGGGCGGCGGTGCGATCCAGCAGGCCACCGTGTTGTTCGACCCGGACAAGGGGGAGACGCGCATGATGCGTACCAAGGAAGAAGCGCACGACTACCGCTACTTCCCCGACCCGGATCTGCTGCCACTGGACATCAGCGAGGAATGGAAGGAGCAAGTGCGCCGCACGCTGCCGGAACTGCCGCATGCCAAGCAGGAACGCTATGTCGGCGAACTCGGCCTGTCGGCCTATGATGCGAGCCTGCTCACCGCCTCGCGCGAGATGGCGGATTTTTTTGAGGCTACGCTAAACCCCTCCCCAACCCTCCCCTTGTCAGGTGAGGGAGCTACTGCCAACTCCTCCCCTGACAAGGGGAGGCCGGGAGGGGTTGAGGCCAAGATTTGCGCCAACTGGCTCATCGGCGAGGTCAGCGCACAACTGAATCGCGACGGGCTGGACATCGCGCAATGCCCGATCACCCCACAGCAACTTGTCGGTATTCTCAAACGCATCACCGATAGCACGATTTCAAATGCTGGCGCGAAGGAAGTGTTCCGTACGATGTGGTCCGAGGGTGGCGAAGCGGACGCGATCATCGAGGCCAAGGGACTCAAACAGGTTTCCGATAGCGGCGCGATCGAGTCGCTGGTGGATGAGATCATCGCCGCCAACGCCGACAAGGTCGCGGAATACCGCAGCGGCAAGGATAAGCTGTTCGGTTTCTTCGTCGGCCTCGCGATGAAGGCCAGCAAGGGCAAGGCCAACCCGGCGCAACTGAATGAGGTTCTGAAGCAAAAACTTTCCGGGTGAATCGGCCTCTTGTCTGAATCGGGCCGGGTATCGAAATACGTTACAATCATATGGCCTGAACGGGAATCGCGCGCAATTTCTTGAGTTGCCGCTTTTCGAACTGAATGTCCTGCTTGGTACGGTGCCCCGTTTTCCCATATGAAATTCATATTGAAAAATCTTCTGCCGGCATTTTTATTTGCTTGCCTCTCACCGGTCGTATCGGCGATGTCATTGGGTGAAGGGCAAATGACCAGCCGCGTGGGCGAGCCTTTTTCGGCCAATATTTCCCTTGTTGGGGCTTACGATAAGGATGCCAGGTTTTATCAGGTGAACGGCAGCGAATGCCGCGCATCCTTGATCGGCAGCATAGCCGCTGGATGCGATTCCGTTTACGAAGGGCGCCTGACTTTCTTTGTCAAGAAAAGGCCGGATGGGCAATATTACCTGCGTGTAAAAGGAGAAAAAGGCGATGGTTTTTTTCATCGCGTCATCATTAAATACAAGCCATCATCAAGCGGTCTGGCTTATAAGACGTTCGATTTTTTGCCTGAATTCAAGAATGGAAATGACACGGTAGATGCAACACCGGATGATGATGACGTTGTTTTAAATGCCCCGGCGCAGCCTAAAAAGTATGTTTTCATCATGGGGAATGTCATTGAAATGCCGGACGCTGTTGAAGAAAAACCGGCATCGCGTGGACCCGCGAAGGTTTCATCGGACAAGAGTGAAAGTATTCCGGTTGCAATGAAAGCAGCCGAGATAAAACCGGTTGATGCAAAACCGGCTGGTGATGCAAGACAGAAACGTGCCGGATCAGATGCTTCGTCCCAACGCGCGCTGAAGGCAAAACGAAAAATAAGCAAGGCGGCAGTGCCGGAGTTGATGATCAGGAAAGATGGCTCATACGCTGAAGAGATCATTGCGCTTCAAAAAGAAAATGAGGAGATCGGGCAGCAAATTGCGCTGCTTGAAAAACAGATAGCCCTGCTCAAGAAAGTTGAAAGCCTGAAGGCGCAGGCAGGCGCATCTTCGGTTCCCGCACAGCGCCCCATGTTGATTCTTGCTCAAACCATGAAGCAGCCTGACGATAGCGGCATTTCCATGTTGGGCTGGATTCTGATCGCTGCCGTTTTGCTTTTGCTGGCATTGCTGTTTTTCTTATACAGAAAACAGAAAAAATTATCCTACATGCGAAGCCTTGCCGAATTTAAACCAGCCATGGTTTCTCCGGCATCCACCGAGGACAGCAGGTATCTGGACTTGATTAATGAGTTCCCCAGAAAATAACGGATTTATCCCATTCCAATTTAAACTTGAGTAAATTTTTTGCAGACCATTGGTTCTGCGAGCGGTAATTTGACGGATTTTCAACTACACACTGGAGGACAACATGGCAATGGACGTGATTGATTATTATCTGCGTGGCGACGACATGCAGTTCGTCGAGATCGAGCTCGATCCGGGCGAAGCGGCCATCGGCGAGGCCGGTAGCATGATGTACATGGAGGACGGCATCCAGATGGATACCGTGTTCGGCGACAGCTCGGCGCAGCAGGGCGGCATCTTCGGCAAATTGCTCGGTGCGGGGAAGCGCCTGATTACCGGCGAATCGCTGTTCACGACGATCTTCACCAACAAGGGGCAGGGCAAGAAAAAAGTGGCCTTCGCCGCGCCCTATACCGGCAAGATCATCCCGTTCGACCTGAAGAAATACGGCGGCACGATGATCTGCCAGAAGGATGCCTTCCTGTGTGCGGCCAAGGGCGTATCGCTCGGCATTGCGTTCCAGAAAAAACTCGGCGTGGGATTTTTGGCGGCGAGGGTTTCATCATGCAGAAGCTGGAAGGGGATGGCTTGGCCTTCGTGCATTCCGGCGGCGCGGTGATGGAACGCAACCTTGCACCCGGCGAGATATTGCGTGTGGATACGGGGTGCGTGGTGGCTTATACGACCAGCGTTGACTTCGATATCCAGTTCGTCGGCGGCGTGAAAACCGCGCTGTTCGGCGGCGAAGGATTGTTCTTTGCGGTCATGCGCGGGCCGGGCACGGTGTGGCTGCAATCGTTGCCGTTCGCGCGGCTGGCCTCGCGCATCTTTGCGGCTGCGCCCGTCAGAAAGGGCGGCGGCGGTTCGGGCGGCGAGCAGGGTGGGTTGCTTGGCAGCCTGCTGAACGGTGACGACTGAGCGCTTGTGATAAGCCCGGATAATTCATTAAATGTGATTCGTGTGACACCGATGCATTCCCCCCTTTGTGAAAGGGGGGCGAGGGGGGATTTGAATTTTGCATGTATGCCAAAACCCCCCTCAATCCCCCTTTTTCAAAGGGGGAGGTGGTGCGAATTTCTCCTTCGCTCGTGACGAATTCTTTCGCAAGTGCTGACATATTTCTGGCGCGCGGATTCGGCTCCGGCCTGCCGCCGGAAGGCGCGCAGGTGCAACTGCGCCTCGCGGACGAACAACTCCATATCGAGGGCTGGCCGGATGTCGTTGCAGTGAGTCGCGGCGAAGTGGCTGTGCGTCGGCAGGGAGATGGGTTGCTGCTGGAATGGCAAGCATCTGCCGGGCGTTGCGGGATGTTGCTCGACCAGAAAACAGCCGCCGCCCTTGCCGCGTGGTTGCCGCCCGCTGCTGTGCAGCGGGATTCCGCAACGCGCCGCTGGCTGGGCATTTCCTTGTTCCTGTCCATCGGCCTGCCGTTGCTGCTGCTGGCGTTATTTTTCACTTTCCGCGCCGAGATCGTCGATGCCGTTGTAGCGCGCATCCCCGCCGAGCAGGAAATCAAGCTGGGCGAGCAACTGTGGCAGATGCAGAGCGTCCAGCTCAAGCTGATCGAAGGCACTGCCGCGAACCGCTTTCTCGAAGAAGCCGGGACGCGCCTCGCGCAGGCACGGCCTACGCCATACCGCTACCGTTTTTCCCTCGCAGACGATCCCAGCATTAACGCCTTTGCGATGCCTGCCGGTTTCATCGTCGTGCATCGCGGGCTGATCGAGAAAGCGGCTTCCGCCGAAGAGGTGGCCGGCGTGCTGGCGCACGAGATCGAACATGCCGAGCAGCGCCATGCTTTGCGCGCCTTGGCGCAGAAACTGGGCTTCGCGGCAATCTGGATCGCTGTCACGGGCGATGTTGGCGGCGGCATCGCCGGAGAGTGGTTGCAAGGGCTGGACGGAATGCAATTCTCGCGCGAGCAGGAAGCTTCCGCCGATGCGGGCGGCTATGCGCGCTTGTTGGCGGCGAAGATCGACCCGCGCGGCATGGCGAGCTTTTTTGAAACATTGTCGAAACAGCAGGGCGAGCTGCCCGGCGCGATGAGCCTGCTTTCCACGCATCCGGATAGTGCCGAGCGCGCTGCGGCCATCAAGGTAAAACTGCAAACCGCGCCGGTTTTTCCGCCGCTGGCTTATGACTGGGCGGCAATACGCGCATCGCTGGCAAAGGGCGACGCAACAAACGCACGCTGAGAAGGTTCTTCTGCCCAAACCAGAGTTCATTATTGATTTGGTAAACAAACACTATTAGCTTCGTCATTCCGGACTTGATCCGGAATCCAGCAAAAGCAATACGGCGAGCCTTGCGCACCACTGGATACCGGCCTCCGCCGGTATGACGGAGTTTTGTGCAAATGGATAATCCGGGTTCAAATTTCCAGAGTAAGGCACTTGCACCCGCCGCCTGCCTTGAGGAATTCGGAGACATCCGCTTCGATAACCTCGAAATCGCGCTGCTTCAGGGCGAGTTTCAGTTTCGCCGACGCCTTGTGCATGATGACGCTCCTGTCGATGGAGATGGCATTGCAGGCGAAATTTTTTGCATCTGTTTCCGACACCCAGATGATATTTGCACCGAAGGCATGGTCGAGGGCATCCGTGCTTTTTTCAGAGAATGCCTTTGCGTAGGCGATAGCCATGCCTCCCGGCAGCGGGCAGAATGCCGTGTCGAGGTGATACCAGCGCGGGTCGACGAGTTCCAGCGCACAGGCTCCGATATCCAGCGCCTCGTCGATTTCTTTCAATGCGTGAGGGTCGCTGCGGATTCCCGAGCCGAACCAGAGCTTCTCCCGCGAATCGAATAAAGCGTCTCCCGCGCCTTCGAATATTGTTTTTCCGTGAAGGTGCAACACCTTGTAGCCTCGGGCGGAAAAAAATTCTTCGAAGAGTTTTGCTTCGGGCTGTCTTTCGGCGTGGCGGAACGAGGAAACGATGACTTTGCCGCTATGCACCAAGCCCGCATTGGCGGTAAACACCATATCCGGTAGCCCCGCAACAGGCTCGATCAGGCTGACCGAGGCCAGCCCTGACACGATACCGTACAGATTCTGCCATTGGCGCCGCGCCAGCGCGCGATCCACTTTTCCCTGATTGCCTTCCATCCAGGGGTTTATTACGTAGCACACCTCGAAGAATTCCGGCGCGCACATCAGGAAATGTTTCATCGGTTATTCCCGTCATCTTGATGAGAGGCGGATTGGCTGCATGGAGCGAAGCGGCAGGCGAAACACATTGATCCAGAGGGCGCCGGTGTGCTCCGTCAACCGGCCTGTTTTTTTGCAACTCGACTGATGCCTGCCAGGGAAAATTCCGCGATGTGGCTTGCTATCGCCTCGATCTCCTTGCTGTCGTAGCGGAGCGTGGGGTGCAGGCGCTGCAATACCGGGTGCGAGTGGCGGTAGAACAGGCATTGCCCGAGGATGCTGTACACGCAGCGGCGCAATTCGGCTTCGCTGGTTTTGTCGCCCCCTGCGTTATTGTCAAGGATTTCGCGCAGCAGATCGCCCAGAAATTTATGTAACGGTGCGATGGCTTCGCGCACGATCTTGTCCAGCGCGGGCGTCGGGTCGGCCAATTCGCGCGCCATCATCCGGCATTGTGATGACGGGGTTTTTTCATCCAGTAGCATCGACATGAAATCGCGGATGAACAGTTGCAGGCGCGCCTCAGGGCATTCGTCGGCCTTGACATTGGCTGTTTGCAAAGCCTTGAGCTGCGCAAAATTAAGCGCCTCGGCAAGCAGCCCATCCTTGCTGCCGAAATGGTAATTCACCGCCGCGACATTCGTTTCGGCACGGCGGCATATCTCGCGCACGGTTGCGCCTTGGAAGCCCTGTTGCGAGAACACTTCGCGCGCCGCGTTCAGCAGGCGGGACCGGGTTTGTCCGCTGATATTTTTTGTTGCGGCGGTCATTTTGCCGCCCCAGGTTGCGCGCCCGGTGCGCTTTGTCCGGCGAGCGCCTTGTAAAGTTGCGCGACCGTCGACAACAGGGCGCGCCGCACTTGCAAGGCTCCCTGCCGCGCGGCGTAGGATTCGCGTTGCGCGTCCAGCACTTCGAGATGGCTGATTATGCCCGCCTCGTAACGCGCTTCCACCAGCCGCAACCGGCGGTTTTGCGTTTTGGCATTGGCTTCCTGCGCGGCGAACTGTTCTGCGAGTTTTTCGCGCGCATTCAATAAATCCGCGACTTCGCGAAACGCCTGCTGGATGGTTTTTTCATATTCTGCAACGGCGATCACCTTGCGCGCCTCGGCGACATCCACGTTGGCAGACGTGCGCCCCGCATCGAACAGCGGCAGCGTGAGCGCGGGCTGGAAGCTCCACGCGCCGCTGCCCGCATCGAATAGTCCGGATAAGGTGCGGCTGGCCGTGCCGACGCTGCCGGTTAACGTGATTCGCGGCAGGAAGGCCGCACGCGCCGCACCGATATTGGCGCTCGCGGCGATCAGCTTCTGTTCGGCGGCCAGCACATCGGGGCGTTGCAGCAATACTTCGGAAGGCAATCCTGCAATCAGGCCCGGAGCCGTATTCTGTGCGGCAAGACCGCGCCCGTCGGGCAGGTTTTTCATTTCGGCTGTCGTTTTTCCTACCAGCAGGTTGAGCAGGTTTTCTGCTGCGGCCTGCTGCCGATCGAGGTTCGCAATTTCGGCTAACACGGCCTGGTAGGCGCCGCTTGCCTGCAAAAATTCTACATCGTTGGACACGCCCAACTCGCGGCGACGCGATATCAATTCTCTGGTTTCGGCGCGCGTCCTGGCGGTTGCCTCGGCGATTTGAACCCGCTCGCGCATTTCCAGCAACGACAGGTAGGCATTCGCCACGTCGGCGATCAATGATAGGCGGAAGGCGCGCTGCGCCGCCTCGGTGGCAAAATAACTCGCCTTGGCGGCCTCGCTCAGGCTGCTGACCCTTCCCCAGAAATCCAACTCGAACGACACGACGCCGACATTCACGTCATAGCGTTGCGAATGCATGGCGTTGGCGGTAAACGACGACGCGCCTGCAGGTGTGAGTGAAGCATTGCGCCCGGCATTCAAATTCAGGGTCGGAAGCCGGTCTGCCTGCTGTATGCCGTATTGCGCGCGCGCTTCGGCGATGCGCGCCGTGGCGATGCGCAGGTCGCGGTTGTTTTCCAGCGCAGCCGCGATCAGCGCCTGCAAGCGCGGGTCGGGAAAATACGGTTGCCATGCGGTATCCGAAATCGGGTGCGCATCGTCTGTTTTGGGGCTGTCGGGCCATGCGGCGGGAACCGGCGCGGCAGGACGCAGATACTCGGGCATCATCGAGCAACCGCCTAGCAAGGATGCCAGAATAATCATCACAGAAAACGTAGTTGAAACCTGTAGGAGCGGGCTATGCCCGCGATCAAGCGGTTCGCGGGTATGGCCCGCTCCTACAGCTAATGGACAATCTCGATTAGCCATGACTATCCTCCTTCTGCTCGACGTGTTTCCGCGCATGCCCCGGAAAGAGGCGTCGCACAAGCATGAAGAACACCGGCACCAGGAAGATGGCCAGCACGGTTGCGGCAACCATGCCGCCGATAACGCCGGTGCCGATGGCGCGGCGGCTTTCGGCGCCCGCGCCGGTGGAGATGGCCAGCGGAAACACGCCCGCGACAAAGGCGATGGAAGTCATCAGGATCGGGCGCAGGCGCAGGCGGCAGGCTTCCAGCACGGCGGCAAGCCTTTCCCTGCCTTCGTCTTCGAGGCGGCGCGCGAATTCGATGATCAGGATCGCGTTCTTTGCGGCCAAGCCGATGATCGCGATCAACCCGACCTTGAAATAGACATCGTTGGGTAGCCCGCGCAGTTCCACCGCGACCAGCGCGCCGAAAGCGCCGAGCGGCACGGCGAGCATCACCGCCAACGGGATCGACCAGCTTTCGTACAAGGCGGCGAGCACCAGGAACACCACCAGCAGCGACACGCCGAACAGCAGCGGCGCCTGCTGGCCGGAAATTTTTTCTTCGGACGAAATGCCAGACCACTCGAAGCCGATGCCCGGCGGCAATTTTTCCGCGATGGCCTCCATCGCGGCGAGCGCCTCGCCGCTGGACACGCCCGGCGCGGTTGCCCCGGAGATTTTCATCGCCGCGAGGCCGTTGTAGCGGTCGAGCTTGGTCGCGCCCGCCACCCACTTGGTGCGGACGAATTCCGACAGGCGCACCATGCGTCCGGCGCTGTTGCGCACCGCCGCGCGCATCAGGTCGGCCTCGCTCCGGCGCGTCTCTTCCTCGGCCTGCATCTGCACGCGCAGCACGCGCCCCTGGCGCACGAAGTCATTGATATAGGACACGCCGAGCAGCGATTGCAGGGTATCGTTGAGATCGGCGGCGCTGATGCCCAGCGTCTCGGCCTTGTCGCGGTCGATATCGAGGAAAAGCTGCGGCGCGGGTTCCTGCCCCTCGGGGCGTACGGCGGTGAGGCGCTTGTCGCCCATCGCCATGCCCAGCACCTGGTTGCGCGCCTCGAGCAGTTTTTCGCGCCCGACCCCGCCGCGATCCTGCAGGCGGAAATCGAAGCCGCCTGCCGAGGCGAGTTCGGGTATGGGCGGCGGATTGATCGCAAACAGCATCGCCTGCTTCATGCGGAAGAACTCCATGTTGGCGCGCTTGATCAATGACTGCACCGAATTTTCCTTGCCCGGCCTGTCGTCCCAGTCCTTGAGTTTGACGAAGGACAGCGCCATGTTCTGGCCGCGGCCGAAAAACGAAAATCCGAGTACGCCGACCACCTTGTCTACCTGCGGCTGTTTCAGGAAAAACTGCTCGACCGACTCCAGCACGGCCTGCGTTCTTTCGCGCGTGGCGGCAGGCGGCAACTGGATCGCGGTGACGAGGTATCCCTGGTCTTCTTCCGGCAAAAAGCTGCCCGGCAGTTTCATGTAGGTCCACGCGGCCGCCGCGACGATCACGGCGTAAATCAGGAACGAGCGCACCAGCCTGCGGCTGGCGTAGTTTACGCCGCCGGCATAGCTTGTCGTCACGCGGTCGAAGAAGCGGTTGAACCAGCCGTGAAAGCCGCGCTCCAGGCTGGACGGGTCATGCTTGAGCAAACTTGCGCACAGCGCCGGGGTGAGCGACAGCGCGAGGAAGGCGGAGAACGCCATGGTCACCACCAGCGTGACGGCGAACTGGCGGTAGATCGCGCCGGTGGAGCCGCCGAAGAAGGCCATCGGCACGAACACCGCCATCAGCACCAGCGTGATCGCGATGATGGCGCCGGTGATTTCCTTCATGGCCTGCTGGGTCGCCGCGCGCGGGTCGAGATGGTTGGCGCGCATGTTGCGCTCGACGTTTTCCACGACCACGATGGCATCGTCCACCACGATACCGATCGCCAGCACCATCGCAAACAGCGTCAGCACGTTGATCGAGAAACCGAAAACGTACAACCCCAGCAGCCCGCCCATCAGCGACACCGGTACGACGATGGCGGGAATCAGCGTGGTGCGCCAGCTCCCGAGGAACACGAACATCACTAGCACCACCAGCGCCGCCGCTTCCAGCAGCGTGATGACCACTTCGCGGATGGATAGCTCGATGAAACGCGTGGTGTCGTAGGGCACGACCCAGTCCACACCCTTCGGAAAGTAGCGCGACAGCTCCTGCATCTTCGCGCGCACGCCCTGCGCGGTCGCCAGCGCATTCGCGCCCGGCGTGATGCGTATCGCCATGCCCGCGATGGGCTTGCCGTTGAGGCGCGCGGAGCGGTTATAGTCCTGCGCGCCCAATTCGATGCGGGCGATATCCTTGAGCCGCACGGATGAACCGTCCGGACTGGCGCGCACCACGATGTCGCCGAATTCTTCCGGGGTGGCGAGGCGCCCACGGCTGCCGAGAACGGCGTTGATCTCCTGCCCCGGCGTGGCCGGCACCTGTCCCACTTCGCCCAGCGGCAGCAGCGCGTTCTGCGCGCGCACCGCGCGGCCGACATCGGCGGGCGAGAGCGCGTAGGCTTCCAGCCGGTCTGGTTTGAGCCAGATGCGCATCGAATATTCGGTGCCGAACAGCAGCACCTCGCCCACACCAGGCACGCGCAACAGTGACTCCATCACGCTCGCGGTGGCGTAGCTGCCGAGATCGACGACGTTAAAACGGCTATCCGGCGAAGTCAGCGCCACCACCATGATGAAGTTTCGCCCGGCGCGCGTCACCGTCACGCCCAGCCGCCGCACGTCGTCCGGCAGGCGCGCTTCCACGCGCTTGATGCGGTTCTGCGTCTCGACGGATGCGAACTGGATGTCGGTGCCCGGTTTGAAGGTCAGCGACACCTGCCCGGAACCCACCTGTGAGCTGGAATCCATGTAGAGCAGGTTTTCGATGCCGTTCATCTCCTGCTCGATCAACTGTACCGCGCTCTGTTCGACCACCTGCGCCGATGCGCCCGGATAGGTGACGGAGATATCCAGCGCGGGAGGCGCCACCGACGGATACTGCGACACCGGCAACGCGCGCAGCGCCAGTATCCCGGCAAACGTGATCAGGATCGCGATGACCCAGGCGAAGATGGGACGGTGGATGAAGAATTTGGCGAACATGGGTAATTCCTATGGCTTGCTATTCGCCACAGATGATGCTGCTTTGCCTGCGCCAAGACCGCCCGCAGGGTGAGCGTCTGGCGGCGTACCCCTTGCGGGTGCTTCTGCCTTCTGCATGTTGTTCAATATCACTGCTTTTACCGGCATGCCCGGTCGCGCCTTCTGCAAGCCATTCACGATGACCTGCTCGCCGCCTTTCAATCCTTCGGTGATGATGAAATCGCCGCCCGCCATGCCGCCTGTTTTAACCGGCAACGGCGCGACCTTGCCGTCCGGGGTTGCGATCATCACGAACTGCCCCTGCGGATTGGCTTGCACGGCGCGCTGCGGAATGCGTATCGCGTTTTCGGCCTCCGCTTCCGGGAAACGGATGCGCACGAACATGCCGGGCAATAACTCGCGTTTGGGGTTCGGGAATTCGGCGCGCAACGATACCGAGCCGGTGCCGGGATCGACGGCCATGTCGGTGAATAAAATGCTGCCTTCGAACGGATAAACGCTGCCGTCTTCCATCATCAATTCCACCATGACGGATTCGGTGTGCTTGAGCTTGCCCGCTTCGACGGCCTGCCTCAGGCGCAGCACATCCGCGCCGGATTGCGTGAAATTGGCGTAGATCGGATCGAGCTGCTCGATGGTCGCCAGCAGCGTGGGTTCGCCCTTGCCGACGAGCGCGCCTTCCGTCACGAGGGCGCGGCCGATATGCCCGGAAATGGCGGCGGGGGCGCTCGCATTCTCCAAATCTTCCTCGGCGCGGATCAGCGCGGCCTCGGCCTGCTTGACCTTGGCCTTGGCCAGATCCAATTCTTGTTGGCTGATGGCCTTGATCTCAACCAGTGCCTTGTAGCGTTCGACGTTCTGACGCGCAATCGCCAGGTCTGCCTTGGCGGATTCTGCGGCGGCCTTGTACGTGCGCGCATCGATCTGGAACAGCGATGCGCCCGCCTCGACGTCGCTTCCTTCCTTGAACAATCTTTTCTCGACGATCCCTTCGACCCGCGCGCGCACCTGCGCCGTGCGATAAGCCTGCAACCGCCCCGGCAAATCCTGCGTGAGCGTCGTGTTGGCGGAGGTAACCGTTATCACGTCCACCTCCGGCGGCGGCATCGCCGCACCGGGGCCGCTAGGTGCGCCGCCCGGCCCCGCTGGCGGCTTGTTTATACCGTCGCAACCCGCCAGCAGCATAGTCAGGGAGAGCGCGAGAATGATCGGTCTGGCTGAGGTTGTCATGTTGCGAATCTCTCTATTAGATAAGCACTTATATGTGGATATAACTGCGTGTGGGCGCGAACCGCCGAACGACTGTATCAAACGCTTGTTTGAAAGTAAAGCGGGCGCATAAGGGGTATTTGAAAGTGGTGGGCAGGTAGCGGTTTTCACCCCGCCCCACTTTTACCTAGGTTCTTGTCATTAACGAGGCTTGGTGATTGATATGGTGGGACGTACCACCCTGCGGACGAGGGGGCAAACGAATCGCTGCGCGAGTTTCACATTAAATGAGGTGAAGCTGGCCGGTAAGCCGGGTTCTGTCGTGGACAGTCATTCCTCTAGGCGTTTCGTTACCTGACGCTCGAGCGACCTACCCGCTGGCGACGCGAGCAACGTCATGGCCAGCCTATTTGGTCTTGCTCCGGATGGGGTTTACCCTGCCACCGGTGTTGCCACCGGCGCGGTGAGCTCTTACCTCGCCATTTCAACCTTGCCGTTTCCCGAAAGAACTTGGGCGGTATATTTTCTGTGGCACTTTCCATCGCCTCGCGGCGTCCGGTCGTTAACCGGCATCCTGCTCTGCGGAGCCCGGACTTTCCTCTCCGCACACAAGGTGCGCAGCGACTGTCTGGCCAGCTTCGCGGCGGAGTTTAACACGGTGGCACCGGGGCTGAGGATGCATCGTTTTTTCTGGCCTGGAGCCATTGGCACGGTATCCATGACAACGGGCAAAAAACGGCGTTGACCCGTGAGCGAATTTCAACAGCCTGTTAGAATGCATCGGAATTAATTTACCCGCAGAGCATTATGGTCCCTCATCTCACTACCGCCCTGACCGGCCCGCTGCTCGACCTCGAGCGGCGATTCCTGAATGCGATGCCGACGATCGAGCATTGGTTTCGCACGCAATGGCTGGAGCATGCCGTGCCGTTCTACGCTTCGGTGGACTTGCGCAACAGCGGTTTCAAGCTGGCGCCGGTGGATACCAACCTGTTTCCCGGCGGATTCAATAATCTCAACCCAGATTTTCTGCCGCTGTGCGTGCAGGCGATGCAGAGCGCGGTGGAGAAGATATGTCCCAAGGCGCGCGGGGTGTTGCTGATACCGGAGAACCACACGCGCAACCTGTATTACCTGCAAAACGTGGCGCAGCTTGTCACCATCATCAAGCAGGCCGGGATGCGCGTGCGCGTCGGCAGCCTGCTGCCGGAAATTACCGAAGCTACAACGATCCGGTTGCCGGACGGAGGCGCGCTGACGCTGGAGCCGCTGTCGCGGCGCGGCAGGCGGCTCGTGCTGGAAGAGCACGGGGCAGGGGCGGGCTTCGATCCTTGCGTGGTGTTGCTCAACAATGACTTGTCGGGCGGGGTGCCGGATATCCTGAAAAATCTCGAACAGGAAGTCTACCCGCCGCTTTCGGCTGGCTGGTATACGCGGCGCAAATCGCAACATTTCACGGCTTACGACCGCGTGGCGGAAGAGTTCGCCAAGCTGCTCGGCATCGATCCCTGGCTGATCAATCCCTATTTTGCCACCTGCAGCCAGGTCAACTTCCAGGAGCGCGTCGGCGAAGCATGCCTCGCCGCGCAGGTGGATAACGTACTGAAAAAAATACGCGCGAAATATGCCGAGTATGGCGTGAAGCACGACCCGTTCGTCATCGTCAAAGCCGATGCGGGCACTTATGGCATGGGTATCATGACGGTGAAGGATGCCAGCGAAATCACCGGGTTGAACCGCAAGCAGCGCAACAAAATGGCGGTGGTCAAGGAGGGGCTGCAAGTCTCCGATGTGCTGGTGCAGGAGGGCGTTTACACCTTCGAGCATATCAATGACGCGGTGGCCGAGCCGGTGGTGTACATGGTCGATCACTATGTGGTCGGCGGTTTTTATCGCGTACACACCGAACGGGGAATAGACGAAAACCTCAATGCGCCGGGGATGTCCTTCGAGCCGCTGGCGTTCGAATCATGCTGCTCCTTGCCCAACCCGGATTGCGCGCCGGATGACATGCCGAACCGCTTCTACGCCTACGGCGTGGTGGCGCGGCTGGCATTGCTGGCCGCTTCGCTGGAAATCGAGGCGGCCAAGCAGGCCGAGTGAATCGAGCGCGGCGCAATTCTGCGGGGCGTTATTTCGCAACGGGGCGGAGAAACGGCTAGAATTCATTTGTTGAGGGCGTTCGCGCGCGGGTGGAATAATGGGCAATCCGGAAGCTGAGCAGGAAATCGTCGAACATAAGGTGCGCCGTGCGGTCGGCTTGAATGCGTTGCGCAAGATCGGCGAAATCGTCGTCGAAGAGCGGCAGGCCGATGCAGATAACGCGAGGGCGCTACGCTGGTTCGCCCGCTATGGCTTGTTGATTTTGATCGCTGGCGCGTTGCTGCTGGCTTATTTATTCGGCGTGATTTGAGGGGGTGACTTAATTGCCTGGAATATTGCTGGTGGCCCATAGCGGGCTTGGAGACAGTTTTCTCGATTGTGTCAGGCATGTGCTGGGCGAAGTGCCTCACAATCTCAAGTCGTTATCGGTGCAGTCCGGTGACGATTTGTCGCAAAAACTGGCCGAGGGTGAGGTGCTCATCAAGCAGCTAGACACGGGAGGAGGGGTATTGATCCTGGCGGATGTGTACGGCGCGACGCCGAGCAATATCGCGCGGCAACTGTGCAACGCCGAGCGCGTGATGGGCGTTGCCGGCGTGAATCTGCCGATGCTGCTGCGCGTAACGTGCAGCCCCGGCAAGACGTTGCCGGAACTGGCACAAATCGCCGTCGAGGGTGGCCGCGAATGTATCGTTCACATGAATATGAGCCATTAGGATGCTGCAAAAAGAGGCCTTGATCATCAACAAACTCGGTTTGCACGCGCGCGCCTCGGCCAAGCTCACGCGGCTCGCTTCGGGTTTCAAGAGCGAGGTGATGCTGTCGCGCAACAATCGGCGCGTAAACGCGAAGAGCATCATGGGCGTGATGATGCTGGCGGCCGCAAAGGGTACGACCATCGATATCGAGACCGACGGCGAAGACGAAGCCGATGCGATGCAGGCCATCCTGAACCTTATCAATGACTGCTTCGGAGAGGACGAATGAGTTTTACCTTGCACGGGATCGCGGTCTCCAGCGGCATCGCCATCGGCCATGCGCATCTGGTTTCGCATACCTCCCTGGAGGTGGCGCATTATATTTTGCCCAGACAATTTATCGATGAGGAGATCGCGCGTTTCGATGCGGCGTTGCAGGCCACGCGCGAGGAGTTTTCCAGCCTGCGCAGCAACCGTCCTGCCCATGCCGCCGCGGAGTTCGATGCCTTTCTCGAATTGCACCAGATGATCCTTGAAGACTCGCTGCTGAGCGCCGCTCCACGGAAGATGATTGCCGACGAACATTGCAATGCAGAATGGGCGCTGAAGGTGCAGACGGAAACCCTGATCGCGCAATTTGACGAGTTCGAAGATGCTTACTTGCGCGAGCGTCAGATTGACGTGAGGCAGGTTGCCGAGCGGCTGCTCAAGCGGCTTATCGGCCACCCCGGCCACCAGCTGCCGCCCGCCCGCCATGATGTCGATACGATTCTGGTGGCGCATGACCTGAGCCCTGCCGACCTGATCCAGTTCAAGCCGCAGCAATATGCCGCATTCGTCACCGATGTGGGGGGCGCGACCTCGCACACGGCGATCGTTGCGCGCGGGTTGAACACGCCATGCGTAGTCGGCCTGCATAATGCCCGCGAACTGATCCTGGAAGATGACCTGCTGATCCTGGATGGCGAACAGGGCGTGCTGATCGTCAATCCAGACAAACCGATACTTGCCGAATACAAGTTGCGGCAAAGTGCATGGGAACTGGAGCGCAAGAAACTCAAACGGCTGCGCACCGCGCGCGCCAGCACGCTGGACGGCAGCATCATCGAACTGCATGCCAATATCGAGAAGCCGGAGGATATCGCCGACGTAAAGGAAAACGGCGCGACCGGGATTGGTTTATTTCGCAGCGAATTCCTGTTTTTGAACCGCGATGAATTGCCGGACGAGGAAGAGCAGTTCGAAGCTTACCGTACCGTTGCAGCAGGGATGGACGGGCAGCCGGTCACGATCCGTACCTTCGATCTCGGCGCGGACAAGCAGCTCAAGGGCGCGGAGCGTGTCGCCAGCAATCCGGCATTGGGGCTGCGCGCGATCCGCCTGTGCCTGGCCGAACCGATGCTGTTTCGTACCCAATTGCGCGCGCTGTTGCGCGCCACGCAACATGGCAACATCAAGATACTGATTCCGATGTTGTCGAGCGTCTCGGAATTGAACCAGACTCTGCTGTTCATCGAGGCGACCAAATATAGCCTGGATATCGACGGTATTGTCTTCAACCGCAATGTAAAGATCGGCGGCATGATCGAAATTCCCGCTGCCGCCCTGGCTATTGAAGTGTTTGCGAAAAAACTGGATTTCCTGTCGATAGGCACAAACGATTTGATCCAATATACGCTGGCGATCGACCGGACCGACGAAGAGGTCGCGCATCTCTATGATCCGCTGCATCCGGCCGTGCTGCACTTGCTGTCGCATGTCATCGGCGCTGCCAACAAGCTCGGCGTACCCGTGTCGGTGTGCGGCGAAATGGCCGGTGAACTGGCCTATACAAGGCTGCTGCTCGGCTTGGGGCTGCGCCAGTTCTCGATGTTCTCGGCGCAGGTGCCGAGCATCAAACAGCGCGTGCTTACCACAAGCCTCCCTGAAATCGCCGCGCTCACGCAGAAAATTTTGCGCGCCGATGACCCGCTGAAAATCCGCGACTTACTGGATCGGCTCAACGCCTAGATTGACAGCATTTCACAAAACGCGGAAACTATGCGTCATAACCAGCGACTTAACGAGTGTTGTTTGCTCGTTTAGTCGAATGGCTAGTGGTTTCATCAGTGCCGATTTGACATCAGCTTGCGGGGCACGTTAAACATACCAGCTAAAGCGAGGCAACCCGTTTTAGCGAAAGCTGAACGGGTTTTGTTTTTCCGCTTTGGCAAAAGAGAAGTTTTTTAAGGCGCTTATTTTGAACGTATCGAGTAGTGTAGGAATCGTCAGCGCAAAACGCGCGCAATTCGACACCCCGCTGGTCTTTCGCAGCGGCGCGGTGCTGCCGCGCTACGAGCTGGTTTACGAGACCTATGGCAAGCTGAATGCCGACAAGTCCAACGCGATCCTGGTTTGCCACGCGCTGTCGGGGCATCACCATGTTGCGGGCTATTATGCGGACAATGCCGAAAACATCGGCTGGTGGGACAACATGATCGGCCCCGGAAAACCGATCAATACCGATAAATTTTTTGTGATCGGCGTAAATAATCTGGGCGGATGCCATGGCTCGACGGGGCCTTCTTCCATCGATCCCAAGACAGGCCAGCACTATGGCGCGAGCTTTCCGGTCATCACGGTGGATGACTGGGTAAATTCGCAGGCGTGTCTTGCTGACCAGCTCGGCATCCGGCAATTTGCGGCGGTGATCGGCGGCAGTCTTGGTGGGATGCAGGCGCTGCAATGGTCGCTGACTTTCCCCGAACGGGTGCGCCATGTGCTGGCGATTGCCACTGCGCCGCACCTCACCGCGCAAAACATCGCATTCAACGACGTGGCGCGCAGCGCGATACTGAGCGATCCGGATTTCCACGGAGGCCACTTCTACCAACACAAGGTAGTGCCGACGCGCGGCCTCAGGCTGGCGCGCATGTTGGGGCATATCACCTATCTGTCGGATGATGTGATGGCGGATAAATTCGGGCGCGGATTGCGCGACGGAAAGTATAATTATGGCTATGACGTCGAGTTTGAGATCGAGTCCTATTTGCGCTATCAGGGTGACAAATTTGCGTCTTATTTCGACGCCAACACCTACCTGCTGATGACCAAGGCGCTGGATTATTTCGATCCGGCGCACGACTTCGGCGGCGATCTGAACAAGGCATTCGCACGCGCCAAGGCAAGTTTTTTGGTGATCTCGTTCACCACCGACTGGCGCTTTTCGCCCGAGCGCGCGCGCGAAATCGTGCGGCCCCTGTTGCACAACCGGCGCAATGTCAGCTATGCGGAAATCACCTCGACGCACGGGCACGATTCCTTCCTGATGGAAGATCCGCACTACTTTGACGTGGTGCGCGCCTATCTCGACAACGTTGCCGAGGAGCGCCCGGCATGAGCATGCGCCAGTATATGACCACGTCCGCCGCCGAGCGCCCCGATTTTGCCGCCATTGCCGCGTGGATACCCAATGGCGCGTCCGTGCTCGATCTCGGCTGCGGCGACGGCAGCCTGTTGCGCTACCTCAGGGAAACGCGCGGGGTGCGCGGCTACGGCGTAGAGATCAGCGACATCGATATCGTGTCGTGCATCGTCAATGGCATGAACGTGATCCAGGATAACCTGGAATCCGGACTGTCCGATTTCGAGGACAATTCGTTCGATTTCGTGATCCTGTCGCAGACGCTGCAGGCCACGCGCCACACCGAGGCGCTGATCCGCGAAATGCTGCGTGTCGGGCGCGAAGGCATCGTCAGCTTCCCCAATTTCGGCTACTGGAGAAATCGCCTCCGCGTGTTGCTCGGCAACATGCCGGTATCGCGCGACCTGCCTTACCAGTGGTACGACACGCCGAATGTTCACCTGTGTACGCTGCGCGACTTCGAAACCTTCTGCAACGACTTCCATATACACATCATGGAGCGCCGTGTGATGACCGGCGAGCGCGAAGTGCAACTGCTGCCCAACCTGCTCGGCAGCATGGCGGTGTACCGATTCAAGCGTGCGGTGTAGGGATAGCGTGTGGCTAATGCGTCGCGCGCGTCGCGGGCATAACCTTTCATTTGGCTGACACAAACCTTTCGTTTGGCCGGAATAATGGTTACACTTGGCCGCCATGAGTGACGCCGCCTTGCATCCCCGTTTCCTGTTCCCGCGCCTGACCGAGGCGCTGGCGGATACCCCCGTGATGCTGATCCACGGCCCGCGCCAGTGCGGCAAGACCACGCTGGCGCGGCAGTTGGGGGATGCGGCGGGGTACGCCTACATCAGCTTTGATGACGATGTGCGGCGCGCTTCTGCCGAAGCGGATCCGGTGGGCTTCATCGCCGACCTGTCCGGCAAGGCGGTACTGGATGAGGTGCAGCGGGTGCCGGGGCTGTTCACCTCGCTGAAAGCGGCGGTGGATCGCGACCGCCGGGCGGGGCGGTTCATCCTCACCGGTTCGGCCAATGTGCTGCTGGTGCCGAAGCTGGCGGACTCGTTGGCCGGCAGGATGGAAATCCTGCGCCTGCATCCCTTTGCCCAGTCCGAACTCGCAGGCAGGCAATCCGGTTTCCTAGCAGCGCTGTTTGGCAATGGCTTCAAGTCCGGTGTCGGGCGGCGGCTGGGCAGCGAACTGGCGGTGCGGGTGGCGGCGGGCGGTTATCCGGCGGCACTGGCTCGCGCCACCCCGCGACGGCGTGCGGCGTGGTATCGGGACTATGTGGACACGCTGGTGCAGCGCGACGTGCGCGACCTGGCCCGCATCAACGCACTGGATGCCTTGCCCCGGCTGATGGCATTGGCAGCCGGGCAGACCGCGCGCTTGCTCAATGTAGCCGACCTAGCCGCACCCTTCCAGTTGAGCCGCCCCACGATACGCGATTACATCACGCTGTTGCAGCGGGTTTTCCTGCTGGAGGAGCTGCCGCCCTGGCACAGCAACCGCCTGAGCCGCCTGATCAAGACACCCAAACTGCATCTGGGCGACACCGGTCTTGCCTGCGCGCTGCTGGGCATGGATGCCGCGTCGCTGTGGGCAGATCGCAATCTGTTGGGACAAATGCTGGAAACCTTCATCTATCAGGAGCTGCGCCGCCAGGCGAGCTGGGAGGAAGAGCCGTTGGTATTTCACCACTTCCGCGACAAGGATGGCGCAGAGGTGGATGTCGTGCTGGAGCGCGGCGGGCGCGTGGCGGGGGTCGAGATCAAGGCGGCGGCCACGGTAGCGGCGGCGGATTTCAAGGGTCTGCGCAAATTCAAGGATGCGGTCGGCAGGCGTTTTGTAGCCGGGGTGGTGCTTTACGATGGCGAAGCGATTGCATCCTTTGGCGATGGTTTGTTTGCGGTGCCGATTTCGCTGCTGTGGGAAATGCCATGACCATTACAACCCATTACAACGAAGACGCGCTCGTTCAGCGGGCCGCCGCCCAATATCTGTTCCCGCTGCGGAAAAAATGATGCTGGTGCATTTAATTTAACAAACTTTTTGAGAGACTGCATGGACGGCAAACTTTTTTCGCAAGACTTTCTGCTCGATGGCATCAAGACAACACCTGTTTGGGAAGCGTTGCCGGATGAAGCACTGAATATTTTTATCGCTGACCTCAAGCGTATTTACGCGCCGCTCACGGCTGACAGCCAGCTCAACGAAGCCAACACCGAAGCCGACATCATTGAAAGGGTGCTCGACCTGCTGGGTTGGCAAGACCTGACCCTCAAGCAAATCACCGCCACCAGCACACGCCGCGAAGACGTACCGGATTTTCTGTTGCTTCCAAATGAAGAGGCCAAACAGGCCGCACGCGCCGAAAAGCGCGATGACCGCCGCTACCGGCATGGTGTCGCCATCATTGAGGCCAAACGCTGGATGCGCCCGCTGGATCGCGGCGATGCCACCAACCGCCTCGATCCCGGCACGCCATCCAACCAGATATTGCGCTATCTCTCCAGTGTCGAGATTGCTTCCGAGCGCGCGGTACGCTGGGGCATACTCACCAACGGCGCGGTGTGGCGGCTGTATTGGCAAGGCGCGCGCTCGCGTTCCGAAGAATTTCTCGAACTCGATCTTGCCGCGTTGCTCGGCGTCCCTGGCACCGAACAGAATCTGTTTGATGTTGAGGCGCGGCACGGCATCAAACTGTTTTTCTGCCTGTTCCACTTGGGTGCTTTTCTGCGCCAGACATGGGACAAGGAACAGCGCACCTTCCACGAATACGCCTTCAACGAAGCGCGGCTGTACGAAGAAAAAGTCTCGCAGGACTTGGGGGCGCGCGTGTTCGCCAGCATCTTCCCGCAACTCGCCGATGCCTTGGCAGCGGGCGATGAGAAAGCCGACCTCGCATCTCCCGCCTATCTCGCGGAACTGCGCGAAGCCACGCTGGTACTGCTGTACCGCCTGCTGTTCATCCTCTACGCCGAGGATCGCAACCTGCTGCCCGTTCGCGACAGCCGCTACGATGACTACGCCCTGCGCAAAATCCGCGAAGACATCGCCAGGCGCCGCGACGCGAACGACGTGTTCAGCGCCAGCGCCATCCGCTATTGGCAACACATGGGCGACCTGTTCCGCATCATCGCGCAAGGCGACACCTCCATCGGCATGCCCGCCTACAACGGCGGTTTGTTCGAGGAAAATCGTGCGCCGCTACTGGTGCGTACCCGCGTGGCGGATGCGAGCTTTGCCCCGCTATTCGACGACCTCGCTCGCCGCCCCGATATTCTCAGAGCATGGATCAACTACCGCGACCTCTCCGTGCAACATCTGGGCGGCATATACGAACGCCTGCTCGAATACAGCCTGACCGTTGAAGACAACAGAATCGTTGCCCGCCCCGCCAGCTTCGCACGCAAAACCAGCGGCAGTTATTACACCCACGACGGGCTGGTGAAACTCATCATCAGAGAAACCGTCGGCCCCTTGGTTGCCGAACGTAAAGCCGCGTTCCACAGCCAGATAGAACACTGGCATCGCAAGCATGAGCTCAAGCCGGACGACTGGAAGCTGCTCGACAACCTCGACCCCGCATCCGCCATCCTCGACCTGAAAGTGTGCGACCCGGCGATGGGCAGCGGACACTTCCTTGTATCCCTGGTGGACTACCTCGCCGACGAAATACTTGAAACCATTGCCGAGGCCGAGCTTGAAGTCGCCGCACAAGCATGGGCAAAAGAGGCCGGCAACCCTTGGGTATCGCCACTGATTGCGCGCATTGCCGACATCCGCAACCGCATCCTTACCGCTGCGCACAAAAACCGCTGGTCGGTGACTGACGCGCAACTGGATGACCGCCACATCGTGCGCCGCATGATCCTCAAGCGCGTGGTGCATGGCGTGGACAAAAACCTGATGGCGGTGGAACTCGCCAAGGTTGCATTGTGGCTGCACACCTTCACCGTCGGCGCACCGCTGTCCTTCCTCGACCATCACCTGCATTGCGGCGACTCGCTGTTCGGCGGCAAGGTCAGCCAGGTCAGGGAAGTGCTTAATCGGCAGGGCAGCCTGATCTATCAGGACGATTTGCAGCGTTTGCAATCCGCGCGCGACCTGATGCTTGCCATCGGCAACCTCACCGACATCGACATCGCCGAGGCGCATCACTCCAAGGCCATGATGGATACCGCAACGGACGGCTTGCGCCCGCTGTGGCGCACGCTGGACTTCCTGCAAGCCCGGCTCTGGGCGGGCAAGGATCGCAAAAAAGAATACGACCGCGCATGGGCGGATTTGCTGGCCAACGAATACGGCGACACTCTGTTGGAATCGGTGAAGTTTTTTGCCGAGCGCAAAGGCAAACTTCCCACCGAAAACGAGCGGCAGACCCACGCCACAGTACAGGACGCACTGCGTCGCGCAACACAGGAACACTTTCTGCACTGGGAACTCGCCTTTCCCACCGTCTGGCAAAACGGAGTGGGCGGCTTCGACGCCATCATCGGCAACCCGCCGTGGGACAGGATGAAATTGCAGGAAGTGGAATGGTTCGCCGAACGCAAGCCGGAAATCGCCAAAGCCGCGCGCGCCGCCGACCGCAAGAAACTCATCGCGGAACTGGAGAAAAATAACGACCCGCTGTGGCAGGACTACCTCGCCGCGCAGGCTTCCGCCGAGGCGGGCAGTCGTGTCGCACGGGATTGCGGCGACTACCCGCTGCTCTCCGGCGGCGACACCAACCTGTATTCATTGTTCGTCGAACGGGCAAGTTCTCTAGTCAAGCCTAACGGAATTGTTGGGCTTTTAACTCCCATTGGCATAGCGAGTGGAAAAGGATCGTCAGGTTTTTTTGAAATGTTGACGCATTCTGAAACTGTTGATGATAGTGAAAATGCTACAAGACTTGCCATACTTTACGACTTTGAGAATAAATATTTCTTCCCAGATGTGGAGAGCAGGGATAAATTTTGCATCATTGTGTTTGGTGGGCTTAGAAAGAAATTCAAGCACATCCGCAGTGCTTTTTTTATAAGGCACACCTATGAACTGGATGATCCTGCACGCTCAGTAAAACTGTCACCAGAGATTTTTTCTTTGGTAAATCCAAATACTGGTGGTGCACCGGTATTTCGTAACCAACGTGATGCCGATATCACCACCGCGATCTACCGCAGGCAGCCGGTGCTGTGTCTGCATCAGAAAGCCAACCCCTCCCCAGCCCTCCCCTTGTCAGGGGAGGGAGCGATGATCTCCTCCCCTGACAAGGGGAGGCCGGGAGGGATTAAGGTTTGGCCCGTGCGCTATTGCCGCATGTTTGATATGACCAACGACTCCGGTTTGTTCAAGCGGCGCGACGAACTGGAAGCGCAAGGCTGGTATCCGGTCGGCATGAACCGCTGGAAGAAGGGCGAGGCGGAAGCGGTGCCGCTGTATGTCGGGCGGATGATTTACAACTATGACCACCGCTCATCACATGTCACGACCAACGAAGAGAATCTGCACAACGCGGCTTTGAGTTCCAATTTGACCGCTGCTGAAAAGGCTCTGCCCGATCGCTATGCCACGCCGCAGTATTGGATATCGGAAAGTGACGTGCCGGAAAATGAGCACAGATCGTGGGCAATCTGCTTTCGCGACATTGCTAGAACCACCGACATGCGTACCGTGATTGCAGCAGTGATCCCAATGGTAGCCGCAGGTAATACGCTTCCTTTGGTATTGCCGGAGCTGGAAAGTAATGCAGGGTATGCCGCATGTGCACCCTTGTTGCTAGCCAATTTCAACGCCCTTGCTTTCGACTATATTGCTCGGCAGAAAGTACAGTCAACTCATCTCAACTGGTACATCGTCGAACAACTCCCGCTGATTCACCCCGAACAGTTCGAGCAGACGCTGGGCAAAACCAAAATCTCCGACTTCGTGCGCGGCGAAGTGCTGCGCCTGTCATACACCGCGCACGACCTCGCGCCCTTCGCGCGCGACCTCGGCTACGACGGCGCTCCGTTCAAATGGGATGAAAACGACCGCCGCCACCGCCTGGCGCGGCTGGATGCGCTGTTCTTCCATCTCTACGGCATCAACCGCGACGACGCGGCCTACATTCTCGACACCTTCCCCATCGTGCGTGAACAGGACGAAAAAGCGCACGGGCGATTTCTCACCAAAGACCTGATCCTCGCCTACATGAACGCCGTGGCGGCGGGCGATTTCAATACGGTGGTACTGGTATAAACAGCCCTTGATAATGAGTCAGGAACACCTGCAACTGCCCTTACTCGCCTGCCCACATTAGCCTTCGACACCACTACCGGAGATATGCCATGAACGCCAAGCGCATTGCCAACCAGCATCACGCCACTTTTGAGAGCATCCGCCAGCAAGATGCGGCAGGCAACGAATTCTGGTCTGCACGCACGCTCGCCAAGGTGCTGGAATATTCGGAGTACCGCCACTTTCAGCCGGTCATCGAGCGCGCGCGCGATGCCTGCCTGAACAGCGGCCATGCGGTGGCAGACCATTTCGAGGATATCCTCGAAATGGTCGATATCGGCTCCGGCGCGAAGCGCGAGTTGCCCGATGTCAGGCTGTCGCGTTATGCCTGCTACCTGATTGTGCAGAATGGCGATCCTTCCAAACCGGTGATCGCCAACGGGCAAACTTATTTTGCGATGCAGACGCGTCGGCAGGAATTGAATGACGACGAGAAGTTTGCGCGCCTGTCGGAAGATGAAAAGCGTTTGGCGATACGCAACGAGTTGGCCGAGCACAACAAATATCTCGCTGCGGCAGCGAAAGATGCCGGGGTGGAAACCAGCCTGGATTACGCCATTTTTCAGGATCACGGTTATAAGGGTTTGTATGGCGGTTTGGGCGCGAAGGACATCCATGCCCGCAAGGGGCTGAAGAAAAGCCAGAAGATACTCGACCACATGGGGAGTACCGAACTGGCGGCCAACCTGTTCCGCGCCACGCAGGCGGAAGAGAAGCTGAAGCGGGAAAACATACGCGGCAAGCAGCGCGCCAATCAGGCGCATTACCAAGTGGGGCAGAAAGTGCGTCAGACCATCAAGGAGTTGGGCGGCACCATGCCGGAGAATTTACCGATACCCGCGCAAAGCGTGAAGCAGGTCGAAAATGCGAAGAAGAAACTCGACAATAAAAAATCGGGAAAGGGATAAGGCTCCATATGACCGTCTGGCAACAACTTTTCACCCGCCGCATGCTGATCTGCGTGTTCACCGGCTTCGCCTCGGGGTTGCCGCTGTACCTGCTGTTCAACCTCGTGCCCGCCTGGCTGCGCAGCGAGCAGGTCGATCTCAAGACCATCGGCCTGTTCGCGCTGATCCAGTTTCCCTACACTTGGAAATTTCTGTGGTCGCCGCTGCTCGACCGCTATGTCGTGCCGGTGCTCGGGCGGCGGCGCGGCTGGATGCTGCTGACCCAGCTCGGCCTGCTGGCGGTGATCGCGTCGATGGGCGCGTTCTCGCCGCAGAGCGATCTGCATGTCATCGCGTGGATCGCCACGCTGCTCGCCTTTCTCAGCGCGACGCAGGACATTGTGCTGGATGCCTACCGCCGCGAGTTGTTGAGCGATGTCGAGCTGGGGCTGGGCAACGCGGTTCACGTGAACGCCTACCGCATCGCCGGGCTGGTGCCGGGGTCGCTGTCGCTGATCCTCGCTGATTTCCTGCCGTGGAGCACGGTATTCATCATCACCGCGCTGTTCATGCTGCCCGGCGTAATCATGACGCTGCTGGTGCAGGAACCGCATCGCGCATCGCCGCCGAAGACGCTGCGCGAAGCGGTGGTCGAGCCGTTCCACGAGTTCATCACGCGCAAAGGTTGGCACAGCGCGCTGCTGATTCTCGCGTTCCTGTTCTTTTACAAGCTCGGCGACAGCATGTGCACCGCGCTGGCCACGCCGTTTTACATGGACATGGGTTTTTCCAAGACCCAGATCGGGCTGATCGCCAAGAATGCCGGGCTGTGGCCCGCCGTGATCGGCGGCCTGCTCGGTGGCCTGTGGATGGTGAAAATCGGCATCAACCGGGCGTTATGGCTGTTCGGCGTCGTGCAAGTGGTTTCCATTTTCGGTTTCGCCTGGCTGGCCTCGGTGGGGCACCACAGCGAAATCACCGCCGTGGAACTTGCCCAGCTCGCCATCGTGATCGGCCTCGAAGCGCTGGGCGTGGGGCTGGGCACCGTCGCCTTCGTCGCCTTCATCGCGCGCTCCACGCATCCGGCCTACACCGCTACCCAGTTTGCGCTGTTTACCAGCCTGATGGCGGTGCCGCGCACCTTCGCCAATGCGGCCACCGGCTGGCTGGTCGAGGCCATGGGCTGGACGGGGTTCTTCCTGCTGTGCGCCGTGCTGGCGCTGCCGGGGATGCTGCTGCTGTTCAAGGTCGCGCCGTGGAATGAAAATATGAAAGAGGTTGCATAGTTTTTGGAATGCAGGCGAGTTGGCGCTTCCCAAAAAGCTAATTTCTGTTTAGCATCCGGTTGTAATATGGGGACGTAGCTCAGCTGGGAGAGCGTCGCGTTCGCAATGCGAAGGTCGGGAGTTCGATCCTCCTCGTCTCCACCACTAAACATAAAGGCTTGCAGAGATGCAGGCCTTTTTTATTTCATCCGTGGGGCACTGGTGGGGCACTCAGAGATAACAGTCGTGGCCTGAATTCGCCCTTGCAGGCTGCACACCGCTTGATTGTCATGACGTGCTCCATACGAAAAAGGTATGGAACGTACGTGAGCACGCTGATGGATTTCAAATATACCCGGCATCGGACGCTGGACGCGCATTCACTATTTCTGGTTTCGTTGGAGGTCGTTTCGGTGGGTTGATGTGGACAATGCCTTTTTTGGAGTGCAAGGTACGCGTGTTCCTATACATCGGTAGATATTGACATATACCTATATTATGGAACATAATGCACGGCATGGATAATGTTGCCGATAGGCTAATCAATCTGGCGCAATCCCAAGGGCTTCTCCGCTCCTGTGATCTGGCGCCGATGGGAATCCCGAGGGTTTCCCTGACTCGTGCCGTCCGACACGGGCAGCTAGAGCGGGTAGGGCGAGGACTTTACGGGCTGCCCGGTCGTGAGGTATCAGCCAACGGTTCTCTGGCAGAAGTGGCGCGTCGAGTGCCCAAGGGTATCGTCTGTCTGCTCTCGGCACTACGGTTTCATGGACTGACGACTCAAGCTCCGTTCGAGGTGTGGCTGGCCATTGAAAACAAGTCCATCGCGCCGAAGCTGGATTATCCGCCGCTACGCGTCGTTCGCTTCTCCGGTGCAGCACTTACCGAAGGAGTCGAGGAGCACGTCGTGGATGGTGTGAACGTCCGCGTAACGGGCGTTGCCAAGACCGTCGCCGATTGTTTCAAATACCGTAACAAGATAGGACTGGATGTCGCCCTAGAGGCTCTGCGTGAAGCTTGGCGCGAGAAGCGAATGACAAGCGAGGATATCTGGCGTAACGCCAAAGTCTGCCGAGTGGCCAACGTGATGCGCCCCTATCTGGAGAGCCTCGCATGAGTATTCGGAATATTGGGGCATCCATCCGTGACCGACTGCTCAACAAGGCTCGGGCCGAGAAACTGGACTACAACCTGCTGCTGACCCGATATGCCTTGGAGCGCATACTCTATCGTCTGAGCATTTCGGAGCAACATGACCAGTTTCTACTCAAGGGGGCGTTGTTGTTCGATCTGTGGTTCGACGTGCCCCATCGACCGACTCATGATGCCGATCTCCTTGGTTTTGGATCAGCCGAGATTCCTCATCTGGAAGATGTATTTCGTGGCATCAGCCGCATTGAGGTCGAAGACGGCATCGTGTTCCAGCCCGATTCGGTGAAGGCTGCCGAGATACGCAAGGAAGCAAACTACGCTGGCGTCCGCGTCAAGTTGATGGGTTTACTGGATAGTGCCCGCTGCCCCGTACAGATCGATGTCGGGTTCGGCGATGCGGTCGTGCCCGGCCCGGAGGATGTGCGTTACCCAATCATTTTGTCCGGTATGCCCGAACCACAACTCCGGGCGTACCCCCGTTACACAGTCGTCGCGGAAAAATTGGAGGCACTGACATCCCTCGGCATGCAAAACACCCGGATGAAAGATTTCTTTGACCTCTGGGTGTTGGCGAAGCATTCTGACTTCGATGGCTCATTGCTATCGCAGGCGGTCGCGGCAACCTTCGAGCGTCGGAGCACATCTATCCCGCAGGGAGCACCCATCGGGTTAACTGACGAGTTCATCAACGATGCCCAGAAGGGAAAGCAGTGGCAGGCATTCCTGGGCAAGAATGCACTTGAACAGATGCCACTGGCCGCAGTGATTGCCGATCTGCGGGAATTTCTGCTGCCGGTATTGGACTCTGTGGCAGGCCGGATTGAATTACGTTTGAACTGGCGGGCAAGCAACGGGTGGCAGAATTAGTGCGGTAGGTCGCGAGTTCGATTGTTGAAAGCGCAATCGAACTGCTCTAGAATCCCACCGAATGCGCTGGGATGCTACCAAGCCGACATACTGAGTTGTACTTCGGTCGCCTCCCCACCACCACCCGCCAACCCCGGAAGTATTCGGTTAGAATACGCACCTAGTATTTGAATTTGATTGAAGGGTCATATCATGTATCTGATCGCCCCGAGTATTCTTTCTGCCAACTTTGCCAGGCTGGGCGAGGAGGTCGATAATGTTCTCGCTTCCGGCGCGGACATAGTGCACTTCGATGTGATGGACAACCATTACGTTCCCAACCTGACCATCGGCCCGGTGGTATGCGAAGCCCTGCGCAAGCATGGCGTGACCGCACCGATTGACGTGCACCTGATGGTGAAGCCGGTGGATCGCATCATCCCCGATTTTGCCAAGGCCGGCGCGACCTACATCACCTTCCATCCGGAAGCCTCCGAGCACATCGACCGCACCATCGGACTGATCAAGGAGAATGGCTGCAAAGCCGGCTTGGTGTTCAATCCTGCCACACCGCTGGATGTGCTGGAATACACGCTGCCGAAACTGGATATGGTGCTGCTGATGTCGGTGAACCCCGGTTTTGGTGGGCAAAAATTCATCCCTTTTGTGCTGGATAAGGCACGAAAGGTGCGCAAGATGATCGATGCGGGCGGCTATAGCTGCCGCCTGGAAATAGACGGTGGTGTAGGCCCTGCGAACATCCGCGAAGTGGCTGCGGCGGGTGCCGATACCTTTGTGGCCGGTTCAGCCGTGTTCGGCGCCGGCAAAGATAGCGACCCGCATCGTTATGACAGCGTGATTTCCGCGCTGCGTGCCGAACTCGCCAAGGTGTGATTATGCATTCCCGCCAATCTGCAAGCCGTTCGATACTTCTGGTGGCTGTCCTGTCGCTGGTCGGTTGCGACATGATAACCGGTGCAGCCGATCAGAAAAATCTCGATGCCGAAGCGATAGGTTACGCCTGCCGCGTTTCGCAAAAAGCGCCAGAAAATTGCATGAAAGAGAACGAGACGCAAAGCCCGACCGCGATACTGAAAGGCTGGAAAGCGGCAGAAAGGGATATCGAGGATGAGGTGATCGATCCCAGTATGGGTAAAAATTCCGCCGCTGGCACCCATGAAGTGACGGCAAAAAGCGCACCCGTTGCCGTTGAAAGCGAAGGTAAGGTTGCGGCTGAAAAAGCGGTTGAAAAGACGGCTGTAGCCAAGGGTGAAAAACAGACTGCCGCCGCTGCAACCAAGCCGGGTAAGAGCGAGGCCGAAAAGAAGGCTGATCACTGATGCAACAAGCCGCGACCATCAGAAGATTTTCCGCACCGGTAAATGTGCGCGCCATTGTCGTCGATCTCGATGGCACGCTGCTGCATTCCGCGCCGCAACTGGCGGAAGCGGCAAACCGTATGCTGCTTGAAATGGGTTACGCACCCGTGCCGCAGGAATTGCTGGCCAGCTACATCGGCAACGGCATGAGCTGGCTGGTGAAGCGCGCGCTGACCGGAGAAATGCACGCTACGCCGGATGCGGCGTTGTACGAGCATGCCATGCCGATTTTCGAAAAACACTACGCCGGACTGTTGTTGGGTAGCAAGCCCTATGATGGCGTGATCGAAGGCCTGGATGCCATGCGCGCGGCGGGTTTTCGCCTCAGCTGCATCACCAATAAGGCATCGCGTTTCACCGGGCCGTTGCTGGAAGGAACCGGCCTGGCAAAGTATTTCGAGATCGTCGTGTCCGGCGACACGCTGCCGGAAAGGAAACCGCACCCGCTGCCACTGTTGTATGTGGCGAAATTTTTCGGCTTGCCAGTCGAGCAGTTATTGATGATCGGCGACTCGCTGAACGACACCCTCGCGGCACGATCCGCCGGTTGCCCGGTATTCTGCGTACCTTATGGGTATAATCATGGCGAACCGGTGGAGACACTGGATACGGATGCGGTGATCGCCAATTTATCCGCCGCCTTGTCGCTGATAAAACGCGTTTGAACATGAAGCCGAAAAACCTCCACTACCCGCAAGAAACTGCCGCTTGGCGATGGTGTTGATGCGATTGTAGGGGCGTAAGGCATTACGCCCACACCTTCCCAAGGGCGTATGCCATACGCCCCTACGACACGACAAAACCACGGAGGTTTTTATGTTGCACCCCATCACCGA
>JBAQCT010000115.1:0-47279 GCA_049294375.1 Gallionella sp. | reverse complement strand
GGGTTGAAGGCAATGCCACGCGCCTCGACGAATTTTTTCGCAAAGGCTTCCCAGTCCACGCCCGGATAGGCGGCCAGATGCGCGTTGTAGTTGCCCACCGCGCCGTTGATCTTGCCGAGGATTTCCGTTGCGGCGAGGCGCTGTTCGGCGCGTTGCAGGCGGTGCGCCACGTTCGCCATCTCCTTGCCGAGCGTGCTCGGCGTGGCGGTCTGCCCGTGGGTGCGGCACAGCATCGGCAGGTCGGCATGCTGGTGCGCGAGGTTTCTCAGGCGCTCGATCAATGCTCGCAGCGCGGGCAACAGCACCGCTTCGCGCGAACCCTTGAGCATCAGCGCGTGGCTGAGGTTGTTGATGTCTTCCGAGGTGCAGGCGAAATGGATGAATTCCAGCGCCTTCGCAACTTCCGGATTGCCGGACAGTTTGTCGCGCAGCCAGTACTCGACGGCCTTGACATCATGGTTGGTGGTTACCTCGATGGACTTGATCGCGGCGGCGTCGCCCTCGCTGAAGTTCGTATTGAGCGCATCCAGTTGTGCGATGGTCGCGGCGGAAAAAGGTGCGATTTCAGGGATGTCCGATTGCGCGCCGAGCGCCTTCAGCCATTCGATCTCGATCAGCACGCGGAAACGGATCAGGCCGAATTCGCTGAAGTAGCCGCGCAAGGCGTCCACCTTGCCGTGGTAGCGCCCGTCGAGCGGGGAGAGGGCGGTGAGCTGGGTGAGTGTGGTCATGACGAGCCCTGCAAAAATTTATTCGTAGGTCGGGCTGCGCCCGACATGGTGGGCAGAGCGAGGTTGTTGCCGCTTTAGCGGCTTTACAACCACGGCCTACCCCTTGCGGGTGCAGCCCACCCTACGGTTAAAAATCGTATTTTACGCGAATCAGCCCCGCCCTTGTTCGATGATCGCGCCGCCCAAGCAGATTTCGCCATCGTAGAGCACTACCGATTGCCCCGGCGTAACCGCCCATTGCGGCTGATCGAATTCGAACGAACAACGGTCGCCATCCAGCGCAGTAAGGCGGCACGGTGCATCGGCTTGCCGGTAGCGCGTCTTGGCGGCGTAGGGGTGGTTGAGCAGCGGCAGCACCGTGCCGCCGATCCAGTGGCTGTCCAGCGCGGTCAGCCGGTTGCTGAGCAGCGCGGGATGGTCGTGCCCCTGCACCACGATCAGGCGGTTGTTCGCCATGTCCTTGCCTGCCACGAACCACGGTTCGCCGGACGCATCCTTCGCTCCGCCAATCCCCAACCCTTGTCGCTGGCCGATAGTGTAGAACGACAGCCCGATGTGCTGACCGACTATATTGCTTTCCGGTGTGACCATCTGTCCGGGAGAGGTAGGCAAGTAACGGTTGAGAAATTCGCGGAACGGGCGTTCGCCGATGAAGCAGATGCCGGTACTGTCTTTCTTGGCATGGTTGGGCAGTCCATGCTGCCTGGCGATCGCGCGCACTTCGGACTTCAATAATTTGCCGAGCGGGAACATCGCATGGCCCAATTGCGCCTGGCTCAACCGGTACAGGAAGTAGCTCTGATCCTTGCTGTCGTCAACTGCCTTGAGCAACTGAAACTGGCCGTCCGCCTCGCGCACCTGCGCATAATGCCCGGTGGCGATAACGTCCGCGCCGAGCTGGATCGCGTGATCGAGAAATGCCTTGAACTTGATTTCCGAATTGCACAGGATGTCCGGGTTGGGCGTACGCCCGGCCTGGTATTCGCGCAGAAAGTAGCTGAACACGCGCTCCTTGTATTCTGCGGAAAAATTCACCGCCTCAATCGGGATGCCGATGGTGTCGGCCACCGATACCGCATCCAGCAAGTCCTGGCGCGACGAACAGTACTCGCTGTTGTCGTCGTCTTCCCAGTTTTTCATGAACAGGCCGATCACGTCGTAACCCTGCTGTTTGAGCAACAGCGCGGCGACCGAGGAATCGACGCCGCCTGACATGCCGACGACAATGCGGGATTTACGATTGCTTTTGCGAGCATCCGCTTCGCGGATTGCCTGCATACCCCACTTCTCGTTCGTCCTCTCTCCCGCAAGCGGGATAACCAGCGACTTGGCTGCGGCTGTATGCAGCCTAGTCGAATGGCTAGTTGTCTCACTCAGAGAGTTAGAGAGAGGGAAGCGAGGCGGCTCGCTAGCCATAGTGAACCAACAGGTCAAGCGGGTAGCGTTTGCCCGCGAGGTAATCTTCGATGCAGCGCAAAATCAGCGGGCTGCGATGCCGTTCTTTGGTCGCGCGGATTTCATCGGGCGTCAGCCACAAGGCTTGCAGGATGCCGGTATCCAGCTTCCGGGACGCATCGTGCCCGGTGATGGTGCCGGTAAAGGCGAAACGCAGATAGGTCGTATCCGATCCCGACGAGTGCCATCGGTAAACGCCGAGCAGATGCTGCGGGGTAAAGGAATACGCCGACTCTTCCAGCACTTCGCGCGCTACTGCGTCCAGCAGCGATTCGTCGGCCTCGAGATGCCCGGCAGGCTGGTTGAAGCGCACCCCTTCCGAGGTTTCCTCCTCGACCAGCAGAAATTTCCCATCGCGCTCGATGACGGCGGCAACGGTGACGTTCGGTTTCCAAATCATTATTAGAGCCTATTCAGTAGGTTTCATACCCCGCGCCGCTTGCCTGCGGGATGCAGTGCAAGGCGCGGGCTGCGCAGTGTAGTCATTCTCCACAAGCAACCGCAAGGCACCCGCAGGCAAGCGGCCCTTCGGGTTGGGTCTGGGCACGGCGTCTGCGGCGTTGCACCGCTTGCCAATGGAATGACCATTGGCTGCGCGCCGCGCCTTGCATTCATCCATGCCCAGACCCAACGCGGGGTATGAAACCTGCTGAAATAGGCTCTCAATTCTACCAAAACAAAAAAGGCAGGGTCGCCCCTGCCTTATTTCAAATACATGCGTATTACTTGGCAGCAGCGTCAGCCTTCTTTGCTTTTTTTGCCTTCTTTTCTTTCTTTGCAGGCTTGGCTTCTTCCTTCTTTTCTTCTGCCTTGGCAGCAGGCTTTGCTTCTTCTTTCTTCGCCTCTGCCTTGGCAGGCGTAGCGGCAGCAGCAGGTGCAGCAGCCTTTGCAGCGTCAGCAGCAACAGCGGTGAAGGAAACAGCAGCGAATACGGCAGCGATCAGTGCGGATAACAGTTTGCTCATTGTAGACTCCGATTGTAGGTTAATAGACATTATTGACACTACTGTGTCGGCAGCTATAACGCGCTGCAACGGTATCCGGTTGACACTGTCAACCGGGTTTTGTGGTGCCGGGGGGGGGACTCGAACCCCCACGCCTTGCGGCACCGGATTTTGAGTCCGGCACGTCTACCAGTTCCATCACCCCGGCAAGGGTATAAATATTTCTGTTGCACCGGATTTTTAGCTCCAGCCAAGCGGGGCGCATTATCCATGAATTGACGTGCCGCATCAAATAATTTGAGCCGTTCGCACACCATTTTTGCGTTAAACTACCCCGCCACAAGCAGCGGGGGGTATTGGGTAGGGTGGATAAAACGCCGCAGGCGTGTATCCACCATTTGCTTCGGTGGATTCGCGCTACGCGCTTAATCCACCCTACGAAAATCGTTACGCCACGAGCGGCGGGAAATTGAACCTGAAGAGATTAAAATCATCAGGGTCGAGCAAATACAGAGGTGTAAAAAATGACAACCGTTTTCAGAAAGATCAATGCAGTCCGGATACCGGCTGATTTGCAGGCGGGTGCATGATGAATTTCGACGTTGAACTGGATGCGCGCCAATTGGCCTGCCCACTGCCGATTTTGCGCAGCAAAAAATCCCTGTCGCAGATGAGCAGCGGACAGGTGCTCAGGATAGTCGCGACCGACAGGGGAGCCCCTAAGGATTTCGAGGAGTTTTGCCGCCAGACCGGCAACGAATTACTGGCCTCAACCGAAGAGAACGGCGAATTCGTGTTCCTGATCCGCCGACGCGCTTAAACTTCAAAAACGATTATCCACGAAAAGCACGAAAGGCACGAAAGCATCCCGCCGAAGATTGGTTTTTATTTCGTGAGTTTCGTGTTTTTCGTGGACTGATTAATCCATTAACCAAGCTTCTTCCGCTGCGCCTGCAACTGCACCAGCGTCGCGCTGAAGCCTTCCATGCGCTTGCGCTCCTGCTCCACCACGGCGGCGGGCGCGCGATCCACGAAGCTGGCGTTCGACAACTTGGCTTTTGCTTTTGCTACTTCGCCTTGCAGGCGCGCGATCTCCTTGTCCAGCCGCTCGCGTTCGGCGGCAACGTCGATTTCCACTCTCAGCATCAGTTTGAAGCTGCCGACGATAGCGACCGCCGCATCGCCGCTTGGCAGCTCGGCCACAACCTGCACTTCACTGAGCTTGGCGAGGCTGGCGATATAGGGCGCAAAAGTGGCGAGCGCGTCGGCATCTCCTGCCGCAATAAGTGGAACGCGCTGCGCGGGCGAAAGGCTCATCTCACCGCGCAGGCTGCGGCAGGCATTGACCATCGACTTCAGCATCGCCACCCACGCCTCGGATTTTTCGTCGCAACGCGTCAGGTCGGCGCGCGGGTAGTCTTGCAGCATCAGCGATTCCGAACCGTCACCCTTGCCGCGGCCGGCGACCGGCGCGACCTTCTGCCAGAGCTCTTCGGTGATGAATGGGATCAGCGGATGCGCGAGACGCAGCGTAGTTTCCAGCGCGCGCACCAAGGTGCGCCGCGTGGCGCGCTGTTGCGCAAGAATTGAAGATTTGTCACGCTCAGGCGTGACATCGTTCGTCCCCTCGCCCGCTTGCGGGAGAGGGTTAGGGAGAGGGGAGCTGAGTTGCACCTTCGCCAACTCCACATACCAGTCGCAGTATTCGTCCCATACGAACTCGTAGATCGCCTTGGCCAGCAGGTCGAAGCGGTAGTCGGCGTAATGTTTCGCCACCTCGTCCTCGACGCGCTGCAATTGGCTGGTGATCCAGCGGTCGGCGGGCGAAAAATCGAGATAGCCGCTGTGGCAGTTGTCTTTGCTGTGCTCGGTCAGCCCGCAGTCCTTGCTCTCGCAGTTCATCAGCACGAAACGCGTGGCGTTCCACAGCTTGTTGCAGAAGTTGCGGTAGCCCTCGCAGCGCTGCATGTCGAACTTGATGTCGCGCCCCGGCGAAGCGAGCGAGGCGAAGGTGAAGCGCAACGCATCGGTGCCGAACGCCGGGATGCCGTTCGGGTACTCCTTGCGCGTGCGCTTCTCGATCTGCTCCGCCTGCTTCGGGTTCATCAGGCCGCTGGTGCGTTTCTTCACCAGTTCATCGAGTGCGATGCCGTCGATAAGATCAATAGGATCGAGCACGTTGCCCTTCGACTTGCTCATCTTCTGCCCTTCCGCATCGCGGATCAGGCCGTGCACGTACACGTCGCGGAACGGAATCTTGCCGGTAATGTGCTTGGTCATCATCACCATGCGCGCCACCCAGAAGAAGATGATGTCGAAGCCGGTGACCAGCACCGACGAGGGCAGGTACAGGTCGAGCGCGGGGTTGGATTTCTGCGGATAGTCCGGCGTCCAGTCCAGCGTGGAGAACGGCCACAGCGCGGACGAGAACCAGGTGTCGAGCACGTCGGCATCGCGGTCGAGCTGTCCGGCATAGCCCGCGTTGTCCGCGAGGCGGCGCGCTTCTGCCTCGTCGTGTGCGACGAACACTTCGCCGTTCACGCCGTACCAGGCCGGAATCTGGTGCCCCCACCAGAGTTGGCGCGAGATACACCAGTCCTGGATGTTGTTCAGCCACTGGTTGTAGGTGTTGACCCAGTTTTCAGGAACGAACTTTATCTCGCCGCTGGCGACGCATTCCAGCGCCTGTTCAGTGATGGATTTACCTTCCTTGCCCGGCTTGCTCATCGCAACAAACCACTGGTCGGTGAGCATCGGTTCGATCACCACGCCAGTGCGGTCTCCGCGCGGCACTTTGAGTTTGTGCTTGTCTGCTTTTTCAAACAGGCCTGCGGCTTCGAGGTCAGCGACGATCTGTTTGCGCGCGACAAAACGATCAAGTCCCCGGTATTGTCTTGGCGCATGCTCGTTAATTTTGGCATCCAGCGTGAGAATGGAAATCATTTCCAGCTTGTGGCGCTGCCCCACCGCGTAGTCGTTGAAGTCGTGCGCGGGCGTGACCTTCACGCAACCGGTGCCGAATTCCTTGTCCACATAGTCGTCGGCGATGATCGGGATGTCGCGCCCGCACAGCGGCAGTTTTACCTTCTTGCCGATCAGGTGCTTGTAGCGCTCGTCTTCGGGGTGCACCATCACCGCGACGTCGCCGAGCATGGTCTCGGGGCGGGTGGTCGCGACGGTCAGGTGGGTGAGGCCTTTTACGTTGTCCGGCTCGGCCAACGGATAGCGGATGTGCCACATGAAGCCGTCTTCTTCCTCCTGCACCACTTCCAGGTCGGACACGGCGGTGTGCAGTTTCGGGTCCCAGTTCACCAGCCGCTTACCGCGATAGATCAGGCCTTCGTTGAACAGGCGCACGAAAGTTTCGGTGACGATCTTGTTCAAACCGGGATCCATCGTGAAGCGTTCGCGCGACCAGTCCGGCGAGGTGCCGAGGCGGCGCATCTGCTGGGTGATGGTGTTGCCGGAATATTCCTTCCATTCCCAGACTTTCTCGATAAACTTCTCGCGACCGAGGTCGTGGCGCGAAATCCCCTGCGCGTCGAGCTGGCGCTCCACGACGATCTGCGTGGCGATGCCCGCGTGGTCGGTACCGGGTTGCCACAGGGTGTTGTCGCCGCGCATGCGGTGGTAGCGCGTCAGCGCGTCCATCAGCGTCTGGTTGAAGCCGTGCCCCATATGCAGCGTGCCGGTCACGTTGGGCGGCGGCAGCAGGATACAGAAGTTGTCGGTCTTGTCCGGGTCTAACCCGGCCTTGAAATGGCCGGATTGCTCCCACTTCGGGTACCAGCGCGATTCGATTTCCTTGGGTTCAAAACTTTTTGCGAGTTCCATGTCAGTGCATTTGCTGTTTGATTTGTGCTATTCGATTGATGCTGTGGGAAAGGGTGCGATTATAACGGATTGATGGGGCGATATTGACAGGCCATTGCCCGATTGAAGCCTCAACCTGAAAGATGAAACCCGGAAAGCTGTGTGTTTGGCCTCAAGTCAGAGGCAATACAGCCTATTGAATCTTGGAATCGAGATGCGCGTTCAGCGCCTCGCGCAGTTTTTCGAAATGGAGGCTGAGCTTGCTTGTCAGCATGGCTTCGACGTGCGCTTCAAGGCGATGCAATATCTGCTGCAACTCCTCCTCACCCAGCGCACGCGGCGGTGGAGCAACCGGCTCGGGCAGGATGGTTTCAATGTGTGCCTCGAGATAATGCAATACCTGCTGCAATTCATCTTCGCCCAGTGCACGCGGCGGCGGAGCAACCGGTTCGGGAAGAATGGTGTCGATATGCGCATCGAGATAACGCAATACCTGCTGCAATTCGTCATCGCCCAGCACACGCGGCGGCGGAGCAACAGGCTCGGGCAGGATGGCGCCGATGTGCGCCTTGAGATAATGCAATATCTGCTGCAATTCCTCCTCACGAAACAAACGCTGTAAAGGAGCAACGGGTTCAGGAAGAATGGTTTCGATGTGCGCTTCGAGATAATGCAATACCTGCTGCAATTCCTCCTCGCCCAGCACACGCGGTGCCGGAATGGCAGCTTGCTGGCTACGGGGTTCGCCGTCAGGTGTTTCCATGGGAGCCTCGGCCTTGCTTTCTTGTGCTGCAGGGCTTTGGGTATCTACAGAATCATCCGGAACAATATCGGTAAGCGTGGGCAAATCGTCCGGCGTATCCGCCTCCACCACCTGGGTCAGCAAGGGCAAATTGTCCGGCAAGCTGTTATCTGGTGACGGTGCCATATCTTCTGTATGCCGGATGGCTTAATTATTGGGCGGGTCGATATTGGCCAGATCGAAATGGCGCAACTCATAGCCGCGCTCCCGGTAAAACTTGAAGCGCTCGCGCCCGAGGAGGCTGTCTTCCGCATCGTTGCCGACAATCTCTATGACACGCTCGAAACGGCTGAAAAACGGCATGCATTCGTTGTGCAGGCTGATCAGCAGATCGTGGTGAGGGAATCTGTCGCTGCCATGGCTGAGCAAGACATTCATTTGCCCGGCTTCGGCGGCATCAGTGCGGCAATGCGGGATAAAGGCCGTGGGAGGGTAATGCCACAGCAGTTTATCCAGCGCGTCGGCGATCGCAACATCGTGTGCGCTGATAATCGTACGCACGCCGTTCTGCATGGCCTTGTGGCTCAACTGGCAAGCGGTGCGCAGCTTGTCGGTGGAGCCGGTGTAGAAATCTATCTTGGTCACTTCTGCGCCGCGCGGTTGATGAGGTACTGCGTGAGCAACGGCACGGGTCGTCCGGTCGCGCCCTTCTCCTTGCCGGATTTCCAGGCGGTTCCGGCGATATCCAGGTGCGCCCAGCGGTAGTCCTTGGTGAACCGGGACAGGAAACAGGCGGCGGTGATGGTGCCGCCCGCGCGTCCGCCGATGTTCTGCATGTCTGCGAAATTGCTGTCCAGCAGCGGTTGATAGTCTTCCCACAACGGCAGTTGCCAGGCGCGGTCGTGCGTTTGCTCGCCCGCCTTGAGCAACTCTTGTGCGAGTTTGTCTTCGCTGCTGAACAGCCCGCTGGCGACATGTCCCAGCGCGATGACGCAGGCGCCGGTGAGCGTGGCGATGTCGATCACGGTGTCCGGCTGAAATTTGGCGGAATAAGTGAGTGCGTCGCACAGGATGAGGCGGCCTTCCGCATCGGTGTTGAGTATCTCGATGGTCTGCCCCGACATGGAAGTGACGATGTCGCCCGGCTTGGTGGCTTTGCCGCTGGGCAGGTTCTCGCAGGCAGGGATCACGCCGACCACGTTGAGCTTCAGCCCCATCTCGGCGATGGCCTGCATGGTGCCGAGCACGCTGGCCGCGCCGCACATGTCATATTTCATCTCGTCCATTTCGGCGCCCGGCTTGAGCGAGATACCGCCCGAGTCGAAGGTGATGCCCTTGCCGACCAGCACGATGGGTTTCTGCTTCTTGTCCGCGCCGTGATATTCCATCGCGATCAGTTTGGCGGGCTGTTCGCTGCCGCGCGTAACGGAAAGGAACGAGCCCATGCCCAGCTTCTGCATGTCCTTCTCTTCCAGCACGGTGGTCTTGATGCTCTTGTGTGCCTTGCCCAGCGCCAGCGCCTTGGCGGCAAGGTAGGTCGGGGTGCAGATGTTGCCGGGCAAGTTTCCGAGATCCTTGGCCAGTTTCATGCCATGTGTGATGGCTACGGCCTGGCCGAGGGCAGCCTGTGCCGTGCTGCCCGGCTTGCCGATGCAACCCAGAATGATCTTTTGCAGTTTCGGGGCATCCGCCGGCTTGCTTTTAAGCTGGTCGCAACGGTAGCCGGACTCGGCGGCGAGCAGCACGATCTGTTTGATTCTCCAAGCCTCGTCGCGGTCTTGGGTGGCAAGGTCGCCGAAATAAAAAACGGCATCCTTGCAAGCGGTCTTTTGCAGGATGTTGCAGGCATCGCGCGTCGCATCGAGGAATTGCTTTGCCGAAAACCCGTCGTCCTTGCCGAGGCCGATCAGCAATACGCGGTCGGCGGCAATGTTGGCGATGCGATGCAGCATCAGCGCGCTGCCGGTTTTGCCGTCCATGTCGCCGCGCGCAATGATGCCGCTCAACTGGCGCGCTGCCGCCTTGTCGAGCAATTGCGCCGCCGCCGAAAGCTTTCCGCCTTCATATACGCCAACCACCACACAACTGCCGCGCTGTTTTTCCGGGCTGCCTTGTTTTATGCTAAATTCCACGCGTTGCTCCTTAAATAGAATGATCCGTTTCACAATGTCCGATTATCCGCAAACTCGCCGTATAAAGTCAAAGCCGTTCCGCATGGGCATTTTCCATCGCGCCCTGGTGGGCGAGTTCGTCAGCAACGGATTGCTGGTATTCGTGTTATTGATCGGCATCGTCGTGGTCAGCCAGTTGATACGCCTGTTAAGCGATGCGGTCAGCGGAAAGATTGCGGTGGATGGTGTGCTGGCGCTGCTCGGCTTCAGCGCCATCAATTACCTGCCCGTGCTGCTTTCCATCAGCCTGTTCATATCTGTCCTGCTGACCTTGTCGCGCTGCTATCGCGACAGCGAGATGGCCGTGTGGTTTTGCGCGGGTGTCGGGCTGACGCGCTGGATACGCCCGGTCTTGTGGTATGCGGTGCCGGTGGTATTGCTGATCGCATCGCTCAGCCTAGTGCTCTCGCCCTGGGCGTTGAAAAAAGCCGGCGAATTCAAGCACAAGCTGGAAAACCGCGACGATGTGGCCGCCGCAATACCCGGCACGTTCCGCGAGTCGAAGCAGGCCGACCGGGTATATTTCATCGAAAATGTCAGCATGGATTCCAACCGTGTCGGAAACATCTTCGTGCAGTCCGAGCAGAACGGCAAGCTCGGCACGATGATTGCGCGGCAAGGGTTGCAGGAAACATTGCCGAACGGCGACCGCTTCCTGGTATTGCTCAACGGCACGCGCTATGAAGGCACGCCCGGGCAGCGCGATTATCGCATCGTGGAATTCAAACGCTATGCGATCCGCATCGACAGCCCTCCCCCGAAACAGGCGGAACCCATGGCGCGCCAAATGTCGACGGCCGACCTGTGGCAAAGCCGCACGACATGGCACCTCGCGGAGCTCGAATGGCGGCTCGGTTTGCCGATCAGTGCGGCGCTGCTCGCCTTGCTGGCGATCCCCTTGAGCTACGTCAATCCGCGCGCGGGCCGCTCGATCAATCTCATCCTGGCCATCGTGCTGTATATGCTTTACAACAACATGATCAGCGTGACCAACGCGTGGGTCGGACATGGCAAGCTGTCCCCCGGCATCGGGCTGTGGGGCATCCATGCGGTGATGCTGGCGATAATCCTGCTGATGTTTTATCGCCGCATGACGCTGTTTTCGCCGCGCAGGCTGTTTTCAAAAAAAACGCACGCTGAAATACCTTCGCCATGAACCTGCTGACGCGCTATCTCGGACGTGAAATCTATCTCAGCGTCGCGCTGGTGTTCGCCGCACTCATCGCGCTGTTCGCTTTCCTGGATCTGATCCATGAGCTGAACGTGATGGGGAACCAGAAATATCACATGGGCTATGTGTTGTTGTTCGTGGCGCTGACCATTCCGGGCCATGTCTATGAATTGTTTCCGGTGGCGGTGCTGGTGGGCACCATTTTTGCGCTGGTGCAGATGGCCGCCAGCTCCGAGCTGGTCATTTACAGGGCTTCGGGCGCGTCGCTGTGGCAAATGATCGGCGCGTTGTTCAAGATTGCATTGCCGTTGGCGATATTGAGCTTTGTCTTCAGCGAGTTCGTCGCCCCGCCCTGCGAGCGGATGGCGCAGCAATTGCGCCTGAAAGCCCAAAATGCCCCGATCACGCTCAAGGAGTTCCGCTCCGGCGTGTGGGTCAAGGATGAACACAGTTTTGTGAACATCAAAGATGTGTTGCCGGACACCAGTTTGTCGAATATCAATATCTACCAATTCGATGAGACCTATCACTTACAGAAAATCACCAATGCCAAACGGGCAACTTTTATCGAGCAGGGGCTTTGGAAACTTGATGATGTAGTGGATACGCGGTTCGGCAAACAGGGAATCAGCGTCAATGCCACCCCGAGCCAGGAATGGCGCTCGGCGCTAAACCCGGGCATCCTGAACGTGCTACTGGTGGTGCCGGAGCAAATGTCCGCCTATGACCTGAACGTGTATACGCGCCACCTGAAGGATAACCGCCAACAAAGCTCGCGCTATGAGATCGCCATGTGGAACAAGCTGGTTTACCCCTTTGCATTGATGGTGATGATGCTGCTGGCGCTGCCGTTCGCGTCTTATCATCGGCGCTCGGGAGGAGTCGGCGCGATGATATTCATGGGCATCGTGCTCGGCCTGGTGTTCCACTTCGTCGGGCGCTTGTTCGCCAATCTGGGCGCGCTCAACGACTGGCAGCCGTTCCTCAGCGCCTCGGCGATGACGGGGGTATTCCTGCTGCTGAGCATGTCGATGCTGTGGTTTACGGAAAAGCGATAGCGCGGCTTTAAATGTTCCTGTGTTGCCACTCTCCGTATCCATGCAAGCGGGTTACATCAGCCCGCACGACCAGGATTAAAGTCATAGAAGTGTGTGTCCAGCACCGCCTTAAATGGCTTGCCATCCTCCTTGATATGTCGAATCAGGCAATGCCATAAGGAGTCGATGTAACCTTTCTCCTCTGTTTTTGACAACAAGCCATTCTTGGCCATCATTTCATTTTTGATGAAATGAACATCATTCAACAAGCATTGATGCGCCAGCCTGTGTTGGGCAAAATCAAATTCGATTGCTCGTGCAATATTTTCCTCAACCACAAAATAGGCGGCTAAATTATTTTCCAGTAGCTCGAATGCTTTTAATAGTGTATCCGCGCCTCTCAAATCGGCAATTTTGTTAATCAGGTCATGTATTTTTTTGTGTTCGGAGTCGATTGCTCGATTTCCAAGACTAAGCACTTTTGAAAAAATCATGGTGAAACCGAGCCCGTATGTAATTTTTTATTTATACATACATCCCACCGGAATTCATATAGGTCGAAATGCCTATATATTTCGACCTAGGGTAAATCTGATTAAGCTCTCAGGTTATCCTGATTAAGAGCACGGTAGCTGGAGTGAAGCTTGCGAACCCTAGTTTTTTGATATCTGGTACGTCCCAGAGTGAAACTTCTGCTGGAACCCGATTCATCGAGCGATTGGCCAAGCAGCCATCGTGCGATAAATCGCTCTCCTAGAGGGGACAGCTGCGGCTTTAGGATCACCCCTTAATCTTCGTCAAAAATACCGTCACTTCCTCCCGGTCGTGATAGAGCTGCTTCGCCATCATCCGGTAGTTGATACCTTCTTCATCCAGCCGTTTGCGGATACCACCCAGCGCGCTGTCGAGTGCGATGAGTCGCTGCTTCATCGGCAGTTTCAGGTTAAAGATCGCGTGCTTGCACAAGCCTGCCGCAAACCATTCGCCGATCAGTGCGGCGACTTTCGAGGGCTTGTCCACCATGTCGCACACCAGCCAGTCCGCCGCTTTACGCGGCGCATATTTAAAGCCGTCCTGTTTGAGGTGTTGCACCAGCGGGTGATTCGCCAGCACACCCTTCATCGGGCCGTTGTCCACTGCGGTGACACGGATGCCACGCCTGACCAGTTGCCAGGTCCAGCCGCCAGGTGCGGCGCCGAGATCGACGGCGGTCATGCCTTGCCGCAATAAACGGGTTTGTTCGCTTCGGTCCATGAATACCTCTATCGCTTCCGCCAGTTTCAGCGTGGAACGGCTCGGCGCTTCGGCGGGCATGGACTGGCGCACGATGCCCATGATGGCCGCTACGCTGTTGTGCGGGTCGCTGGTGCCGATCAGCGCGGATGACTTATCCGGGAAGAAGATGTGCAGGCGCGGTAGCAATGCCGCCCCCCTCTCCCCCTGTCCCTCGCCCGCGAGGGAAGAGAGGGTATTGCGGAGGCGCCCTTCAGCAATCAGCGCACTCTCCAGCAGCGGCTGGAAGCGGCGGGTAAAACCGGATAGCGTCTTTCCGTCGTTGGTGTCGGGCACTTCCAGCCACAGTGCGCCGAAGCTGTCTGGCAATGAGGCGATAGCATCCAGAATGGGTGTGAGGCGGTCGCGCTCCGGCAATGTGGCGATGATGTGGTGCAAGCGGATCAACTGGCGCGCGAAAATCAGTTCGCGATAATTCAATTGTTGCCCGTTCAGCGCGACGGTGACATAACCGCTGTCTGCAACAATGGCAGGCTGTTCCGCAAGAACGGGGCGTTGCTGGCGCGCCTGGCGCAAGGCTTCCTGCGCGCAATCCTGCTCGAAACCGGGGCGGCAATACATTAACCAGTGGGTATTTTGAGTTTTCTTCATGCGTGTATTGTGGCACATGGAAGCCTCTAAAAATTCACATTTCATCCCAACTGCTGTGTTACAGAACGAATTTTTTGCTTACATATAAATCATATGCGGCGCAGCAAAATTTTTTCTGCGCTTTGCATTTGCGAACTCTGAATTTTTAGAGGCTCCCAGACGTTTGGGAAGCCAAGCCCGAAGATGGTAATATCCGCGCCTCTTTTTACTGTGTCATAAAGCGATCAAGGGATGCAGTGCAAGGCAAAATCGGGCGAAGTGGGGTTCGCAGGGATGGGCGGCCTGCCGTTGCCGCTCAACTCGCAAAAAGCGAAGTTTACATAGAGTAAATGAGCATTTTGAGCCCGATTTTAACGCCGCAATGCGCCCTTCAGCGCTTTATGACACAGTAAAATTTTTCGGTGCTTCAGGTATGGCAAAGCGTTATGATTTGATCGTGTTCGACTGGGATGGCACGGTGATGGATTCGACAGCGGTGATCGTGGATTCGGTGCAATCGGCGTGCCGCGACCTGAATCTGACGGTTCCCGATAATGAAACCGCGCGCCATGTGATCGGGTTGGGTCTGACTCAGGCGTTGCGCCATGCCGTGCCGGACGCACCGGAATCCATGTATGAATCCCTGGCGGCACGCTACCGCCATCATTTTTTGGCGCAGGATCGAACGATTCCATTATTCGACGGCGCCCGCGAAACGATAGCGGAGCTGCATGGTGCGGGGTATTGGCTGGCAGTGGCGACCGGCAAAAGCAGTATAGGATTGAACAGGGCGCTGGAATCCACTGACTTGAAAAAATATTTTCACGCCACGCGCACGGCGGATCAGACTTTTTCCAAGCCCCATCCGGCCATGCTGCTGGAACTGATGGGCGAATTGGCGGTCACTGCCGAACATACATTGATGATCGGCGACACCACGCATGATGTACTGATGGCGCAAAATGCCAAGGTGGATGCGGTGGCGGTAGCGTACGGCGCACACCCGCCGGAGCAGTTGCAGGAGCTGAACCCGCTCGCGCTGGTAAAAGATTTTGCGGAATTGCGTGCGTGGCTGAGAACCAACGCCTGATAAATTTTTATAAGGAGTCGTGATGTCGGATCAAAACAACTGGGAACGCGGCGTGCTGGAAAAACTGGCGATGACGGCCATTCAGGAGCAGCGCCGCGCGCGGCATTGGGGCATTTTCTTCAAGGTGCTGACTTTCGGCTATCTGTTCATCATCCTGTTCATTTTCATGGGCTGGTTCGACAAGAAGGATGGCGCGCTGGGCACCGGGAAGCACACGGCGCTGGTAGACCTGCAAGGAATAATCGCATCGGACACGGTCGCCAGCGCAGACAACATCATTCCCGGTTTGCAGGATGCGTTCAAGGACAAGAATACGCAGGGCGTGGTCTTGCGCATCAACAGCCCCGGCGGCAGCCCGGTGCAGTCCGGGCAAATCAATGACGAGATCCGCCGCCTGCGCGCCAAGTACCCAAATATTCCGCTATACGCAGTGGTCGAGGATATTTGTGCCTCGGGAGGCTATTACGTGGCGGTGGCCGCAGACAAGATATTCGTGGACAAGGCCAGTTTGGTCGGTTCCGTCGGCGTGTTGATAGACGGCTTCGGCTTTACCGGAACAATGGAGAAGCTCGGCGTGGAACGGCGCCTGATCACCGCCGGAAGCAACAAGGGTTTCCTCGACCCGTTCTCGGCAATCAACCCGACACAACAGGAGCACGCCAAACAGATGGTGGCGCAGATTCATCAACAATTCATCGATGTGGTGAAACAAGGGCGCGGCGCGCGCCTCAAGGAAATGCCCGATACTTTCAGCGGCCTGGTATGGAACGGCCAGAAAGGCGTGGAACTGGGCTTGGTGGACGGGCTCGGCAGCCTCGAGTCGGTGGCACGCGACGTCATCAAGGCCGAAAATATCGTGGACTTCACCGTCAAGGAAAACTTCGCGGATCGTCTGGCAAAACGGTTGGGGGCGGGTGTGGCAAGCGCGATGGGGCTTTCGGCACAAGGCGGCGTTTCGCTGCGCTAGAAATTTCCATCCCAAAAACCGCTTTTCATCCGCAGATTACACAGATTAACGCAGATTTTAAGAGGATTACGGACGAGCACCCGATCATCCTGAAGGTTAAAACGGTAGCCTGAAGTGCTTGCTGTTTAATCTCTTTGGGTTGAATTCCACGCCGCTTGCGGCGGGGTTGCTCACTTCTGCGAAAATCTGCGCAATCTGCGGATAACTGTTTTTCAGGTTCATTCTTGCCGCTGCATATAACCGCCTCCGCTATACAGTCCGCACCCCTATTTCCCTGCCTCCACTTCCCTGTCCAGGTTGGGCGACGCTATCGTGATGGTCACACGCCGGTTCCGGGCACGGTTTTCGGCGCTGTCGTTCGGCGCCAGCGGCTGGTTCGAGGCCAAACCCACTACGGCCAGGCGTTTGGCGGGCACGCCGTTGTCGGTCAATACCCTGACCACGCTGCTGGCGCGCGCCGACGACAATTCCCAATTGGAAGGAAATTGCACGGTTGCGATGGGGGTATCGTCGGTATGGCCTTCCACCTCGACAAGCATGTTTTCCTTGCTCAGCACGGCGGCTACCTGGCGCAGAACATCCACCGAAGCGGGTTGCAGTACCGCCTCGCCCGTACCGAACAGCGTGCTCGCGCTGATATCCATGACCACTCCGCGCCTCGTCTGGTTGATGTTGACCAGGCGCTGTTGAATCATTGAAGCCATCACCTGGCTCAATCCATTGGCCAGTTTTTTCATGCGCTCTTCTATCTTGCGCTGCTCTTCGCCCAGTTGTGCGGTATGTTTGTCCACCAGCACCTTGTTCCGGGTCGCCAATGTCGTGACCGTTGGCCTCTGCTGCTGGGCAGGTGCAACAAGTGGCTGGTTGGGCGGAACGATCGGGGATGTCGAGGCTAACCGTTGGGTAAAAGCAATGCTCAGCGAGTCGCTGAAAATCTTGTATTTCGCCTCGTTCACCGAGGAAATGGAATACATCACCACAAAAAACGCGAACAGCAGGGTGATGAAGTCGGCGTATGAAACCAGCCACCGGTCGGTGTTGCTGTGCTCCGCGCGTTTCCCCCGGCGCTCCATGATCAGGCCAGATAACTTTGCAACCTTGTTTCGATCAGCCTGGGATTGTCTCCATTGGCAATGGCCACGAACCCGTCCACCAGCATTTCGCGCATATCGGCTTGTTGCGTAATAAGCGTTTTCAATTTATTGGCTATCGGCAAATATAATAAATTGGCCAACGACACGCCGTAAATCGTGGCAATGAATGCGACGGCGATGCCGCTGCCCAATTTGGCCGGTTCGCTGAGATTTTGCATGACATGTGTCAACCCGAGGACTGCACCGATAATCCCGATAGTCGGCGAATAACCGGCAGCGGATTCCCATACCGACGCAGCCTGCCAGCGCAGTTGTTGCCACGAGTGAATATCCACATGGAGAACTTCGTGGATTTTTTCGGCGCTGTAGCCGTCCACCAGAAGCTGTAATCCTTTTTTCAGGAAAGGATCTGGCTCATCGGCAATGTTCCCCTCCAGCGCCAGTATGCCATCTACGCGCGCCTTTGCGCTCCAGCCGGTAATTTTGCTTATCAGCTCCTGATGCGACGACTGTTGCGGCGTCACAAAAGCCCAACGCACCATCCTGACCGACATGACGAATATTTTCATGGGGCTTTGCACCATCACCGCGCCCAGCGTGCCGCCGAACACGATCAGGAAGGCCGCCCCCTGGATCAAAATGGAAAGGTCGCCGCCCTCAAGCAACTGGCCGGACAGGATTCCGGTCAAGCTGATTATCAAGCCCAATACCGTGAGCTTATCCATTGGAATTACCCTCAGTAGCCCTTCATCCAGCTGCGCAACCGCGCAACCGCCTGACTATGCAACTGCGAAACGCGCGACTCGCCCACGCCCAGCACTTCGCCGATTTCGCGCAGGTTCATCTCCTGCTCGTAAAGCATGCCCATCAGCATCTTCTCGCGCTCCGGCAGGCTATCGATCGCGCGCACCAGTTCGGCCTTGAACCGTTCATCTTCGAGCAAACCGAGAGGGTTGTCATCGTCGCTGAATTCGAACCGCTCGAAAAAGTCGTCATGGTCTTCGCCCTGAAGATCTTCAAAATAGACCAGTTGTGCGCCGCGCGATTCCTGCAACATCTGTTGATATTCGGCGAGAGGCAGCTTCATCTCCCCGGCAATCTCGGTTTCGTTTGGCGGCCTGCCTAGTTTCTGTTGCAAGCAGTTGATGGCCGCTTCGATGCGGCGCATATCACGGCGCATGCTGCGCGGTAGCCAATCCGCTTCGCGCAGCTCATCCAGCATCGCGCCGCGGATGCGCTGCGTCGCATAGGTCTCGAATTGCGCCCCGTGAAATTCGTCGTAACGGCTCGCGGCATCCAGCAAACCCATCATGCCGGCCTGGATGATGTCGTCAATCTGCACGCTGGAGGGCAGCTTGGCCATCATCTGGTGCGCGAGGCGCTTCACCAGATGGGCATATTCCCGCAGGCATTGATCCTTGTCGTTTAATCCCGATGCGTTGTACATAATTAACCGGTGGGCGTTGGGCGCTGGTTGTCAGACAGCCTGTGCAAGCTGCTACTTGCCGTTAGTTTACAACGTGTGTAATTTTCTTGCTGCATTGCCGTAGCGGCGGCTTTAATTTCAAACCCGACCTGCAGGGGCGCGATGAATCGCCCCCGCCTTGTTTTTCTGGTTATATATTTGGCGCCCCGTGTTTTTGGCCAGCACTTTTCATCCCGCGCTGGGCGCTTCGCAGTACTGCGCCAAAGTGGATGGTTGGGGCGTTTGCCTCATCAGGTTTTGTATGATGGCGGAAACCCCGCCTTCGGCTTCATCGTGCTGCATCGACAACCGCAGCAATTTTTGCGACAGCTTCACATAAGACTTTGCCGAAGCGGCGGCCGGAAAAGCCTCTATCACCGGTTTTCCAAGCTGTGCCGCATAGTTGACCCTGTCGTCGTACGGGATATATCCCAGATATTCAAGATGCGCCGAAAGGTTGCGCCGTGTCACATTAGCCATGTTCTCAAAAACCGTCATGGCCGCTTTTTCGTTGCCTGCCTTATTCACGACAATCTCGAAATGCTGGCGCACATTCTCGATTGCCAGCCGTTTAATCAGGGCATAGCTCTCGGTGATGCCGCTCGGGGTGGCCTCCACAACCAGCAACAGCGCAGCCCCGCTTACCAGGCTCGATGAAACCGTGGTTTGCCCGGCCAGTATCGCGGTATCCACCAGCATCACATCCACGCCATCGCTCGCTTCGGTCAACGCTTTTTTAAGCCGCTGCTGTTCTTCGCGCTTCAAGACCGCCGGCCTGTTTTCCGTCCTCTGCAACGCATGCATTGCGCGCGCGGTCGGCAATATGCAAAAACCCATCCCGGCCAACACCGCCTCGCGGAGTTTGCATTTCCCCTGCGCAACATCCAGCAAATCATGCTGCGCAAACAACCCCAAGCGTCCGGACAAATCATTCGGCGCATGATTCTCATCCAGCACCAACACATTCTTGCCGGCGTGCGCCAGCGCCGCCGCAAGATTGATGGTTGCGCTGGTGCGCCCCACACCGGCCTTGCCTGCCACCACGGAAACCACCTGCGTTTGATTGCAGATCAATAAGCGCCGCAACCCCTCTGCCTGGTCTACCCCGAAATCAATGCGCACAGGACGCCTCCTTTCCTGGAGCGCCTGCTCCCGAAAAACGCGCGCCGTTGGGCACTACTCCCTTTGCGGGGGTTCTCAACGGCCCTTCTGCGGCCATCAATACCGGAAAATCCAGCTCGCGCAAGGTAAAGGGCGTTTTCTCTTCGGCATGCTTGAGCGCCCGGTGCAACAGATAATCGACATTGATGAGATGCAAGTCTTCCGGCACACACTGTCCGTTCGTCATGTAGTGCATCGTCATGCGATGGCGCACCGCCACGTCCAGCACCGTACCAAGGTTGGCAGCCTCGTCCAGCTTGGTAGTGATGCAGCCGACGACCTTGTTGCTGTGGTACATGCGCACCACTTCTTCCAGCGTATCGCCGCTGCTGGTAGCGTTCAGCAACAGCAGGCACTTCACGCCGGCAGCTTCGAACATTTCATTCTGGTCGCATACGCGTTCATCGCGCTGCCCCATCCCCACGGTATCGATCAACACCAGGTGCTTGTGGCGCAATGCGGAAAGTGTCAGGCACAAATCGTCGGTATCCTTCACCGCATGCACCGCCACGCCGAGTATTTTTCCATAAATCTTGAGCTGCTCATAAGCCGCGATCCGGTAGCTGTCCGTGGTCAGCAGCGCCACTTTGTCCGCGCCATAACGCACCACGGCGCGCGCCGCAAGCTTGGCAGTCGTGGTGGTCTTCCCGGCGCCGGTCGGCCCGATCAGCGCATACACGCCGCCTTTTACGATAATGTCATCGTCCTTGTCCGTCACCTGCAAATTGCGTTTGAGCACCTGCTTGACCCATGCCTCGCCTTGCACTTTCCCCGTCGGCATCTTGTCCAGCAACTGGTGCGCCAGCAGCGTGCTGAAACCGGCATTGAGCATTTTGCGCAACAGGCTGGCGCGTTGCGGATCACGTAGCTGCACATCGTTCCAGTACAGTGCCGCAAATTGTTGCCGCAACATGGTGCTCATCGACTTGATCTCGCTGATGATATTTTCCTGCCCCGGAACGGACAGCGCATCGGGCTGCTGAACTATCCTGGCATGCGGCGCAGGCTTGGCTTGCTGCTGCGCAAACTTGGCCGGCAGCAAAGGCTCGGCCAGCGGCAGGGGTTCAGACTGCGGAAAAGGCGAAGGCTTCGGTTGCGCCGGTTTTTCAGGGTTCCGCAACGAACTGGGCAGATGTATCGAACCGGGTTTGGTCTGGAATTGGAGCGCCTGCCTCGGCTGGCCTGATGGCTTGGCATGTGAGGGCACAGGGGTGTCGCGCGCGAACGGCTCCACAGGTTGCAAGGAGCTTTCTTCTGCGACCGATTGCGTCCATTCGTCAGCCGTTATCCCGGGCCACTCGGTTTTCTGGTTCTGGGTCACCGCATTGGCGGTCAGATGGGCGATATCGCCGTTCGCCAACGCGACGATCTCGACACCGTATTCCGTCTTCCGGTTTGACAGGATCATCGCGTCCGGGCCAAGCTCGTCGCGGATTTCCTTCATTGCCTGACGTGCCGTCGGGGCGATGAATCTTCTGATGCTCATGCTCTACCTCCTACCATAGCGGTCACCCGGATAGTTTTGAAGTCCGGTACTTCATCATGCGAAATTACCCTGATATTCGGCACTGCGCGCTTCAGGAAGCGCGCCAGCAAATCGCGCAACTGCGACGGCACCAGCATCACTGCCGGCAAGCCCAGTTGCTCCTGCGTTTCGGCGGCGGCACGCGCCTCGCGCACCACGGTATCGGCCAGCCCCGGCTCGATACCGATGCCGCTCTGGCTCGATTGCATCGCCTGTATCAGGATATATTCCAGTTCCTTGTCCATGCCGATCACCTGCAACTCCTGTGCGGAAGGATAAAACTGCTGCACGATGGCCGGGCCGAGCGCGACACGCACCAGCGATGTGAGCTGATAGGGATCCTGGGTACGCGACGCGTTTTCCGCCAGCGTTTCCACGATGGTGCGCATATCGCGAATATGCATCCCTTCGTCCAGAAGGTTCTGCAGCACCTTCTGCACCACACCCAGCGGCAGCGTCTTGGGCACCAGATCCTCGACCAGTTTGGGCGAAACCTTGGCGATATGGTCAAGCAATTGCTGCACCTCTTGCCGCCCGAGCAACTCGGCGGCGCGCATGTTGAGCAAATGGCTCAAGTGGGTCGCCACGACCGTGCCGGGGTCAACCACGGTGTAACCCATGGCCTGCGCCTGTTCGCGCAACGTACTGTCGATCCAGACCGCAGGCAGGCCGAATGCCGGGTCGCGCGTCTGTATGCCGGGCAACTCACCCGTCACGCTGCCTGGATTGATGGCTAGCAGCATATTCGGATAGGCCTCGCCGCTGCCGACTTCGACACCCTTCAGCGCGATGCGGTAACCGTTCGGCCGCAAATCAAGATTGTCGCGGATGTGCACAGGCGGTGGCAGGAAACCGATATCCTGGGTGAATTTCTTGCGAATGCCCTTGATACGGCGCAACAGGTCGCCGTCCTGCGCCTTGTCGACCAGCGAGATCAACCGGTACCCCACTTCCAGCCCCAGCACATCGACCTGCTCGACATCCTCCCATCTCGCTTCGGTGGTCTCCGGGATAACCGGCACCGCCTCGGCTTCAGCCTCAGCCTGCGCGGCCACTTCCCTTTCGTTTCTTTGCAACAGGTAATAAGCCAAGGCACCCATCGCACCGGCCAGCGAAAGGAAAGCGAAGTGCGGCATGCTCGGGATCAAGCCCATCGAGCCGATGATTATCGCGGTCAGAATGATGATCTGCGGTTGCTTGAACAACTGCCTGACCAGTTGCTGTCCGATATTTTCGTCGCTGGCTACGCGGCTCACCACCAAACCGGCTGCGGTGGAAATCACCAGCGCCGGAATCTGCGCCACCAGGCCGTCGCCGATGGTCAACAGGGTGTAATTCTTTGCCGCCACGGCGACATCGAGATTGTGCTGCAACACGCCCACCACCATGCCGCCGATGATATTGATGAACAGAATGATGATGCCCGCAACCGCGTCGCCGCGCACGAATTTGCTGGCACCGTCCATCGCGCCGTAGAAATCGGCTTCCTGCGCGATCTCGGCGCGGCGTTTGCGCGCCACATCTTCGCCGATCAGCCCCGCATTCAGGTCGGCATCGATCGCCATTTGCTTGCCAGGCATCGCGTCCAAGGTGAAACGCGCGCCCACCTCGGCAATACGTCCCGCGCCTTTGGTGATTACCACGAAGTTGATGACCACCAGGATCGCAAACACCACGATACCGACGGCGTAGTTGCCGCCCACCAGAAAATGTCCGAAGGACTCGATCACCTTGCCCGCCGCATCCGGCCCGGTGTGCCCTTCCAGCAGCACGACCCGTGTGGAAGCCACATTCAGGGACAGGCGCAGCAATGTAGTGATCAGCAGAACCGTGGGAAATATCGCGAAATCCAGCGCCTTGTTGGTATTCATGCTGACCAGCAGCACCATGATCGAAACCGCGATATTGAAAGTGAACAGGATGTCCAGCAGTATCGGCGGCAGCGGCAACACCATCATCGCCAGAATCAACACGATCAGCGCCGGGCCGACCATACCGATCAGCCCGGCGCGTTTAACGAAGTTTTGCAGCATCAGCAATATATTCATAATCTAGTCTTCATGCGACAGCCAGCGCCGCTTCCGGATCAAGTTCGACCGGCACCGACAGGTTCGTCGGCTCCTGCGGGTACACGCCCCCCTGTTTTTCGTAACGGCGCAACTGGTAGACGTAAGCCAGCACTTCGGCAACGGCGGTGTAAAGCGCTTCCGGGATGGACTCGCCGAGATCGGTATGCTTGTGCAGCGCGCGCGCCAACGGCGGCGCTTCGAGGATCGGCACATGATTTTCCTCGGCGATTTCGCGGATGCGCAGCGCCAGCAGGTGAGAGCCCTTTGCGACCACGACAGGCGCCTTCATGCCTTTCTTGTCGCTGTATTTCAGCGCCACCGCATAGTGCGTCGGGTTGGTCACCACCACGTCGGCGGTCGGTATCTCGGCCATCATGCGGCGGCGTGCTGCTTCGCGCTGCAACTGGCGGATGCGCCCCTTGATCATCGGATCGCCCTCTGTCTCTTTGGCTTCCTGGCGCACCTCTTCCTTGGTCATCATCAGCTTCTTGTTGTGATCCCATAACTGGAACGGAACATCGATAGCCACGATCAGCAGCATCGCACCGATTATCATCATGGAGCATGTGATGACCAGATTTCCCATTTGCGGAATGGCAGCCGCAGCGGATTGCGAACTGAGCGCCATCACCGCACCCCTGTTGTGCCAGATCACCCATGCCGCGATGCCTCCAACAAGAATGGATTTGCCGATCGCCTTGACCAGCTCCACCAGCGAGTTTCTGGAAAACATCCGTGAAATGCCCGAGACCGGGTTCATTTTGGAAAACTGGGGCATCAATGCTTCGACGCTGAATAACCAGCCATTCAGCATCAACGGGGAAAATACCGCAGCAAGCATGACAGCAAGCAACAAAGGGGAAAATGTGATCAGCGCGTCCAGCGCAAGATCGTACAGCCTCGGAACCATCAGGCCGGTATTGAAGGCCACATCCCGCCCGATTGTCAGCCCATCGCGCAACGACTTGACCATATGCTGGGTAAACGACATACCCATAAACCACAACGTACCCCCACCCGCCAACAACACGACGAATGTGGACAGCTCACGCGAGCGCGCGACTTGGCCTTTTTCTCTTGCCTGGTCAAGTCGTCGTTGTGATGGTTGTTCTGTTTTTTCTAGGTCGCTGTCTTCTGCCATAATGGACTCCGGGAGTCGCGGCAATTATCGACAGTTTCCCCGAAGTCCAATCGCGTGAATAGCGATGGTATTTTCTGTCTATTCAGCAAGTTTTACGACATTCTTATACCTGTTTGATAACCTTGATGCCCGCCATGGTTATTCCAAAAGAAGTAGTTGCCCACGAAAAACACGAAAAATCCAAAAAATTCAAAAGGCTGCACGCCACAAATCGGCATCAGGCAAGATATGACGCCAAATCAATACAACTTGTTGTTTTATTTTGTTTTTATGGCGTGAAATTGCCGTTTTTTATGGCTAGGCGCAAATGTAATGAACGATGGCCTCATTTCCTCTCCCGGAATATTCCAGCTTGTATGCCATGCTTTTCATCAATGTGATACCCCTGCCATGCTGGATTTGCTTGACCTGGTTTGTCGCAGAAGGTTGAAGGGCCGCGTAATCAAACCCCTTGCCGCTGTCGGCAACGCGAATCTTTACGGCCTGTTTGCCTTCGATGAGCGCTCTTTCGATCTCGATGTCGATCCTTCCGCTGCTGAGCTCCTGCATACGCGCTTCACGCAACTGAAGAAATTTATCGAATCCGTCATGACCCAGCTTGACGCGGGAATCAAGCTGCAGCACACCGTGATCGAGCGCATTATTGAACAGTTCCGACAAGATCAGGAACAGCGCGGAATGATGCTCGCGCGTGACGTGTATCTTGGCGACGATTTGCGTGAGCAAGGGCACGACGTCAAGATATTTCAATTCGTTCGCCCCCAGGCTGACCGCGATCCGCCAATCATCGCTCTTCTCCACCGCCTTATGAACAACAGGGTGAACAGGCAATGCTTCGATATCGATCTCGGTCGAAATATCCACCAACATCATTGAAACATCATCATGCGCGCGCTGCCCTTGCAGATGCCGGTCAAGCTCCTCGATCAGCGCCTCAAAGCGGGAGTCGCGCCCCGTTTTGGAAAACACTTCGATAACGCGCGCATTGCCGAAGTGTTCCCCCTGCGGAGAGCAGGCTTCCAGGAAGCCATCCGAAAACAGGCACAACTGGCAATCTTCATCGTAATAAAGAGCCTCCGGCCTGGCGGAAAATTCCTTGGCCGGCAATATTCCCAGCGGCAAATTTTTGGGAGCGTAGCTATGAAACAAACGCCCTTCCGAATCAAATAACTGGAGTGCGGGAATTCCGCCATTCCACACTTCGATGACCCGCGCCTGGCGGTTGATGGAAACCAGTACGGCTGAAACAAAACGGTCCACCGGCATGAACCTGTTGACCAGCGAATTAAGCTCGGCGGCAATTTCCTCTATGGAGAATCCCTTGCCCGTCAAATCGTAAAAAGACTGGCACAGCGGCAACACGTTTATCGCGGCAGTAAGCCCGTGGCCCACCGCATCCGCCAGCAGGACATGCACGATATTATTCGGCGTTACGGCGGCGATCAGGATATCGCCACCGAGGTGGTCCGCCGATTTTGTGTAACGATGCACATAAGGGGAAAGCTGATCCTGCATGCCGGTCATCTTCCCCATGATGAAACTGCCGATACGCTGCTCCTCGTCGATCCGGTCGCTGTATTCCTCGAGCACCAGGATTTTCCCGAGGAACTGCTGTTGCAGCTCCACAACCCTGTCCAGCTTGCTGCCTGCACGGCGTATCGGCCTCATGATGCCGATGATGAACCAGCCCGACAGCAACAGCCCGCCCAACGCGGCGGTAGCCAGTATCCAGATGGAGCGGTCGCGCTGAAAGTTGTAGGATTTCTCCAGCGCCTCATTCGTTTCGCCCAGGCCATGCAGTTGCTCCTCGCGGATTTTCGCAACGACCGCCTCGAAATTTGCAACCACTTCACGGTCGGTATTACCGATCAAATTCTCAGCGGTCAACCTGGTTTCCGGCTTATGGACATCAAAGGATTTCAGCGCCTCATGATATTTCCTGACCAGTTGAACATGCGACTCCAGCAAGGCATCCACCGGGTCGGTGGACATCCCCATTTGCCGCATGATCGGCTTTAACAGCCCGGCCAGCTTGTAATCGACCTCGCTCCCTACATGGTCGAATTTCCTGATATTTTCCCTGAACAGCGTCTCGTTGCGGCTGTTGATCAAAAGATCATGCCAGATATGCAATTGCTCCTTGAAAACCGATTCCGCCATGCGCGCCGTATCCAGCGCATAAGCCTGCGTGCTGGATACGGCCAGGCTTTCCACGGCCCGGTTATGCGCCTGTGTTGCCGCGTTTATATTGAAAATGCCTATGACAACCAGTGTGCCAAGCAACATCGCCATGAGCGCCAGCAACCTGACCTGGACGCTGACAGCGCCCAGCCAGCGCAGGAGCCGGCTATTGACCCGGACAAAATTGCCCTCTTCGACACGCAAGTTTGTCGAGCCGCTGCGGAGCTCCCGGTAAGCGGCGGAGGCATGATCGATTTGCTCGCGCGTGGCCTTGTAACGGAATGCCACATACCCGGTCGTTTTGCCGTTTTCCTGCAACGGGGTGACATTGGATATTGCCCAGTAGAAACTGCCGTCACTGCGCCTGTTCTTGATGACTCCCTGCCAGGGCTTATTGGATTTGATGGTTTTCCAGAGGTCTGCAAACACCTCGGGCGGCATATCGGGGTGGCGCACGATATTATGCGGAGAGCCGATGATCTCCTCGCGGCTGCGCCCGCTGATTTCAACAAATGCGTTGTTGCAATAAGTAATAACTCCCTTGAGGTCGGTTTTGGTAACGATCACCATACCGTCCGGCAACGTGAATTCAATGTTGGAAACCGGCAAATTCAACCGCATTGATGAAATTCCTTTAATCCTAAAAACGGCAATTCATCCACGAAAAACACGAAAATCACGAAATAAAACAATTAAGTTGCATTAGGTTGGTGACCCATCTGTTGGGCATTCATTAGCAGCATGGAGTCCTTTGAATTTTTCGTGTTTTTCGTGACTTTCGTTAACCAATGACTTAGCGCATGTTTCACCGCGCTTAGTCAGATGGCTAGTTAGCTCATCAGGACAACTGCTTTTTCTAGGTTAATTGCTCGCAATCATACTCGCAACCAACCGCTAATCAATACTGCCCGGTGCAAACTGGACGCGGTGCAACTGCGCATACACACCGCCCTTCGCGAGCAGTTCGGCATGGGTGCCGATCTCGGCGATCTCGCCTTTTTGCAATACGACAATCCGATCCGCCTTTTCGACTGTGGACAGGCGGTGAGCGATGACCAGCGTGGTACGGCCTTGCATCAGTGTTTCCAGCGCGGCCTGCACATGGCGCTCGGATTCGCTGTCCAGCGCGGAAGTCGCCTCGTCGAGTATCAGGATCGGCGCGTCCTTGAGGATGGCGCGCGCGATGGCGATGCGCTGGCGCTGCCCGCCGGACAGCTTCACGCCGCGCTCGCCGACCAGCGTGTCCAGCCCTTCCGGCCATTCGCTGATGAATTCCATCGCGTGCGCGGCCTGCGCGGCGGCGACGATTTCCGCCTCGCCCACTTCGCGCATCTGCCCGTAGGCGATGTTCGCCGCGACCGTGTCGTTGAACAGCACCACCTCCTGGCTCACCAGCGCGATGTTGGCTCGCAGGCTGGCCAGCGTCAGATCGCTGATGTCGTGGCCGTCCAGTGTGATGCGTCCGCCGGTCGGCGTGTAGAAGCGCGGCACCAGGTTGGCCAGCGTGGTCTTGCCGCTGCCGGAGGCGCCGACCAGCGCGACGTTTTCGCCTTCGCGAATATGCAGCGTGATGTCCCGCAGCGCCTGCCGCCCGTCCGATCCATAGGCAAACTGCACATGATCGAATTGCAACTCGCCGCGCACCCGGCCTATCGCCCCGGCGCCGCTATCCGTCTCTCCCTCGGTATCGAGCAGGGCGAATACGCTCTCCGCCGCCGCCAGCCCGCGTTGCAGGTATTCGCTGACTCCGGCCAGACGCTTCAGCGGCGCGGTCAGCATCAGCATCGCCATGATGAACGAGACAAAGCCGCCCACCGTGGTCTCGTCGGCCTGCGATTGCAGTGTCGCGAGATAGACGATCACGGCAAGGGCGATGGCCGCGACCATCTGCACGATGGGCACGTTCGCCGCCGCCGCCGAAGCCTGCTTCATCGCGTAGCGGCGCACCCAGTTGGCCTGCTCGCTGAAGCGCCCGCTTTCGTATTGCTGCCCGCCGAACAGCTTGACCACCTTGTGCGCGGACACGGTTTCCTCGATCACCTGCGTGATGTCGCCCATCGCGCGCTGCGCATCGCGGCTGCTGGTGCGCATCCGCTTGCTGATGACGCGGATGATAAGTGCGATGACCGGCGCCATCAGAAGTGTTAGCAGCGTCAGTTTCCAGTTGAGGTAGAACAGCCAGCCGAGCAGCCCGATAATGACGATGCTGTCGCGCACCGAGATCGTCACCACCGTGGTCGCCGCATTGGTCACCTGCGTGACATCGTAAGTCAGCTTGGAAATCAGCGAGCCGGTGGCATGGTCGTCGTAGTAGCGCGTCGGCAAGGTGAGCAGCTTGCGGAACATCGCGTCGCGCAAATCCATCACCAGCTTGTTGCCCACCCAGTTGATCGCGTACGTGCCGATGAAGGTCGCCAGCCCGCGCACCAGAAAAATCACGATGATGACCACCGGCACCATGCGCATCATCGCCTGATCCTTGTGAACGAACGTGCCGTCCAGCATCGGTTTCATCAGCGCGGGCACCAGCGGCTCGGTGGCGGCGACCACGATCATGCCGAGCAGCGAAACGGCGAAGGTGCGCCAGTACGGCTTGACGTAGTCGAGGAGGCGCAGATAGAGCTGGCTGCTGGATAAATTCATGGCGTGCACTTTAGCAGAAAGGCGCGTTTCCCGCCGCCCCCGGCTATCTTGCATCTGTCGCCTTGTATCTCTGGACAGCCCGCGCGGTCACTGCTAGTCTGCCTGCGCTTTCATCCATACATGCATACCATGTTGCAAGAGCTGCGATCGTTCCTCACCGCCATACAATTCTTCACGCGCATCCCGGTGCCCGCGTGGGTCGGCCATTCCGCGCAGCAACTCGAACAGGCTGCGCGCTATTTTCCGCTGGTCGGCGTCTGCGTCGGCGCACTGGCTGCCGCCGTGCTATGGCTGGGCGCACAAGTCCTGCCCCTGACACTGGCGGTGGGATTGAGCATGGCAGCGAGCATTCTTGCCACCGGTGCATTTCACGAGGACGGCCTGAGCGATTTCGCCGACGGCATGGGCGGCGGGCACAGCCGCGAAAAGATACTGGCGATCATGAAGGATTCGCACATCGGCGCTTACGGTGCGATCTCCCTCGTGCTGGTGCTGCTGCTGAAATACCAGGCGCTCCTGGCATTATGCGGCGCGCAACCGCCGATTCTCGTCGTCGCCGCACTGATCGCGGCGCACGCCATCAGCCGCCTGATGGCAACCAGCATCATGCTGACCCAGCGCTATATCCGCGACGACGACAGCGCGCGCGCCAAACCCGCCGCACAACAGATCAGCCCTCTCAGTTTCGCCATCGCGCTGCTCACCGGGCTGGCCGCACTCGGCATCCTGTTTGCCGCAGGCGCACATATGGCCACCCTTCTCACTGCCATAGGTGCCGCGCTCCTGATGCGCGCATACCTTGCGTGGCGGCTGCAAAAACGGCTGGGCGGCTATACCGGCGACTGCCTGGGCGCGGTGCAGCAACTCAGCGAACTGGCGTTCTATCTCGGTTTGCTGGCTGCCCTCTAGCGGGCGTAGGAAATGATGCTATCCATGACGAAAATGCTTGGAATTTGTAGGAGCGGGCCATGCCCGCGAACCGTTTTATCGCGTGCATGGCCCGCTCCTACGCATGATTTATCCCGCAGAGTTGCAGGCAATCAGCAACGTGAATATTCGCAAAAGGTGAGGTTGTGCAGACCTTGCACCTGATTCGCCACACTAGGCCAAATATCGCACCCGGCATCTGCTACGGCCAACTCGACATCGGGCTGGCCGATAGTTTCAGTGAAGAAGCGGACAATGTCTTGCGCTGCCTGCCACCGCTGGAACTCATCCTCACCTCGCCGCTGCAACGCGCCCACCGGCTGGCCGAGCATCTCGCCCATGCCCAAAACTGCGAGCTGCGCAGCGACGCGCGCCTGATGGAAAAGCACTTTGGCGCATGGGAAGGCCATGCGTGGGACGACATCGCCCGCAACGAAGTCGACGCATGGGCCGCCGACATCATGGGCTACGCCCCGCCGGGCGGCGAGTCGGCGCAGCAGTTGATGCAGCGCGTGCAAACCTTGCTGCATGATGTGGCGCGATTGCCGCAGCAAAATATCGCGCTGGTTGCGCACGGCGGAAGCATCAGGGCGATGCTCGCGCAGATCGGCGATATGCCGCTGGCCGATACGCTGGAATGGGAGATTGGATATGGCGGGGTAATCGGTGTTCGTGTATGCCGGAACTACTGAGCATTACAAAATTCGTGACAGCTACTCCGTTCGGGCTGAGGTATCGAAGCCCAGTATTTTGCAATGTTCACCCTTCGATACCTCAGGGCGAACGTAATACTTTATTCGTGCCGGGCCAATAAAACTTAACGCATACCCGGAAATTTTCCCGCCATGCCGCGCATCAGCTTGGCCATGCCGCCGCCCTTGCCGAACATTTTCATCACCTTTTGGGTTTGCTCGAACTGGTTGAGCAACTGGTTGACGTGCATCACCTGCACGCCCGCCCCTGCCGCGATGCGCCGTTTGCGCGATGCCTTGATGAGTTCAGGTTTGCTGCGCTCCAGCGGGGTCATCGAGTTGATGATGCCTTCGATGCGGCTGATCTGCTTGTCGTCCACTTTCGAGCCGGCCGCAGCCTGGCTGAGTTGCGCGGGAAGTTTGTCCATCAGCGACGATACGCCCCCCATCTTGCGCACCTGCACAATCTGCATCTTGAAATCGTCGAGGTCGAAGCCCTGTCCGCTCTTGACCTTTTTGGCGAGCTTTTCGGCTTCCGCATGATCGACGCCGCGCTGCGCCTCTTCGAGCAGCGACAGCACATCGCCCATGCCGAGCACGCGCGAAGCCATGCGTTCAGGATGGAAAGCTTCGAGGCCGTTTGGCTTTTCGCTCACGCCGACGAACTTGATCGGTTTGCCGGTAATGTGGCGCACCGACAGGGCCGCACCGCCGCGCGCGTCGCCGTCCAGCTTGGTGAGAATCACGCCGGTCAGCGGCAACGCGTCGCCGAACGCCTTGGCGGTGTTCACCGCGTCCTGCCCGGTCATCGCATCGACCACAAACAAGGTTTCAATCGGCTTGAGCGCGGCATGCAATTGCTGGATCTCCGCCATCATCGCGGTATCGATAGCCAATCGCCCGGCGGTATCGACGATCAGCACGTCGTGATAATGCTTGCGCGCATAATCCAGTGCGGCCAGCGCGATATCCTGCGGTTTCTGGCCGATATCCGAGGCGAAGAAATCTATTTCCAGTTGCTGCGCCAGCATGCGCAATTGCTCGATCGCCGCCGGGCGATACACGTCGCAACTGACCAGCAGCACTTTCTTCTTGTGCTGGTCGCGCAATAGCTTGGCAAGTTTGCCGCTGGTGGTGGTCTTACCCGCGCCCTGCAAACCGGCCATCAGGATCACGGCGGGCGGTGTCGTGGCAAGATTGAGCGCGTCGTTGTGCTCACCCATCAACTTGGTGAGTTCGCGGTGTACAACGCCGATCATGGCCTGCCCCGGATTCAGGTTGCCGATGACCTCCTGCCCCAGTGCGGCCTGCTTGACCTGTGCGATGAATTCCTTGACGACCGGCAACGCAACGTCGGCTTCGAGCAGCGCCATGCGCACCTCGCGCAACGCATCCTGGATGTTGCTTTCGGTGAGGCGTGCCTGCCCGCGCAAGGTTTTGATTACGCCGGAAAGGCGAGTAGTCAGGTTATCTAGCATTGGCGTTTCCGTTGGTCTGTTGGTAGGCGTTCATACAGATGGTGTAGAATTCGCCAAGTCTAAAACATCCTGACAAAAATGCCTAATGTTCTACTCGCATTGATCGCCTTTGCCGCTTATGGGGTGCTCGCCGCCTATTTCTGGCGGGCGCAGGCACGCGGCGAAGGAGACGTATTGAGCCGCGGCGCGATGGGGCATCTGGTGTTGATCCCTCTGGTGCTGCACGGCTATTTGCTCACGCAAGATTTGCTTGGCGGCGGCGGATTCAACCTGAGCATGACCAACGCCCTGTCGCTGATCGTCTGGCTGACGTTGCTGGTGTATTCGGTGGCGCGCTTCTTCTACCCCATCGGCGGATTGCAAACGCTGGTATTGCCTCTGGCCGCGGTGACCGTATTGCTGCCTGAGCTTTTCCCGTCCGCGCACCCGTTGGAGAATACCGGCCTGTTCGCCTTCAAGGCGCACATTGCCGCCGCGATGCTGGCCTACAGCCTGTTTACCATCGCCGTGCTGCACGCGGTGCTGATCTCGCAAGTGGAAAAGCGGCTGCATCACGCCACCCTGCCGCGCGTCCTGCAAAACCTCCCGCCGCTGCTCACCATGGAAACCCTGCTGTTCCGCATGATCGGCTTCGGCTTTATCCTGCTGACCCTGACGCTGGTATCCGGGGCAGTATTTTCCGAAGAAATATTCGGCAAGGCATGGCAGTTTAACCACAAGGCGCTATTTGGCATCATTTCCTGGCTGGTGTTTGCCGTGCTGTTGTGGGGACATCGGTTCTACGGCTGGCGCGGACGCATCGCGGTGCGCTGGACAGTGAGCGGTTTCGCATTCCTGTTGCTGGCCTATCTGGGTAGCAAGTTCGTGTTGGAAGTTTTGTTGCACAGGTAGTCCGCAGAAAAAATTCGCTTTTCATTTAAAACCCCCGCTAACCACAGTCCAATCTTACCGTGTCATAAGGTATTGGCAAGGTGGATAAAACGCCGGAGGCGTGTATCCACCCTACAAAACTCCCTATAGGGAGCCTCTATATATTTCGGCCTAGTTCTTTTGTCTGATAAAACCCGAAAGCATTTTGTATAACATGCTGCTTTTATAGGCAACAGCATGCAGCTTTGGCAAAAACCGGGGGCTATACCCAGCCTGCGGTTACAACATCGCTGCCGTGGCGACAAACATGCCAGATACCCAACACACAGACACCCCACATACAAATACTTGGCGCCGCTTGATCGACCTGCCAAAGCAGGCTGGCGTGGCCGCGCTTTACGCATCGCTCGTATTTCTGGATATCCGTTATCTCGAAGGCATCTCCGCATTTACCCCTTTTGAGCCGGGGAGCGGGCTGGCAATAGCCGTGCTGCTGATTGGCGGGATGCGCTATGCATGGGGCGTACTCATCGGCGGCATTCTGGGAAACATGGTGGAAGCGCCGTTCCTGCTGGCCGCCCTCACCGCGTCTGCCGATGCGTTGGGGGCGCTTGGTGCCGCATGGCTGCTCGCGCGTGGCGGCAATTTCGATCCGGCTCTCCGATCCTTGCGCGATTACCTGCGCCTGATCTCGTTCAGCGCCATCAGCATCACCGTTGCCGGCAGCATGTGGGGGATAGCATTGCTGGCCGACGGGTTCATCCCATCGGGAGAATATTCCCATGAGTTGGCGCGTTGGTGGCTGGGCGACATGCTCGGCGTCGTCCTGATTGCTCCACTGATACTGGTCTGCTGGCTGACCAGGGATGACTCTATCAACAAAAGGCAATGGGGCGAGTTTGCATTGCTGCTCGGCCTGATGTTTCTCGCGGGTCAAATTGTTTTCTTCGGCTGGTTTCATGAAAGCCTTGGCCATCTGGCGCGAGGCTACGTGATGTTCCTGTTCGTCGTCTGGGTGGCGATGCGTTTGGGAACCCGTGGCACAGTGATTGTGCTGAACATGATAGGCATCCATGCCCTGTTGGGCGCCTATCATGGATCCGGTTACTTCGCTAACAACATCTCCCAACCTCACCCGACCGATTACTGGCTTTACGTGGTGGTTTTGTCCATAGTCGGTATGGCCTTGGCCACATTCCTTGCAGGAATCAAGCAGGCAGAAAAAGCGTTGCAGCGATCCGAGGCAAGATACCACACGCTCTATGACTCGATCAATGACGCTGTCCATTTGATGGATGAAACAGGATTTATAGATTGCAACAAAGCGACGCTGGCCATGTGCGGCTGCGCGACAAAAGAGGAGTTCTGCTCAAAATCGCCCGCTGATTTTTCTCCGTCTGAGCAACCGTGCGGCACGAGTTCCCAGATATTGATCGACCGGTATATCGCGACGGCGGTGGAAAAGGGCAACCACCGCTTCGATTGGGTATGCAGGCGATTCGACAATGGCAGGCTGTTCAACATCGACGTACAGCTCACCGTCATGGAACTGGATGGCAAACCTGTTTTCCTCGTGGTTGCCCGCGATATCACCGAGCGCAAGCAAAGTGAGGAGCTCCTCATGCAAAGCAAGGAGAGGTTGCGCGCCTATCTGGACAATATCTCTGACACCATCTGGGTAATCGATATAAATTTGAGCATGGCCTATGTTTCATCAAGCGTCACGCGCCTGCTGGGTTTTTTACCCGGTGAGCTGACCGGACGGCAAAGTGCGACGATCGTCCACCCGGACGACATGGGTATCATAGACGATGCCATGCGCCATGTGATGGAACATCCCGGCGAACCCAAGACGATCCAGTACCGGGTCAAACACAAGGATAACCGCTGGATACCCGTGGAGAGCACCGGTATAAACTTGCTGGATAACCCGGCGATCAATGGCGTGCTTGTCGTCATGCGCGATATTTCAGAGCGCAAGCAAGCCGAGGCGATCCTGATGGAGAGCGAGAGCCGTTTCCGCGAGATATTTAATGCCGTCAGTGATGCGATCTTCATCCACGATGCAGAAACGGGCCGTATCATCGATGTCAATCGCCGCATGTGCGAAATGTACGGCTTGACCCACGAAGAGGCGCTTGCCTGCGATGTCGCCGATCTGAGTGCCGGAGCGCCGCCTTATTCGACTGCCGAGGCGATTGAAAAAATTCGCTTGGCGCGCACTGTGGGTATGCAGACTTTCGACTGGCTGGCGCGCGCCAGCGATGGGCATCTCTTCTGGGTCGAGGTCAGCTTGCGGTTTGCGCAGATCGGTAAACAGCAACGGATTTTGGCCATGGTGCGCGATATCACCGAACGCAAAACCGCAGAGCAGCAACTGCACGATCTGGCCAAGCACATACTGGATGTGCGCGAGGACGAAAAAACCCGCATCGCGCGCGAAATCCACGACGAGCTGGGCGGCACGTTGACCGCCCTCAAGATAGACACCCACTGGCTGTTGCGCAAACTGCCGGCGCATGATGAAACGATGGCGCTCATCGGGCGCATCGAATCGATATCGCAACGGATCGATCACGCGATCAGCGCCACGCGGCGCATCATCGACGACATGCGCCCGGCCATACTCGACGATCTCGGCCTGCTGGCCGCCATCGAATGGCAAGCGGCGGAGTTCTCCAAAAACACCGGCGTCGAATGCACGGTGAGCTGCATCGAGGATGAAGCCAATCTGGACAAACAATGCTCGATCGCGCTGTTCCGCATCCTCCAGGAAGCGCTGACCAATGTCTCTCGCCATTCCGGGGCATCCAGGGTTGAAATAGAGTTTCTCCACAACGAAAATGAAGTTGCACTAACGGTCAGGGACAACGGGAGCGGCATACCGGGAAACCACATCCCTGCCCAAAAATCCTATGGCCTGCTCGGCATGACCGAACGGATCGGGCAACTGGGCGGTAAGATCCTGTCCGGCAACCGGCCCGATGGGGGATTTTGCGTAGAGATATTTTTGCCGTTACCCGCAGACAGTAAGGGAGGAAAAACATGATCCGCATCCTGATCGCCGACGACCACGCCATCGTCCGCCAGGGGCTGAAGCAAATTCTGGGAGAAGAGCCGGATATGGAGGTCGCGGCGGAATACGACAATGGCGCAGACGCCCTGGGGTGGCTGCGCGATAACAACTGCGATATTGCGCTGCTCGATATCGCCATGCCCGGCATGAACGGCATCGACTTGCTCAATAAGCTGCGCCATGAAAAACTGGATTTATCCGTACTGATTCTCAGCATCTACGCGGAAAACCAATATGCCGTACGGCTCGTCAGGGCCGGGGCTTCAGGTTATCTGACCAAGGAATGCGCGCCGATGGAAATCGTGGAAGCAGTGCGATGCGTGGCAAGCGGCAAGAAGTACCTCAGCCAGGCGATCATTAACATGCTCGCCAGCGAAGCCAGCTCCGTGCAACAAAACCCCACGCACGAAACTCTGTCAGACCGCGAACACCAGATTTTCATACTGCTCGCTTCAGCCAAAACGGTTACCGACATTGCCAATGACCTCGGCCTGAGCGTCAAAACGGTCAGCACCTACCGCACCCGTGTCTTGGAAAAAATGCGCCTGCGCAACAACTCGGAATTGATGCACTACGCCAACGAAAACAACCTCGTGCAACACCTCCCCCCAATTCAGGAATAAGAGCCTATTTCAGTAGGTTTCATATCCCCGCAGGTATGAAACCTACTGAAATAGGCTCCAAGTCGAATATGCAATATATCGAAACAAATCACTTAAAAACATTGAGCTGCATGACTCTTTTAAAGTACCCCAGTAGGGGATTAGGTCGAAAGATATAGATATTTCGGCGTAGGACAAAGTCCGATATTCACCCCAATAGAAAAATGGCATTATTTGCTATGGAGGACGGGCGCCCTGTGATCATGACAAAAATGGCATACACAAAACAATTAAGCGTCGGAAATAGGGCCATCGATTCGGCACATAAAGAAACGTTCGGCATGATTGACAAGGTGGTGCATCTGATCACGACAAGAAATATTGCTGCGCTACCGGATGCGTTTGACCTGCTGGAAAATTATTTACGCACCTGCTTTTCAGTTGAGCAAAATGTTGCGCAGGCAGCCAGTTTCGATTTTACCCGGCACAGCCTCACCCATCAGGATTTGCTGAATGAATTTCAGCGCATAAAAAATTGGCTGACGGCAAAAAATGGCACATGGTCCGAATTCGAAGAAAAAGGTTGCATCGATTCCCTGAAAAATTGCCTGATACGGCATATCAGGGAAGATAGCAAACCATTAAAAATAGTGCTGGAAACTCACTTTTACGACTTCGATTCATGACGGATTATTAAAGGGTATTTTCCCATGCAGCAATATGTTAGAGGTTCTCCCATGCAGCAACAATTCTTCCTAGCCCGCCAGCCGATCCTTGACCGGGATGAGAACCTGTGTGCTTTCGAGCTGCTGTTCCGTTCCGAGGGAAAGTCGGCTGGTGCAGATGTAGTAAGCGACACCCACGCCACCGCGCAGGTCATGCTGAATGCATTCGGTGATATGGGTATCGCCAACGTGCTCGGCGCGCACAAGGGGTTCATCAACCTGGATGCCGAGTTCCTGTATAGCGACATGGTCGAGTTGCTGCCCAGGAAGCAAGTGGTGATAGAGCTGCTGGAAACCATCGTCATCGATGACGAGATCATTTCGCGTTGCCGCGACCTCAAAGCGATGGGATTCTGCCTGGCGCTGGACGATGTGCTGAAACTGGGCGACGACATCAAACCGCTGCTCGGTTTGATGGATGTGATCAAGCTGGATTTGACGCAGATCGCCCCCGCCGAATTGCCCGCGCTGGTCAAGGAATTCAAGAAATACCCCGTGAAACTGCTGGCGGAAAAGGTGGAAGACCGCGAACAGGCCACCGCTTGCATGGAAATGGGCTTCGATCTTTTCCAGGGCTATTACTTCGCCCGCCCCGAGATGCTTTCCGGCAAGCGCGCCGACCCCTCCAAGGTAACGCTGCTGCGCATCCTCACGCTGATGCTGAGCGGGGCCGAGAGCGACAAGATCGTGAATGCGTTCAAGGAGCACCCCACCCTGTCCTACAATCTGCTGCGCATGGTGAATTCTGCGGGAAACAACTTGGCCGTCAAGATCAGCTCGCTCAGCCATGGTTTGATGGTGCTGGGCCGCAGGGCGCTGCAACGCTGGGTGCAACTGCTGCTGTACGCCTCCAAGGACGGGAATGTGGTCAGCCCGCTGATGCAACTGGCCGCCACGCGCGCCAAGCTGATGGAGCTGATCGCACGACAAATACGGGAGCGCGATCTCGAATATGCCGACCGCGCCTTCATGGTAGGCATGCTGTCGCTGCTCGACATCCTGATGGACGAGCCGTTGCACGACATCGTGGGACGCATGAGCCTGCAGGAAGAAATCGAGGCGGCGCTGCTACAACGCAGCGGTGATCTCGGCGATTTGCTGGCACTGTGCAATGAGCTCGAATCCTGCGATACCGCAGCCGTGCGAAAGAGGCTGCATTCCCGCCCTACCCTGAACGCGGATGCCCTCAACGGCGCACAACTGGAAGCAATGGGCTGGGCCAACAACATTGCCATGTAGATGGCTTCGCGGCACATAAAACCCCGCAAACGATTATTTTTGAACGATACGAGAAAAGGATATTGCGATGGACATATCATGGGCGAAACAAGCGGATTCCGGTAACGCGGATGCCGGATCAGCACAGAGCGTCTTGGTGAGTTTGGTCAACGACGTAAAACACATGATCGAATCAAGAAATAGCGCTGCGCTGTCTGTCGCATTTGACCTGCTCGAAACCTGGTTGCTGGCTCATTTTGCAGACGAGGAAAGAAAAGCCAAGGCGGCCAATATTGATTTCCCCAATAGGAAACTTGAACAGCAATTCGAACTGAATGAGCTGTTATTTTTGAAAAATGGGCTGGCTGCCAAGAATGGTGCGTGGTCTGATAGCGAAGCAAAGCTGGACATCCAATTTTTGAGTGATTGGCTGATCGAACATATCACCAACGAAGATTCGCAAAAATGCCAACCTCAAACAGGTAATGGCAACGGCATCTGCGAGGAAAAAGTGGCTTTTACTCAAGCCGCGTGAATCATCCGTCACACGGAAATTTCATAAATTCAAGTCATTCATTGGCGCAAAATTTCGTCGCTCCTGCGCAAGCGGAAATGGCAATCTGATGGATTATCCCGGATAAAATGCAAATGCCTTTCAGGGCATTTATAAAGATTCATACCTCACACGAATGCAACACGCGAAAGCAGGGTAAGCAGGCAATCCGGGCAGCGAATGCTCGCAAATCTGGATTTTTAGAGATGCTCTTCAGTATAATCAATACAGGAATGACACACATGGGAGAGATTGTCTAATGAGCCTCATCATGGCTAACAGCAAAAGCATCGTCGTCGGCAAACCGATGCCTTGGGCATTGTATGACCGTGAGCGTAACTTGCTGCTAAAACAGGGAGATATAGTCCGCGACGACAAACATCGGGATGCGCTGCTGGCGAGCGGCGCCTGCCACGAATTGTCGTGGGAAGCTTCCGGCAAAAAAGATGACGGGAATGGTTCTCCCGCTGCCGAGAAGGTATCCCCAGGCCAATCCGAGAATGATACAGTAGGCAAAAAACACTATACCTTCGATGACATGAAACTGAAGGTGGGAGACAAGCTGAATCTCGAACTCCCGTCCGATTATGACTTCAGGGTAAGTAACCAACCTGACAATGAACGTTGCTTGGTCAAGGTGATCGGCTTCCTGAAAGGAGCCAGCCTGCTGGTCACCGCGCCTGCTGCCGTCAACGTGCAGGTCATACCAGGGAAAAAAGTCGTCATGCGGTCTTTTACAGGCCAGAACGCTTTCGGTTTTTCCTGTTCCATAGAACGGATATGCAAGGTTCCTTATGAATACCTGCACCTTTCGTTCCCCGATATTATCGAGGGAATCATGGTGCGCAAGGCACCTAGGGTCAGGACCCGCATCATCGCGGCAGTGCAGGACGGCAAATCCGGCGAAACGGAACAAATATCCGCGCTCATTTCCGACATCAGCGCTAACGGCGCATCAGTCGATGCCAAGCAACCGCTGGGCAACAAGGGGGATATCCTCAGCCTGGCATTCCGTGTGCCCCTGCACAATATTGATGCCTACCTGTCGGTCAAGGGAGCAATTCGCGCCGTATTCGGCGGCGACCCTGTCGATGCATCAAAATCTGATCTCATCCGCCATGGCATCGAGTTCCAGGAGCTACAACCAAACGACAGCGTCATCCTGCAAAGCATGATTTATCAGCAGATGATCGAGAATCCGCACAAGCTGGTATAGAAGTATCGATTTTCCGCCTGTCGTGCAGGAATCCAGCAGCATGTAAACGTCTTCCCTTGCAATTTAATAGCCCCGCTTTAAGCAAGCGGGGCATTGATTACTCTCCACCCGCATTCTTGATAGCTTCCTGGATCTCTGCCTTGCGGCCGGTATCCGCGTCCTCGCGACCGGGGCGCGCAGGGGCGTTCAGCGCCTTCTTGAGGTATTCGAGCGCCTTGGTGCGTTCGCCGCGCTCGAGCAAAAACTCGCCCATGAAGAAATTCGGGTCGATGCCATCCGGATTGACCTTGAGCGCGCGCTCGAGATAGTCGCGCGCCTTGTCGTGGTCGCCAAAAGAGCCGAAGCGCGGCACCTTGTAATACAGGCTGCCGAGCGACGTCAGCGCGGAACCGCTCAATGCACTGGGATCGATTTTTTCGGCGGCCAACAACAGGTCGCGCGCGGCCTTTGCCGTGCCGCCAGCCGAGAAGATGCTCTGGTACTTGGCCAAGGTGCTGGCGACGATCCCCTCCCAGATCAGCGGCTCGGCGCGCCCCGGATTGGCGGCAGTCACTTCGTGCGCCTCCTTGACAAGCTTTTCGAATGCAGCTTCCTTACCATTTTCAGGTGTCTTGTAATAGGCCGTCGCCCAGTCATGCTGTAGTTTTTCGATGGATGCGTCGAGCGGGGTGGTTTCGGCAAATGCGGTGTTTGCTGCGAACAACAGCGCGATCAACCAGGCGTACTTCTTCATGGATAGCTCCTTTCAGTGGGTTAAATTATTTGCTAATGGATTGGGCGTATTTGCGGGCGATGCGGGTGTTCTTAAGCAGGCCGCCGTCGACCAGGCGCGGAAACATGCCGTTCAACCGTGCAAAGAAAGACTCCGGCTGGCCGATGAAATGTTCCTTGCGGTCTTGTTCAATCGCCAGCACGATCTGTGCGGCGACGTATTCCGGCTCGTCCATGTTGGTTCTGGTTTTTTCCAGCATGCGCGTCGTCACGTCATCGTTCAGCGGTGTCTTCGTGGCACGCGGCGAGACATAGGTGACACCGACCGGGCTGTCGACCAGTTCGCGGCGCAGCGCCTCGGAAAAACCGCGCATCGCGAATTTGCTCGCGCAATAGGTCGCGAAATGCGGGAAACCGATCGAGCCGAAGGTCGAGCCGATGTTCACGATACGCCCGCTGCCCTGCTTCAGCAGGTGCGGCAGCACGGCGCGCACCAGCAGCATCGGCGCAATAACGTTGACGCCGATCACCTGCTCGATACGCTTCGGGTCCTGGCGTTCGAAGAGCGTGAAATCCATGATGCCGGCGTTGTTGATCAGCATATCGACGCCGCCCATGGCCTGCAAGGCCGCATCCATCGCCTGCTGTGGCGCACCTTCTGCAGACAGATCGAGCGCAATGGGCGCAGCAAAGCCGCCGCGTTGATTGATTTCGGCGCAGATTTCCTGCACGCGCGGTGCATTGCGTTCGACCAAGGCCAGCCGCGCACCTTTTGCGGCAAGCAACAAGGCCAAGCGATAACCGATGCCGCCGGCCGCGCCGGTCAGGATGATGCGTTTTCCCGATAGATTCATGCAGATATTCCCGATGTTGTTATAAAACGGTTGGCCGGATCGTCGTCCGGCTCTTCTTCATACAGTTGTTCGATGGATGCCTGGTAAAGCTGCCAGATCGCATCGCGCTTCAACCGGCCATTCGCGGTCAGTTGCCCGTTCTGCGGCAGGAATGGAGCCTGTGCAGGTAGCCAGCGCTTCACCCGCGCGTAATCCGGCAGCATGCGGTTCGCCTCTTCGATCGCCTGATTCACTGCGGCAAATACTTCGGGGGTATTGCCGCGCGGCACGATCACCGCGACGTTCCACGGGCGCGCCTCGCCGAATACCGCCGCCTGTGCGATGGCCGGGTGCAGGGTCAGTTCGCGCTCCACCCATTCCGGCGATACGTTGCGTCCGAACGAGGTGATGAAGATGTTTTTTTTGCGACCGGTGAGATGCAGGAAACCCTGCTCGTCGAGATGGCCGATGTCGCCGGTCGGCCAAAATTCTCTGGGTTGCAGCGGCGTATCCCCGGTATAGCCGAGCAGCGTCGCGCCCGCCACCATTATCTCGCCGTCCTCGGCGAATTTCACCTGCGCATGAGCCAGCGGCTTGCCGACGCTGCCGACGCGGCGCGCAGCTTCGGTGTTGAGTGAGACCACCGAGGTGCATTCGGACAGGCCGTACCCCTCGAACACCGGAATGCCGAGTTTCTCGGCGCGTTGCAGCAGGCGCGACGCGACGGGCGCGCCGCCCACCGCGACGAAACGCAAGCCTTGCGGTGCGGGGTGTCCGGCCTCGATGGCGGCGACCATCGCGTGCAATAGTTGCGGCGTCAGGATGGTGGTCGTCGCGTGGCACTGGATCAGCGCGGCGAGCATTTTTTTTACGTCCAGCCCGGTCGAGCCGCTCAGCCCCACTTCGGCGAGCGGCAGCAGGTGGCAGGAAGCGCCTGCCAAGAGTGGCACATATACGCCGGCGAGGTTTTCCAGCAGAGTAGACAGCGGCAGTACGCTGACATGCCGGTCATCCGCCTTGCCGCGTGTGGCGGTCAGCAGCGAGGATGCGACTTGTTGCAGCGCATCGGCGTTCAGGCATACACCTTTCGGCTGCCCGGTGGTACCGGAGGTATAGGTGACCTTGACGGTGCCCTCAGGCAATGCCTTCGGGGCAATGTTGCGCAGACGAAACTCGCTGAATGCCTGTCCATTGAAAATATGTGTCAATACCGTATTGGCTTCGATTCCCGATGCCGCAAGAATTTTCTGATATTGCTCCGGCTGATCGGTGAGGATGCAATCTATCCCCGCATCGCGGATGCTGTGGGCGATTTGCTCCGCCGAAAAAAAGAACGGCAACGGAACAACCTGCCTGCCGGCTTGCAATGCGGCAAGATCAAGGGTTGCCCAGAGGGGTGAGTTATCGAGCGCCAGCCCGATCACTCTGGTAGAGCTGGTGCGCAGCTGTACGCTAAATTGTTCGATCGCGGCGGCGAGTTCCCGATAGGTGAGTGCATACTGATTGCCGACCAGTGCTGGCGAATCAGGATACTCCTTACTGCGCTGGACGAGGGCATCGACGACAGATGTGCTCATACTTTCCCCAATATCATGCGCAGAAAATTCATGAGCATATTTGGCACCGCACGCCGGGAGGGTGCTCATGCGTTCCATTTTTGGAGATCAGGGTTTCTGGAATACGCGGTTTGCTGCGCCGCTCAAAGCGCTTTACCGCCATGACTTGCGGCTTTTGTGCATAGTAGCTACCCCACTCCGCCCGCTCTTCGAGGGAGAGCCGATTAATATCCGCGTCGCCGAGAGCGACCGGATTCATATTCATTTTGATAAATACATTGCGCACCACCGGAACGGCGGTAAATACCACCCATTCCTTTGAAGTGGCATGGAGCTGATCGGCGATGGCGGTAATCAGGTAGCGCGCCATTCCTGGCTCTGCGACCGAAAAATTACCTACCCCGATAATGTCGCTGCGCTTGACTGGCAAGCCAGTATGTTCCGAAAGTATCGCTTCAATAGGCCGATCCAGATAAGTTTCCAGGAACAGCGGCTCAAGCGCGGCGCTGCGAAACCCGCAAGCCGCAACCAGTTTATTATCCTGATCGCGCAGGCTCATCAGGCAGGGCTTGAAGCGCCTGATTTTTGCTCCATACGCCTGATGAAAAACATCGCTTATGAATTGTTCGATCTCGGCGCGATCACTTGCGTCCGGCTGTGAAAAATGCACGGCAAAAGGGCGCTCCATCAGGCCAATAGCTGGATTGGAAATTACGGTATTCATCTATTTTCGAGAGACCGGCTAATCAATCTGCTGGGTGATATCGGAATTATTTTGTGCATATTTACGGAACAACAATATGTCAGTCACTGAAAACGACCGAGATGAGTCTATTCGGAAACAGAAAAGTTCAACGGATATAATTGTAATAAAATGTTGCAGGAATACTGCTTGTGAACATTACGCAAGCCGCGCGGGATCAGGCTGCACTCCCTTTCAGTTTGGCTCGCATATATGAAAACCCCGCTTTCACCATCTCCTTTGCATCATAGCGATCGCGCATGTTGCAGCCGTCGCACAGCGCCGGGATCGGCGCCATACCTTCACGTTTGGACAGCACTTCGCGAATGCCGATATCCGCCACATTCCCGATAGGGTGTTTATGGCTGACATCGTTGTAGCAGTAGAGGTAATCGCCGCTCGACGAAATGAAAACATCGATATTGCGCGGAATGCATTTGAAACTGTTGCTGCGCCATTGCCGAAAGATATCCCCGACACTAGGGATAAAATCGAACTCCTGCGAGCGAAGGCGGTGCTGTTCGATCATCTGCCGCAGCTTTTCGGTGGCCAATTCGTGCGCTTGCAGGCTGCCGCCCCGGTTGTACAGCGTGGGTGACATGGTCAGGGTTTCCACACCCTGTGCGCGTAGCCATGCGATGGTGTCCGGCAGGGATGGCAGGCATTCCGGCATGGGTGTGAGGCTGATGGCCAGTTTGGTATGTTTGAAAAGTTGCTGCGCCGTCCTGATGTTGTCCATGACACGCGCTTGGTCGAGGTTGGCATGCACCACCTTGTATACCTCGGGGTCTATGCTGGAAAAAGAAACCAGCAGCAGGTCGATCGCGCCATCCAGATGTCTGATGCGTTCGGCGTCGAGCTGGTGTCCGTTGCTCACCATGTCGAACCGGATCGGGTGGCCGCGCATGTCGTCCACGAATTCGAAAAACCGGGTGTGTGTGGTAGGTTCACCGTAGCCTGCGATGACCACACGAAACACATCTTGCTGGGACAGGCGCTCCAGCACCTGGCGCCAGGTTTGCTCGGTCATGAGCTGCGGGTACTCGATCAAACCTCTCGGGCACATCGGGCAAAGCGCATTGCATTTGCTCGTCCACTCGACGTTGGCGGCAATACGGTAAGAGCTCATTTTTCGACGGTTGAAGATGGTTCGGCAGGAACCAAGCGGGGAATGTAGCTCGAGCAGCTCGGCACGGCCCGTTCGATGTCCACGACCACGACGCACTCCGCTTGTGGGAACATTTCCATCATTTCCGCATTCTCGTGGATGATCGCCTTGCCGTTCACGCGCAGGCGGGCGCCGTCGGTAAAATCGATGAACAGCAGGCTGACATAAGGGTTAAGCAGGATGTTGCCGAGGCTCATGTAGGCGCCATTGCCTTTCACGCGCGCCTCGAAATGCGGGAACGCGAGACGTTCCGGCGCCAGCACCTTGACCAGTCCTGGGCCGCCGCCCTTGAACGAACAGTCGCAGCGGCCATCGGGGGAGCTGGTGGCAAGAAAGAAGAACGGCGCCGCCTCGATCCTGGCGTGTATCTGTTCCGGGACACGATCCCAGATGAGCTGACCGATGCGCGCTTCGGTCCATAACTCCGGGTTGCCCCAGCGTTGCTGCGCGTCAAGCTCGCCGACGTGAAAAGGCGATGAAGTCATATCGGAAATTCCAGTGATTAAATTTTTGAGGTGCCGTTCCGGCAAAATTCAATTGCCCAGCAAAGACTGTTGCGCTGATGTAAAGTTCAAATTTCTCGGCGAGGGACGCGGAAAACACAACGGATTATAATGCCATTAACCTGAGCCATCAGGTATTGATCGTCAACTCTCGACATCACGATTACCCTGTGGTTTTGGCAATACAACAAAATTGGGCAACCTGCCCACCCCAACAATGGATTGAGGTCATGTTATGAAAATTCTGGTTATCGGTTCCGGCGGGCGCGAACATGCACTGGCCTGGCGTCTGGCGCAGGGTGCAAAGGTGCAGAAGGTGTATGTCGCACCGGGCAATGCAGGCACAGCGCTCGAAGAAGGCGTGGAAAACGTCGCCATCACCGCCATTCCAGAACTGATCGAATTCGTGCAGCGCGAAAACATCTACATGACCGTGGTCGGCCCGGAAGCGCCGCTGGCGGCGGGTGTGGTGGATGCGTTCCGCGCCGCCGGGTTGAGGATATTCGGCCCGACCAAGGCAGCCGCGCAACTGGAATCCTCGAAGGATTTCGCCAAGCGTTTCATGGTGCGCCACAACATCCCCACCGCATTCTTCGAAACCTTCAGCGATATCAAGGCAGCACATGCCTATGTAAAAAAGCACGGTGCCCCGATCGTCATCAAGGCGGACGGACTCGCGGCGGGAAAGGGTGTCGTGGTGGCAATGGACAAGGATGAAGCCTTCGCCGCGATAGACATGATGCTGTCCGACAACAAACTCGGCGACGCAGGAGCAAGGGTCGTGATCGAGGAATTTCTTACGGGCGAGGAAGCCAGCTTTATCGTGATGGTGGACGGCAAAAACGTACTGGCGTTGGCTACCAGCCAGGATCACAAACGCCTGCTGGACGGCGACACCGGGCCCAATACCGGCGGAATGGGCGCGTATTCGCCCGCGCCCGTGATCACACCCCAGCTTCATGCGCGAGTGCTGCGCGAAGTGATCCAGCCGGTCATACGCGGCATGGAAAAAGAGGGCATCACCTACACCGGCTTTCTCTATGCCGGGCTGATGATCTCGCCGGACGGCGGCATCAAGGTGCTGGAATTCAACTGCCGCATGGGCGACCCGGAAACCCAGCCGATCATGCTGCGCCTGAAAAGCGA
>JBAQCT010000114.1:0-23019 GCA_049294375.1 Gallionella sp. | reverse complement strand
GCGCCCCAAACTGCTCAATTGGTATCGGCCTTCCGAGCAGATACCCCTGGAAGGCAGTGCAGCCTTTATCCTTAAGAAGCTGTTGTTGCGCAACCGTCTCCACCCCTTCGGCAATGATGTTCAGGTTCAGGTTTTTCGCCATGGCAATGATGGTATCTACAATCGCTTTATCGTTGTTATCGGTGGCAATATCGTGTACGAACGACCGGTCAATCTTGAGCTGGTCGAGCGGCAGCCGTTTGAGGTATTGCAAGGATGAGTAGCCGGTGCCGAAATCGTCCATGGAGAAACTTATGCCACGTGCTTTCAGTATGGCCATGTTGGCGATGGTGGCATCCACATTGTCCAGCAACATGCTCTCGGTGATTTCCAACTTGAGTTTTGTGGGGTCTACACCGAAGTGATCGACCAGCGTCAGCACTTCCTCGACGAAAGTCGGCAGGTGGATCTGTTTGGCGCTGACATTCACTGCCAGGGTAAGGTGCGCCGTTTCCGGTTGCGCCGCCCAAGCGACCAGTTGCTTGCAGGCGGCTGTCAGCACCCAGTGCCCCAAAGGCAGGATCAGACCGGTCTCCTCGGCGAGCGGGATGAATTCGCCGGGAAGCATCATGCCGTGTTCCGGATGTTGCCAGCGCACCAAGGCTTCGGCGCCGATCAGGCGTCCGGATGAATCGATTTGCGCCTGATAATAAAGGGTAAATTTTTCCTGTTCTGCGACGGCGCGGCGCAGATCTGCCTCCTGGATGGCTCGCGCGGTGATGGTGGCCTGCATGGCGGGGTCAAAAAAGCGCAAAACATTGCGGCCGGCTTTTTTGGCCTGGTACATCGCGATGTCCGCCTGTTGCAGCAGCTCCTCCTGGCCCAACACCGAACCGCTGAAAAGAGACACGCCGATACTGGGGGTGCTGTGGTGCTCGTGCGCGGCAAGCTGGTAAGGCTGGTTGAGCGTAACGATAATTTTCTCGCCGACCACCTCGGCCTGTGCCGCAGCTTCAATATTGTTTTCGCTCAGGTCTTCAAGCATCACCACGAACTCGTCGCCGCCCAGACGGGCAACAGTGTCGCCTTCGCGCACACAGGATTCGAGACGTTGCGCAACCTGTTGCAGAAGCAAGTCGCCGATGTCGTGGCCGAGGGTGTCGTTGAGAGTCTTGAATTTATCCAGGTCGATAAACAGCAGCGCGCCTTTCCGCCCGCTACGTGCGCTGGAAGCCAACGCCTGCTTGAGCCGATCCATCAGGAGCCGCCGGTTGGGCAGATGGGTTAGCGGGTCGTAGAACGCCAGGCTCTTGATTTCTTCTTCCGCCTGCTTGCGATCGGTGATGTCGATACAATTGCCGATGTAGCCAATAAATCTTCCGGTGCTGTCAAAGCGCGGAGCCCCGCAATCCACGAGCCAGCGGTATTCGCCATCGTATCGGCGCAAACGGTACTCCATGCGGAATTCCTGGCGTGCATCGAACGCGTTGACATAGGTGTCGAAACAGTTCTTCAGGTCATCCGGATGTACGCCTTCTGCCCAACCGTTGCCTGCCTCCTGTTCCAGGCTGCGACCGGTGAACTCCAGCCAGCCTTTATTGAAGAAATTGCACAGCTTATCGGTGCCCGACATCCAGATCATAATGGGAGTTGAATTCGCGATGGTGCGAAACTGGTTTTCGCTCTCGCGCAGGATAGCTTCGACCTTGCTGCGCTCGTTATCCAGATAACATTCGCGACGGTAGAAAAAAACCGACCCAAGCAATCCAATCAGCCAGATCAGGCCGTGTGACCCTATCGTTGTGGTGTTGCGTTTCCGTTCGTCCGCCAGGTAAGCCGTCAAGGATACATCCGTGCCGATGCCGCCGCGAATGTCGCCTATTTTATAGCCCTGATTCGCATGGCACTTGAGGCAATCGGGTTCCACAACAAAAGGCGCCATCATCCTCAGATAGGGCTGGCTGTCTATCTGCTGCACTTCCATAATCTCTTCGCTGTTTTGCTCGAAGCGTTTCAATGCGCCTGCTTCCCATGCATCGGCGGCATTGCGGGGGTTAAGTGGCTTCAGGCTGGTGATGTGGCTCCGGATGCCATAATAATCACCAAAGTAGTTTTGCATCTCGCGCAAGGCGTAGGCCGGGTTCATCAGGGTGAGCGCCTTGCCCGTGGTGGTGACCACATCGCGATCCGGCACGTTGAGATAAGGGTTGGGCGGGGTGCGCTCGGAGGGTACAACATAGACGCCACCGTGGGAGGCTACCCATTTGCGGAAGCTGAAGTCTTTGTTGATGTTGGCCCGGGCGGTGGCGATGGCCATATGTATGGTTTCACCCCTCTCCTGTTGGATGTTCCATGCCAGCGACATTGCCACCAGCACGCTCCAGCCGACCAGCACAAAAGCGTATTTGCGCAGGATGTTGCTGGAATATCGGTCAGGTGTGGCGGCTTTCATGGGGTGCGCCGGATTTAATGACGTTCTGAAACAAACCTCTGAATCAAAAGTGCTTGGAAGCTGGTTGCAGCATTATAAAACAGTATGGCACGAAAAGAGTGTGACATTTTGTCGCGCGGCAATATGCCACATTCCCAAGCAAAATCATCGCGTTGATAATCGCCGCATGGTTTTTATTTGCGAGGGGCGAGCAATGCAATTCAAGCGTATAACTTTTTTTGTCGCGTTGGCGTTTGCGCCAAACGTGTTTGCGGCGGAAACAACCCTGCCTGCGGTTGTGGTCACGGCGCCTGCCATGGAACAACCCCTGGTGGTGACCACAGATCCGCGCAAACCGCGCCAGCCTATCCCGGCGCATGACGGTGCGGAATATCTGAAGACCATTCCAGGCTTTTCGGTGATCCGCAAGGGCGGCACGGATGGCGACCCGGTATTTCGCGGAATGGCAGGCTCGCGCCTGAATATCCTGCTCGATGGCGAACAGATATTGGGTGGTTGCAGTGGTCGCATGGATCCGCCGACCGCATACATATTTCCGTCTTCATACGACAAGATCACCGTCGTGAAGGGCCCGCAAACCGTGCAGCATGGCCCGGGCAATTCGGCTGGCACCGTGTTGTTCGAGCGTAACCTTGCGCGTCGCAACGGTAGCGGCGCCAGCTTCGATGGTAGTGCAACAGCGGGCAGTTTCGGTCGCGCCGATGTGATGGGCGACGTGCAAGGTGGTTCGACAGGATGGTACGCACGCGGCATTGCGACCCGTTCCAAGGCTAACGATTACAAGGATGGCAATGGGGCAAAGGTGCATTCCTATTATGATCGCTGGAGCGCCAATGCCGCGATTGGCTTGACTCCGAACGACAACGCACGCATCGAGTTGTCCATGGCAAAGAGCGACGGTAAGGCAGCCTACGCCGACCGCAGCGTGGATGGCTCGAAGTTTGCCCGCGACAACGTCGGCCTGAAGGCTGACTGGAAGAATGCTGACCACGGTCTGCTGGGGAGAGTGGAAGCCCAGCTTTTCCGCAATTACATCGACCATGTGATGGATAGCTACAGCATGCGCGCAGGAGGTAACCCGGCAAGCATGATGGCCGCGATGAACCCAGACCGCACGACAACGGGCGGGAGGCTCGCCGGTACGCTGAATTTCTCCGATGCGACGCAACTCAAGCTGGGAGTGGACGCTCAATCCAATGTGCATACCGGGCGCACTGGCAAGGCGCCCGGTCAGGGGGCGGCAAGCTACGACTTGCAGGCGCGCGTTGAAGATGCCAACTTCCAGAGCCATGGATTGTTCGGTGAAATGACGCATCAGATCGGTGACGATTCGCGCTTTGTCGGCGGCTTGCGCGCCGACTGGTGGAAAGCACAGGATACGCGCGCCACTGTACTGGCAGGCATGATGGGCATGGTGGCAACCGCCAACCCTACTGCGAACCATGCGCGCAGCGATACCCTGAAAAGCGGCTTCGCCCGTTATGAGCGCGATATGTCAGGCAACACCGGCACTTTTTACGCGGGTCTGGGGCATACCGAAAGAGCGCCTGACTACTGGGAATTGATTTACAAGCAAACCGCTACCACGTTGAGCGCCTTCGACACGGTGCGCCCGGAAAAAACGACCCAACTGGATATCGGCATGACCTACAAACAGGGTGATGTATCCGGTTCGCTGTCGAGTTTCTACAACAAGATCACCGATTTCAATCTGATCGAATCCGCATGTAAGTCCATGATGAATGTATTTACCGGATATGGCACCACTTGTGCAGACCATGCCGTATCAATTACGCGTAATGTCAATGCGAAGACCTGGGGCGGCGAAGCCAACGCCGCTTGGCAGTTTGCGCCGCGCTGGAAACTGGACGGCTCGCTGGCTTATGTGCGCGGCAGCAACGACACCGACGGCGTCTCGCTGGCACAGATTTCACCGTTGGAAGGGCGTGTTGGCGCAACCTATGATAACGGCGTGTGGAATGTCGGTGGCTTGTTGCGCATGGTCGCGGCACAGGATCGCTTCGACCAGTTCAAGGGTAATATCGCCGGACAGGATGTGGGGCGCACCGCAGGTTTTGGTGTTCTGTCCGTGAATGCTGCATGGCGCGCTGCCAAGGGTGTGCTGATCAGCACAGGTGTGGATAACCTGGCTGACCGCGCATATGCCGAACATCTCAGCAAAGGTGGTGCGGCAGTATCCGGGTTTACGCAGACTACGCGCGTCAATGAGATGGGGCGTAACCTGTGGATAAAAGCGAATATCAAGTTCGACTGAGCGAAGCTTCAGGGTGAATGGCGTGTGAATCATGTAATAATTGCTGCGCTACGGGAATTATAACCGCCACGGGTAGAGTGTATTCAGATGTAGCAAATATCTTTACAGGTCATGGTTGACTAATTTTATTAGGGGAGAGGTCATGGATAGAAGAGAAATGCTTAAAGTGGCAACCGGAGGACTGATACTGGCCGCCGCAGGGAATGCGGCAATGGCCGCAGAAAAAGCCAAACAGCCTGCAGGCCACGATCATATGCATGATATGCATGGTTCCGGTAAGAAGAATCAGGGCTTGATCGATGCTGCCGCCGACAGCGTGAAAAAAGGGCAGGCCTGCCTGCAACATTGCATCGAATTGTTGGGCCAGGGCGAGAAGGAGTTGGGCGAGTGCGCCATGGTGGTGAACGACATGATTGCCGCATGTGTCGTGATTGAGCAGCTTGCCAACTACAATTCGCCGCATCTAGCCAAAATGGCGAAAGTGGCCATGGATATTTGCCAAGATTGCGAGAAAGAATGCCGCAAGTTCGAGAAAAAACATGAAGCCTGCAAAGCCTCGGCGGATTCTTGTGCCGTCTGTTTTAACGAGTGCAAAAAAATAGTGGCTTGATGCAAAACCTGCCGGAGTAACCGCACCGGCATTGTTGACGATCACCCCTCATGTTTGCCATGAGGGGTGATTTTTTTGGGTGCGACAATATGCCGCATTCCAAGGTTGTTTTTCTATCTGTAATATCCGTCTCCTTCTAGAAAGCGTGAAAATTTGCGGCACGAGGGGATTGGGTAATGAAAAAACAGTTTGTTGACGCCGGGAAATTATTTGCGCTGGGTTGTGCTTGTTTGGGCTTCGTAAATACGGCGCTTGCGGCGGATACCGAAAGTGCGCAGCAGTTGGATGAGATGGTCATCAAGGCCGAGAAACCGGCTATACCTGATAATTTACCGTCTGTTTTCCAAGGGATTACCGCAAAAGAGATAGCCGAGTCCATCAACGTGGTCAATGTCGAAGACTCGGTGAAATACATGCCCAGCTTGCAAATCCGCAAGCGCTATATCGGCGACCGCAACAGCATCGTCGCTTCGCGCTCTTCCGGCACGCTGGTCAGCGCCCGCTCGCTGGTCTATGCCGACGGCATTCTATTGTCCAACCTGCTCGGAAACAGCTTTGGCTTTCCGCCGCGCTGGAGCCTGGTGTCGCCGGAGGAAATCAAGCGTGTCGATGTGATTTATGGCCCATTTTCAGCCGTTTATCCCGGCAATTCGATGGGCGCCACGATCCTGATGACGACACGCCTGCCGGAAAAATTCGAAACGCATGCCAAGGTGCAAGGCTTCCAAGAAAAATTCAAGCTATACAGTACGGATGATAATTACAGCGGCTATCAAGCCAATGCGGCACTGGGCAATCGCCATGGCGACCTGGCATGGTTCGCCAGTCTGAACCATCTGGACAGCAAAGGCCATCCGATGTCCTTTGCCACACAAGCAGTTTCCACCACGGCTCCCGGCGCTGCCACGGTGGTCACCGGCGCATTTCGCGACATCGACCCGAATGGCGCAGGGCGCATAGTTTTTGGCGCAACCGGGATTGATTCTTCGGTACAGGACAACTTCAAGGCGAGATTTGCCTATGATTTTTCGTCGGCGGTGCGCGCCAACTATATTCTGGGTTACTGGCAGAACGATTCCGATACCAGCGTGCAAAGCTACCTGCGCGATGCTGCAGGCAACACGGTTTATAGCGGGAACGTCAACATCGGAGGCTTCAGGTATACGCTGGCAAACAACACTTTTCAACCGAACCAGCGCATTGAAAAACACTGGATGCACGGCGTGTCGCTGAAAACCGACACCAGGGAAGAGTGGAATTTTGAGGCTTCGGCCAGCTATTACAATTTTGATACGGATGAGCAGCGTTCACCGACTACCGCGTTGCCGACGTCGCAAACTGGTGGCGCGGGGCAGATTGCCCTGGGCGATGGCAACGGATGGCGCACCCTCGACATGAGGGCGGATTGGCGCCCAGGCCTGGATAAGGGTAACCACGAGGCGAGTTTTGGCTATCACCATGATCGTTACATTCTCAACAGCCGCGTGTTCAGCACGGCCAATTGGCTGAGCGGCGGCGCTACTACCCGTGTCTCCGCCTTTGCTGGCAACACCGAAACACAGGCGCTGTTCGCTCAAGATGCCTGGCGTTTTGCACCAGACTGGAAGCTGACACTGGGCGGCCGTTATGAGCGATGGGAGGCATTCGGTGGCGCGACCTCGAACGCTGCCACAACTATTAACCACGCTACGCGCACCGAAGATTTCTTCTCGCCCAAGGCTTCGCTGAGCCTGCAGGCTACGCCGGACTGGTTGTTGCGCACCTCATTTGGCCGCGCCTATCGCATGCCGACGGTGAGCGAATTGTTCCAGGGCAGCATTAGTGGCGGCGCCATCGTCAATAATGATCCCACACTCAAACCGGAAAAGGCCCTGTCGGGCGAATTCACTGCGGAACGTTATTTCGACAACGGCCAGTTGCGCCTGACGCTGTTTCAGGAAGATGCATATGATGCGCTTTACTCGCAGACAGACACCACTGTGTTTCCCACCGTCACCAATATCCAGAATATCGATAAGATACGCACACGCGGCGTCGAGGTTGTTATGGATATGAAGAATGTATTGCGTGGGCTGGATTTAACGGGAGGCGTCACGTATGCCGATTCGGAAATACTGGAAAACAGAAAATACCCCGTCAGCATCGGCAAGCAGCAGCCGCGCGTGCCCAACTGGCGCGCCACTGCCGCTGCCATATGGCATCAGGGTGATAACCTGAGCTATACGTTGGCGGCGCGCTATAGCGGGCGGCAGTATAGTACACTGAACAATGTCGACGTCACTCCCAATACCTATGGGGGAACCAGCCAGTTTTTTGTAATGGATGCCAGGGTGAATTACAAGCTTGCCAAGCAGTTTACCGCTTCGATTGGTGTGGATAATTTGAACAACTATAAGCATTACCTTGCTCACCCGATGCCGCAGCGCACTTTCCATGCCGAGTTGAAGTTCGATTACTGAGCGATGGGTAAACCATGTGATAGCGCAAAGGCAAAAGCCTTTTGCAGTATCCGGCAGCTATATCAGGGAATACGGCAACTGGGATGATGAATGTTTAATTTTCTATCTCGCATGAAAAACGAGAAACTGTTTGGCCTGATATTCGTGCTGGTGTTGCATGGAGCAGGGTTGTACGGGCTGTGGAGCTATCGCGTCATCCCGACGCCGGATGAGGCGCTGACTTTGATGGTCAACCTTATCAGCCCGCAACAGCCCAAGCCGGAACCTCCAAAACCTCAGCCGCCAAAGCCACCCAAGCCCAAACCGGCTGAACCCCCAAAGGAGCATTTGCATCTGGCGGTTGAGAAGCCGGTGGTTTTGCCTGACGAACCGGTTACTTATGTGCCGCCGCCCGAGCCGGTGGTCGAGGCGCCACCAGCGCCACCCGTACCACCCGCACCGCCGCTGCCCGCGCAGCCGGTGATGTTAAGCGGCGAACTTTCGGTGAGTTGCCCGGAGCGTTCGCCGCCAAATTATCCGACGCGGTCGAGGCGGCTCAACGAGCAGGGGCGGGTGTTGTTGCGTGTGGAACTGGGTGAGGATGGGCATGTATCGGGCGTAGCGGTCAAGACGAGTTCCGGGTTCCCATCGCTGGATGAGGCGGCGGTGAGCGCGGTTAAAACCTGGCGTTGCAAACCCGCAATACAAAATGGGGTCGCCGTGCGTGCGGTTGCATTGCAGCCATTTGCTTTTATTTTGGAAGGAAGATGATATGGAAGAAGGTTTGGGTTTTGCGCATTTTCTTACGCAAGTTGATGCCATGGGCAGGGGCGTCCTTGCCTTGCTGCTGATACTGTCGATCGCAAGCTGGTATTTGATGGTAACCAAGGCCATTGCAAATTGGACAGCACGCAGGCGGGCAGAGGTTTTTTTGAAACAATTTTGGGAGGCGTCTTCCTTGAAGGAAATGCAGGCGACGCTGAGTGCAAGCAGTGCAGATAATGCATTTTCCGATTTGGCGCGGCAGGCGTTGACGGTCAGCGATGGGCATCAAAGCGGCGTGGAAAAGCTGTTGGTGGCGGGCGGGACGGCGGAATACCTGACGCGCGTGTTGCGCAACGGCATAGACCAGGAATCGATCAAGATCGAACACGGGCTGACGGTGCTGGCTTCGGCTGGATCAGCTTCACCCTACATCGGTTTGTTTGGCACGGTTTGGGGGATTTATCACGCGCTGGTGCAAATCGGCATGAGCGGGCAAGGCACGCTGGACAAGGTGGCCGGCCCGGTGGGCGAAGCGCTCATCATGACGGCGGTCGGCTTGGCGGTCGCGATCCCTGCGGTGCTGGCCTATAACTCATTTAACCGACGCAACCGGATATGGCTGGCGCAACTGGATAATTTTGCGCATGACCTTTTTGCGCTGGTGACGATGGGTGAAAAGAAGAATTGATCCTAAAAACGGCAATTCATCCACGAAAAACACGAAAGGCACGAAATAAAACAATAAATTGCATTGGATTGGTGGCTCACCCGTTGGGTATTCATTGGCAGCATGGAGTCCTTTGAATTTTTTCGTGTTTTTCGTGACTTTCGTGGACGATTGCTTTTTCTAAGTTGATTGATTTTGTTGGGTTATACGAAAAAACCGCTAACACAACATACAGGAGAAAATTATGGCTATGGGAAGTTTTGATCCGCGCCGGCATCAGGGGCCGATGGCGGAAATCAACGTGGTGCCGCTGGTGGATGTGATGCTGGTATTGCTGGTGATTTTTATCATCACCGCGCCACTGCTGACGAACTCGGTAAAGATTGATTTGCCGAAGGCATCGAGCAAACCCAATATCACCAAACCGGATCATGTTGAATTTGCAATACGCGAAGACGGAAGTTTTTTTTGGAACGGCGAGAAGGTCGAAATGGCTACCCTGCCGGGGCGCTTTGCGATAGAAGCCAAAAAAGAGCCGCAACCGGAGCTGCATATCCGAGCCGACCGTCTGGCGCGTTATGAGCTGGTAGCCCAGGTGATGTCCAGTGCAGCCAAAGCGGGAGTCGTGCGTATCGGTTTCGTGACGGACCCGAGCCAATAGCCGTCGGAAAGCGATACGAACTGTCGAGAGTGGAAAAAATGAAGAGAGCGTTGTCTAACTTGTTTTTTGTTGCAATATTCTTGGGATGGGCAGCACAGGCTGCCGACCAGCCAAATCATGCTGGGCATGGCGCGTCGCCGCCATCTGGCGAAGAGCGCGATAAAAAATGGAAGGAGAGCCTTGCCAAGCCTTCTTATGCCGTTACCGCATCTTTCGATGAAAGCGGAAAACTTTGGCTGGCCTCCATCCGAGACCACCATGTTTATGTCAGTTATTCCGAAGACCATGGCGTTACGCAAAGCGCGCCGGTCAAGGTTAACGCGGAGCCGGAAAGTATTCTTGGCGATGGGGAGAACCGCCCCAAGATCATCGTGCGCAAAGGGGTGATTTATGTATCCTATACGCAGGGGCTGGCGAAACCCATGACCGGCGATATCCGCTTCAGCAGATCAACCGATGGCGGAAAAAGTTTTTTCGCACCGATTACCGTCAACGACAACCGCGAAATCATCAGCCACCGTTTCGACTCGATGGCGGTAAACGGCAAGGGGCATATTTATATCGCCTGGCTCGATAAGCGCGATCAGGGCGTTGCGGAAAAAAAAGGGGAGAAATACAACGGTTCGGCTATTTATTACGCGATGTCGGATGACGGCGGGATAAGTTTCCGGCGCAATGTCAAAATAGCCGATCATGTTTGCGAATGCTGCCGCACGGCGATGGCCGTGGATACCGATGATTATCCTGTCGTTACATGGCGCCATATTTACGGCAACGCTATCCGCGATCATGCGCTGGTCAAACTGGATGGCAAGATGTCGCCGACGCGCCTCAGCCAGGAAAACTGGAATGTCGCCGCTTGCCCGCATCACGGGCCATCTCTTTCCATCGCCCCGGATGGCATCTATCACGCTGCCTGGTTCAGCAATGCACCGCAGCAGCGCGGCCTGTTCTATGCGTATTCGACCGATCAGGGCAAGACTTTTTCCGGCGCGTTGAATTTTGGCAACCCCGAAGCACAACCGGCACGTCCCTATGTGTTGAGTATGGGCAGCCGCGTCTATCTTGCCTGGAAGGAATTCAACGGGGAGAGTACGGGCATTTTTGGGATGCTCTCCAATGATGGTGGGAAATCCTGGTCTGCACCAAGGAAATTGGCGTCCACGTCAGATGTCTCCGACTGGCCGTTTTTGATTGCCGAAAAACCCCGTGTTTATCTGTCATGGAACACAAAGAATGAAGGCTATCGCCTGATCGAAATCGGCGGAGAGAATAAATGAAGCGCTTCGGCGCTCTGATGGGTTTGTGCCTGGGCATATTGTCTATTGCCCCGTCAATAGCGCTGGCTGCACAGGAAATAAAGCCATTTGTCCGGGGTAGCTATCAACAGATCGTTTCCGCTCGGCAAGGTAAGCCTTTCATCGTCAACTTTTGGTCGTTGACTTGCAGCTACTGCAAAGTCGAGTTGGGTATGCTCAAGAAACTGGCCAAAAAATACCCAAGGCTTGATTTGGTGCTGATCTCCACCGATTCACCGGAAGATGCCCAATCGGTTTCTGCCACGCTGGCCAAATTCTCCCTTGGGAAGGCGGAGGCTTGGGTGTTTGCCGACAGTTATACTGAACGCCTCCGCTTTGAAGTCGATAAGACGTGGTTCGGCGAACTGCCGCGCACTTATTTTTTTAATGCGAACAACGAAGTGAAGGCTGTCAGCGGCAAGCTTGAGCCGGGCGATGTGGAACAGTGGGTCAAGGGGCAATACGGACCCCGTTAACATCGCCTGGGGTATCGAAAAATACTGGCTAATGAATAAGCCGGTGTTTTGCGGAATAAATTATCCGTTATGAGCTGAGGAATGCGGGTTGATGAGTCTGTTTTGTTTCATTGCGCGCTCAGTTTCTCCCATCCAGCCCAGAATGTGGGTGGCACAAGACTCGGGGCTTTCTTTGTCAATATTTGGCCAGCGCCGCTTTATTTCTTCCAGTACACCATGCAGTTGCCAAATCACCTCGCCCAGCAAGACATGCATCTCTGAGCAGGTGCGAGCGCTGTCTTCGATTCCGCGCATGCTCTCCTCAATGCCCAGCGGGGTGAGCCCGGCGTCCAGCATTTCTATCTTCAGGTTCTGTATCCGGTTGTTGATGCCATTGAATGCGCGGTACCCCTGATAGTATTTGTCCCACAGCCTTTCCCAGCCGGAAATGGCAGACAGTGCGCAATGCAGTTGATCCAGGATGTCTTGTTTGCTGGCTTTTATGCAGGGCGGGGCCTCTGCATCGCTGCGGTAGAATACGTCGAAATAGCCGATAAACTTGCGCCCATAACGCCTGGAATTGAGTTTCAAGATGGCTTCAAGGCGCATTTTCCCTAATGCCGAGTTCTCATCCCCGTGCCTGCTGGCGATGATTTCGCCGATCGCGAGTATTCTCCCGTAAAGACCGATGGCGTCGTCCTCCAGCCCGCGTGGATAACCGCTGCCGTCGAGGCGCTCATGGTGTTGCAGCACAGCGTCCAGAACTTCCTGGGAATAGCCGTGGCATTCTTTCATGATTATCCATGCGGTCAGTGGGTGTGCGTAGAGGTGATGCCGTTCCGGATCGCTCAGGATATGGTCATGCTCCAGGAGCGCAGGGTCGATGTGCAGGATACCGATGTCGTGTAGCAGAGCTGCGGTGGCTAATTGCGCCAGCTTGCCGGAATCCAGCCCGTGGCGGACACCGGCATAGATGCAGATCAGTGTGAGGTAGATGCTGTGCCGAAATAGTGCCGGGTGCTTTTCGCGCATCACCGTTAGCTTGAATGCGATTGTCGGGTGGATAGGCACTTTCGCAAGAACTTCCTCGAATATGCCGCAATCTGGCATGGCAGACTGCATGGATTGCAGCCAGCCGTCCTGTGTGAGGAAAGCGGGCAGTTCCGCGACCAGACTGGCATTGGTGACGGAATCTTCAATAGCCAAGCACTGATCCAGCGGCGGGGACAGTTTGTGTTGCAACAGCTTGCTGTATAGCGAACTGTTGAACTGCATCCCGCCGCTGACCAGCTTGATACCGGTGGATGAGCAAACATCCCGCGTAGTTACCAGTTGGCGGTCGTCGCCGAGTTCGGTGACCGATTTCAGGTAAACAGGGTCATGCAGCTGGTTCTCGGCAATTTCGGCTACATTGATCATGGTGCAAAATCAATGATGCTTTAGCTGCGTTGTATGGCTATCAATATTTGTTGCCGCTGTTGTGGCCGCGCCCGAGTGCGTAACTCGGACGATCGCTGCCGCTATGGCGTGGCGTGTTGTTGCCGCCGCGATTACCGAAGCTGCGCTCCTGGCTGCGCGGTTGCACATGGCTTGTACCTTGGCCGCGGCCATGCCCGCCAAAACCTTGGCCGCCGCCAACCCCCGGAGTATGTCCTTGGGTGCTGTTTGCCTGACCGTGCCATTGACCGTGACCTTCCTTGCGCCCGGCATGGCTATGGCGACTGTCCGGTGCGCTGTGATGGAAACCGGCGCCGCGAGCCTGTCCTGAGCCTCTTGAGGTATCGAAAGACGAAGGGTTGCCATTACCGGTGAAGGCGCTGCTGCGGTTGCCACCGAACCCTCCGCCGTTGCGGTTGCCGCCGAAGCCGCCACTATTACCGCTGCCGAATCCACCGCTATTGCTGCTACGGCGCGGGCCGCTGTTGCTGCGCGGGCGATCCGATGAAGGGCCGCCGGTGCGCAGTTTGTATTTCGGCTCCAGACCTTCGATGGTATGCATCTTGATGCTCTGCTCGGTATAGCGTTCGATGCGTTTCAACAACTGCGCATCGCGGTTCGATGCAAACGAGATGGCGATACCGGACTCGCCGCCACGACCGGTGCGGCCGATGCGGTGCACATAATCTTCGGCAAATTTGGGCAGGTCGAAGTTGATCACATGCGAGATGCCGCGCACATCGAGGCCGCGTGCCGCCACGTCGGTGGCGACCAGGATACGCACGTTGCCGTTGCGCATGTTGAGCAGGGTGCGGTTGCGTTCGCGCTGGCTCATGTCGCCGTGCAATGCCGCGACAGAGTGGCCTTGCGCGGACAATTGGTCGGCGAGGCTGTCCGCGTCACGCTTGGTGGCGGTGAATACCAGCGCCTGATTCATATCCACATCGGTCAGCAGATGGCTGAGCATCTTGTTTTTGTGCGCCACGTCATCGGCGAACATCATGCGTTGCTCGATGTTCTCATGTTTGTCTTTTGCGGCCGAGACGGTAATGCGCTTTGGTGTCTTGAGCAGGCGCGAAGCCAGGTTGCCGACCACGCCGTCGAGCGTCGCCGAGAACAGCAGGGTCTGGCGTGTCTTGGGCGTGGCCTGCGCGATGCGTTCCACATCGTCGACAAAACCCATGTCCAGCATGCGATCAGCCTCATCGAGAATCAACACTTCCAGGCGCGAGAAGTCGATGCGGCCGCGTTCCAGATGGTCGATCAAACGACCCGGTGTCGCGACGAGAATATCCACATGGCTGGACAATAAACGGTTCTGCACCGGGTAAGGCATGCCGCCCAAAATGCTGATGATCTTGAAGCGCATGTTCTTGCCGTATTTGGTGGCGGCATCGCAGACTTGTTGCGCCAGTTCGCGGGTCGGGGTCAACACCAGCACGCGCGGGCCTTTGCCGGGCAGCGCGGAAGGTGTGGCCAGGCGGTTCAGCGCGGGCAGGATGAAGGCGGCGGTCTTGCCGCTGCCGGTTTGCGCCGAAGCCATCAGGTCGTGGCCGGCGATGATTTCGGGAATGGCCTGCGCCTGGATCGGCGTAGGTTCGGTGTAGCCGGTTTCGGCAATTGCCTTGAGAATGGCGGCGTTTAAGTTTAAATTTTCAAATGACATGGTGCTTCCTTTTTTAGAATCAAAGAGAATCCGTTTCGTCATGCCGAACTTGATTCGGCATGGCAAACTTTTTAGTTCTCTGAGGTAAGCGCAGGCAGTAAAACTACCCGTTGAACGGGGAGACGATTAACCGGCGCATAAAACATCGTTGCTAACCGGAAAACCCAGAATTTCTTGATGAGTTTTTTTGACAGGCGCGATTTGCATACGCGCGAGAGATAGGTCAGAAAACGATGAACAAAATGCCGCAAGGGAATTTCCCGGCTGCGGCAAGGCGCGCATTATAACGATGAAAAAAATAAAAGCCAGCGATATTTTTGGCGCCCTGCCCGGGATGGGCTAATATGGGTGCTACTTCATGAATACCTCTGTTGCTGTGTGGCAAGACAGCAATAGAGATAAACGGGATATGCAAATGAGCCAGATTGAAGATCACAGGTCTGAAACGTCACATATAGAAATAGAGTTGATGAGAAAAATGCTGGCCCTCGGCCTGGATTGGCGTGATGACGCGGCAATGAAGAGGCTGGCGTCGGAGTGCAAGGCTTTCGGCCCGGAGCAGGCCCGGGCTGCATTTGCGTCGAACGACACGCAAGCCAAGACAAAGGCGGAAATTTTCGTATTGGCATCCCTGATGATGAAGACGATGGGGAGTGCCGCAAATGAAAGCCGCGAAGTGCATGGTGGGGAAGTCTGGAAGGCCTTTGGTAAACATCTGTATGAATAGCATACCCAATGGCTAATGCGCCCGCGTCGGCAAACGGTCATTCGGGGGTGAGCTTGATGGCAACGCCTGACACGCGAGAAAGGCATCTTTTGCGGCATCTCCTCCGGCGGCGCACTGGCGGTGGCGCTGCGCATCCCGCAGCGGGTCGAAAACGCGACCATCGCGTTTATCGTGTGTGATCGGGGGGATCGCTATTTGTCTACCGGAGTGTTTCCGGCGTAAGGTTCGACATCCGGCGCATTACGTCTTGCGGCTAATGCGCCCTACACAGGCTAACTTTATAAAATATTTAGCAGACCTGATGCGACTTGATGCCGAAAAGCATCAGGGAGATCGCCGGTGTCGAGTCGTGCAAAATACTCATCATAAAGTCGGCTCACTTCAGCTACACAATTTTCTATTTCAATATTCATGGTGGGTGATCCGGCGCAACCTATGTTGCCTTTCAGCAATAAGCGCTCAGTGAATGGAGGCCGCAACTCGATACTTAGGGTCAGCGGAACGAGGAAGGCCTTAGGGGGAACGCGAATATTCTCATTTGAAATGATGCTGATTTGTCGGCCAAACATAAAATTGCCATTCCAATTATCTTTGTCCTTAAACTGCCACGAAATCCTAGTGTTGTCACCCAAACCCTCATGGATCATTGTGGTAAAGAAAAGATCACGAGCTATTCCTGGCCCTCCATTTGTAACTACAATACCGTACTCACAGATCAAATTCGGGCCATCATTTCTTGCGGGCGAAACGGTAATCATGTGGAATACGTGGGGCTGTGGACGCCGACCGAACATTCCAGCTAGAACTTGGTGTGGCGCAGGAACAAAGTTTGAACCCGCCCTAATATAGTACTGACTTCGGCCAATTACTTGGTGCGGTGCATTCTCACTTGCAGGGATGTATGTAACGGCGTAACCCCTATCTTCGCCATTGGTAGAAATTGCATGGTGCTCTACTCCGTTATGTGTGGGAAGCGTACAACCGGATACAGCACCTTGAAGATTTCCCAAGAATCGTTGGATGTTGTTTATGGGTACCTTGGTATGTGCCACGTCCGCGCCATCATTGTCCGCCGAGCAATCGACTCCCCAAATCACTATTCCTCCGGAAGAGTTACCAAATCCAGAGATGGCCTTGGCAAGATTGTTCCGATCGGTTGGGCTTAAATGACGTGAATTTCCGTCATCACTTGAGCGCTTGAAGTCCAAGAAAAGTTCTTCCGTTGCTCGTGTTTCAATGAACTCGTCAATAGCGTCCTCGCCATTGGTGATAACTCTTTCGTAAAGCTCACGTGCGCGTTCCATATCGATCACTCGCTATTAGTTGGTAGTGCAATGTAAAACGGGTGGGAAGAGCGCCATAGATTCTGAAGAGGCTTGCCGCCGAAGCATCGCCTAAAATTCAGTCTGTGCAATTTTCTGCTTTGACAGCGCTGGATTCTGCGCAAAGTAGCGTTTGACGCCGTTCAGGATCGCATTGGCAATTTTCATCTGATGCTCGTCGTCGTTCAAACGGCGCTCTTCGCTGGGGTTGCTGATAAAGGCGGTCTCGACGAGGATAGACGGGATGTCCGGCGATTTCAGCACGGCGAAGCCGGCCTGTTCGACCTGGCCGCGATGCAGGTCGTTGATGTCGCCCAGTTCGTTCAGCACATGTTTGGCCAGTTTCATGCTGTCGTTGATGGTGGCGGTCTGCGACAGGTCGAGCAGGGTGCGCGCGAGATAGGGGTCTTTCACCGCGATGTTTACGCCGCCGATCAGGTCTGCTTCGTTCTCCTTTTTTGCCAGCCAGCGCGCCGCAGCGCTGGTTGCGCCGTGCTCGGAAAGCGCGAATACGGATGAGCCGCGCACGTCCGGTTTGATGAAGGCATCGGCGTGGATGGATACGAACAAATCCGCGTTTACCTGGCGCGCCTTGGCGACGCGCCCGATAAGAGGAATGAAGTAATCACCGTCTCGAATCAGTACGCCGCGCATGTTCGGCGTGTCATCCACCAATGCCTTTACCTTGCGCGCGATCGCCAGCGTGACATTTTTTTCGTAAGAGCCTTTTTTGCCACGGGCGCCGGGGTCTTCGCCGCCATGCCCGGCATCGATTGAAATGATCAGCGTGCGGGCTCGCAATTCGGGCAGGCCTTGGGGGGCTGGCAGCGGTGCGTCAATTTTGGTGATATCCGGTTTTGGGGCGGGTTCAGGTTTTTCTTTAGCAGGAGGCTCTTCCGCAGTCTGTGTGGTTACGGCGGACGCACTGACAGTTTCGGGAATGGGTGTTTTGGGTTTTTCGAGCAAGGCCATCAGCGGATCAATAGGCCGGGCAGGGTACACGTCCAGCACCAGACGGTAGCCGTATTGGCCGACCGGTTTGAGGGCGAATATCTGTGGCTTGACCTCGCTCTTCAGGTCGAGCACGAGGCGCATCACGCCGGGTTTGAAACGCCCGACGCGGACGCTGGCGATATAGGGGTCGTCGCTGCCGATCAGCTTGGACAGTTCGTTGAGCGCGTTGCCGGGTTCGACATCCTCCAGATCGATAACCAGGCGTTCCGGATCGCTCACGGTAAACATGTTGTGGCGAATGGCCTGTTTGGATTCGAGCGTCAGGCGCGTGTAATCCTGTGCTGGCCAGATGCGTGCCGAGCCGACGGCAATGGCGGCGTGCGCCCCGGATACCCCAAACAGGGGCAGCCAGCAGAGTGCCAAGAGTGTTGCAAGTTTTACAATTTTTCCAAGCATTGTCTGCCCATTTCCGTATTGGCATGGATTTCCGCATTACGGCCCTGCGGTAAAATCTCAAACGTAATTTCTATATCGGCTTGCGGGATCAATTCTTTCGCCTTTTCGGGCCATTCGATGAAAAAAACATTGCGCCCGTCGAACTCATCGCGGAAGCCTGCAGCTTCCCATTCTTCCTCACCAAGCATACGGTATAAGTCGAAGTGTCGAAAATCCAACCCAGCAGCCTGATACGGTTCAACCAGTGTGTAGGTGGGGCTCTTCACCCGGTCAGCATGGCCCAGCGCATTCAGCACACCGCGTACCAATGTTGTTTTGCCCGCTCCCAGATCGCCGCGCAGATAAATCACCATGCCGGGTTTTAGCTGCGCGGCGAGGCGTTGCGCCAGCGCGAGGGTCGCGTTTTCATCGGCTAGAAGCAGGGTGATTCGGCTATCATCACGGCTATGCAAAATGGAAATCCTCAACAGGTGAATTACACCGCGCTTGCCGCGCAGATACGCGCGTGGGCGCATGAACTCGGCTTCCAGGCCGTGGGCATCAGCGATACCGATCTTTCGGCGGCGGAAAATGACCTGCTGGAATGGCTCACGCTCGGTTTTCACGGTGAGATGGATTATATGGCAAAACATGGCACCAAACGCAGCCGCCCGGCGGAGCTGCTGCCTGGCACGCTGCGGGTGATCTCGCTGCGCATGGACTGCATGCCGCCCGGTGCGCGCGACAGTTGGCAGGTGCTGGCGGAAGGGGAGCGCGCCTTCATTTCGCGCTATGCGCTGGGGCGCGATTACCACAAGGTGATGCGCAATCGCTTGGCGAAATTGGCCGAGAAAATCCACGCCGAAGTTTTAGAATTTGACGGGAGGGTGTTTACCGACAGCGCACCGGTGCTGGAAGTTGAACTGGCGCGCAAGGCCGGTATCGGCTGGCGCGGCAAGCACACCCTGCTGCTGTCGCGTGAACACGGCTCGCGGTTTTTCCTCGGCGAGATTTATGTGAATCTGCCGCTGCCGGTCGATGAACCGCAGCGGGAGCATTGCGGAATCTGCACACGCTGCATCGATATCTGCCCGACCCAGGCTATCATCGCGCCGTATCGCGTCGATGCGCGCCGCTGCATTTCCTATCTCACCATCGAGCTCAAGGGCAGCATTCCCGTCGAACTGCGCCCGCTGGTCGGTAACCGCATCTACGGTTGCGATGATTGCCAGTTGGTGTGCCCCTGGAATAATTTTGCGCAGGCCAGCGTCGAGCCGGATTTTGCCGTGCGCCACGGGTTGGACGATGTGTCGCTGGCGGAGTTGTTCGCGTGGGATGAGGCAGAGTTCAATAGCAAGCTGGCAGGCACTGCGATTTATCGCATTGGCTACGAACAATGGCTGCGCAACATTGCCGTGGCCTTGGGTAATGCGCCAAAGAGTGCCGCCGTGATCGCCGCCTTGCAGTCGCGCACCGGGCATCCTTCGGAGATGGTGCGCGAGCATGTGGCTTGGGCGCTGGCGCGGCACTCTTTGGGTAAATAAACCTAGAAAAAGCGGTAGTCCACGAAAGACACGAAAAACACGAAAAATTCAAAATGCTACAAGCTATGAATTGATAACAAATGGGTGGTTCGCCGAAACAATGCAGCTTTTTGTTTCGGGCCTTTCGTGTTTTTCGTGGATGAATTGTCGTTTAAAGATCAGTAAATAAACCGTTCCCGCAATTCTTCCAGATTCAGTTCGCGCAAAATCTGCTCTGCTCTTTGTCGCATATTCTTTTTCGGCGCATCTGTGCGGCGCGCAATGATGAGTTCATTCTTCATCGAGTGCTCCCAGCCGACCAGTTCCGTCACCGTTACTTGATAGCCGTGCGCTTCCAGCAGCAGGCAGCGCAGCACGTTGGTGAGGTGGCTGCCGAATTCGCGGGTGTGGATCGGATGGCGCCAGATTTCCGAGAGAGGGGTTTTGCCGAACGACTGGTTCTTGTGCTTGTTCAATGCGGCGGCTACCTCGGCCTGGCAGCAGGGCGCCAGCACGATGAATTTCGCTTGCTTGTGCAGCGCGAATTTGATCGCGTCGTCGGTGGCGGTATTGCAGGCGTGCAGCGCGGTGACGACATCGACTTGCTCGGGTAGTTGTGGCGAGTGGATGGATTCTTCCACCGACAGATTCAGGGGCGACATGCGCGAAAAGCCCAGCCTATCAGCCAGTTCGCGGGACTTGTCGATCAGCGCCTCGCGGGTCTCGATGCCATAGATATGACCGACCTCGCGCGCTTTCAGGAATAGGTCGTAGAGGATGAAGCCCAGATAGGACTTGCCTGCGCCGTGATCTACCAGCACCAGTTCTTGCCTGTCTGCGAGCACTTCATCGAGCAGCGGTTCGATGAAATGGTACAAGTGGTAAACCTGTTTCAGCTTGCGCCGACTATCCTGATTGAGTTTGCCGTCGCGCGTGAGGATGTGCAGCTCCTTGAGCAATTCGATGGATTGGCCGGGTCTGATTTCCGGGGTTTTAATTTCGGGGATGGAATTCATGGTGTCCGCTTTAACCGAATTTGATTTTCATCACAAGCACTGCACCCGCCAACAGCAGCGTGATACTGTTCGCAATGATGATCGGCCATGATTCCAGCAGGATGCCATAGATCAGCCACAATGCCACACCGAACGTGAACAGCGCATACATCACCAGCGAGATGTCAGCGGTATGGCGGGTGCGCCATACTTTCCATGCTTGCGGGATAAAGGCGGTGGTGGTGAGTGTGGCAGCTGCGCTGCCTATCCAGTCAGTGGTGGTCATGGGCGCTGTTTTCGGCATTTCCTCGAAGTGTACATTATCAGGTCGTTTTGATGAACTGGGGGGAAAGTTGACGCCTAATTATCGAATGAAATACCAGATTTTTATTGATAATGCCGATAGTCTCGATGGTACTGCGAACCTCGTTATGGTTATTGGTCAGATGAGGGTCTCTAAAAACCAAGCAGATCGCCTGAATGCAGGGCGCATAGCGGATACTCGTGAGAGGCTCACTTCAAAGTGATCGCAATGAGTATTTATTAAAGCGGAGGATGGCATGGTGAATCAATTTGCAAAGATTGTACTTTTCGGGCTTTTGCTGAGCGGTATCGCGTTCGCAGAGGAGGAAAAAGCACCGGATGATGAAGAGAAAGCGCCGGACTGGAGTGTAGAAACCCTAACAGGCAATTGGGGCGGGGCGCGCTCCAACCTCTACGAAAAGGGCGTTACGGTGGAGCTAACCCACAAGAGCGATTTTCTGGAGAACAGTTCTGGTGGCCTCCAGCGTGGTTCGGTCTGGCTGGCGAACAGCGAGATTGCGCTCAACATGGATATGGATAAGATGGCCGGTTGGGGCGCTACCACTATTTTTATTCAATATCACGTTCAGCACGGTGATCAGGCAAAAGATTTCAACGGTACTTACGTTGGCAGCTTTGCCGGGGTGGATAACATAGAAACGGGCGCCAACACCGGGCAGTTCTATCAGGCGTGGCTGCAAAAAAATTCGGCAGACGACAAGCTGTCGCTGCTGGCCGGGCTTTATGCGGTTGACTCCGAATTTTATGTTACCGATACATCTGGCTTGTTTATTCAGCCTCCCTATGGCATGTCGGCTGAAATGGCGCCAACCGGGCAGAATGGCCCGCCTGTCTTTCCGTTGGGCGCATTGGCGGTGCGCCTGAAATACGCTTCGTCGGGTTTTTATGCCCAAGGCGTCTTGACTGACGGCGTGCCCGGTAGCCTTACTAACTCACATGGCACGCATATCCGGCTGGACAAGGGTGATGGCACGCTTGCAATCGTCGAGCTGGGCTATAACACATCGGAAGAAGGTAAATCCTACAACAAGACTGCTTTGGGTTTGTGGGGCTATTCGGCGCGTGCCAACGATCAGGATCCAGCCAATGTGGATGCCCTCGGCAACCCGATACGCCGTCGCGATCAGGGATTCTACTTCTTGGCGGAGCGCACCCTGCATAGCGAACAAAACGACCCCGCTCAGGGGTTGTCTGGCTTTGTTCGTTTCGGCACGGCCAACAAGGATGTTTATCAAGCTGACAGGTCGGGAAGTTTGGGATTGATTTACCAGGGGCTATTTGACGGGCGCGATGACGACACTGCGGGTATTGCAGTGACCACCAGCCATGCCAGCAGCAAATATCGTCAACTTAATGCTTCCGATTCGTCAGAGACGGTGGTCGAACTCACGTACCGCGCACAATTGAAGCCGTGGCTGGCTGTGCAGCCGATGGTACAGCGCATTATCAACCCTAACATGGTTACAACATTGCGGGATGAATGGGTGGCAGGCATGCGACTTGAGGTGGCATTCTAATAATCTAAGTTACCTTAAAAACCGCTGCGGAGAGCGCCTGCGCGCTGTGTGGCGCCCGATATCATCATGTACTTCTACGTACATTCCGGCTTGTCCGCGTAGCCTTCCTTATTTCGCACCTTGAATTTAGGTAGGTTCTGAATTTTTGAAACTCATCTGAATCGCGCGGCGATCGAAGCACACGTCACAGTTCGTTGTCGTGTTGTATTAAAAAAATGCATATAGTGTTTGACGGTGCCGGGATAGTTTGCTATATTTCGCCTCTTCGCTGACGCGGGGTGGAGCAGCTCGGTAGCTCGTCGGGCTCATAACCCGAAGGTCATAGGTTCAAATCCTGTCCCCGCAACCCTCAGCCCGATCTTTAAAAAACAAACGAACAACCGACGAGTGTAGGTGCTTGGTTTTTGGGAAGTTTTTGCGTCCTCAGGGATGTAGAAACGACTTTAAAAATATAGCAACAACCTACGCGAAGTCGAAAAGAATCATGTCAATGATTCACTTTGAGTAGGACCGGTTCAG
>JBAQCT010000113.1:0-3394 GCA_049294375.1 Gallionella sp. | reverse complement strand
GGTTTGAGGCTGGTGATGTGGCTTTTGGTGCCATAATCACCCGGAAAATCGGATTGCAACTCGCGCAGCATGTAGGCCGGATTCATCAAGGTCAGCGTTTTGCCCGTGGTGGTGACCACGTCGCGATCGGGTACCTTGAGATAGGGGTTGGGCGGGGTATGTTCGGTGGGGGGAACATAAACACCGCCGTGTGTGGCCGCCCATTTGCGGAAGCCCTGATCCTTGTGGATATTGGCGCGGGCGGCAGCGGTGGCGGTATTCAGGACGCTTTGCTGTTGCAGGTGCATATACCAGGCCAGCGATCCGGCCAGCAGCGCACTCCAGATGATTACCATGAGAACCAGCACTCTCACCAAACCGGTTTCGGCATTCCGGCGCAAGCGGAATTTGGTCGAATCAAACAATTGTACGTCTCCCGTCATCGGCTTCCGCGCTGGGATAGCGCGGCGGCTGCCCGGCCTGAGCCAGCAGCTCGTTTACTTCGTGTTTTAGCTCGAGAATGCGCATTTCCCGGCCCAGCGTGGCTTCGTGCCAGCGGCGCAGCTCGTCGAGCTGTTCGGTAAGCCGGGATTCCGCCTGCTTGCGTTCGGAGATATCGCGAAAAATGCCCATAAGATAAGGCTTACCGCCGAAACTCACGGGGGAGCCCTTGATGTCGGCGTAAAACACCGAGCCATCCTTACGCTTGACCGGTATATTTGCGGCGAGTTGAATTTCGCCGCGCGACAGCTTTTCAAACTGTTCGATGGCATGGGGCAAATCCTGCTGCGGGTGAATATCCGAAACGCCAATCCGGGTGATTTCCTCGGGGCTATAACCCAGCATGCGGTAGAACGCCGGGTTGCCGGTAGCAAACCGCCCGGTCTCTGCGTCCGCGAGCACAATGCCGTCGAGCGCGCCATCAAAAATGGCATGGAATTTTTCCTCCGAATCGCGCAGCGCTTCTTCCGCCACCTTGCGCGCCTGGATACCATGCTCTTCGAAAAGGGCACGCCGCACCGCAGAGCCGAGCCGCGCCAGCCGATCCTTGAGGACATAGTCCCGCGCCCCAAGCCTGAGCAATTCGATGGCCGCCTCGTCTCCAATGGCTCCGGTCACCATTACCACAGGAATGTTTGGATGCTGTTGCCGGATAATTTTTACCGCAGAGCCGCCATCGAAGGCAGGCAGCTTGTAATCGGCGAGGACGATGTCCGGTTTGAACTCTTCGAGCGCACGGATAAACGCGTCACGGGTGTCGACGCGTTGGGCGGTAAAGGATAAGCCCGCCTCACGTAGCGCATCCTCCACCAGTTCGGCGTCAGTGGGCTCATCCTCCAGCAGCAGGATGCGCAGCTCAGTTTGTCCGGTCGGTTTATCCATGGCAATTTAGCTCGGGTTGAACACGAAGCCCTTTTCTCTGATTAGCCGCATACAGGCTTCCACCGCCTGCTTGTCGTAGCGCATACCGCTCGCACCGGCAATTTCCGCCAGCGCCGCATCCATGCCGAGGCTGGGGCGGTACGGGCGGTGGGATGACATGGCTTCCACCGTGTCGGCGACCGCGATGATCTTCGCTTCTGGAATGATGTTATCGCCTTTCAGCCCCGCCGGATAGCCCGATCCATCCAGCCGTTCGTGGTGCTGCAGGATCATCTGCGCCACCGGCCAGGGAAGTTCAATATCCTCGACTATTTCGTAGCCCGCCTTGGGATGGATCTGAATCAGTTGCATTTCCAGCGGCGTCAGCAGCGAGGGCTTGCTCAGGATTTCTGCGGGAATGCCGATCTTGCCGATGTCGTGGATCAGGCTGCCGAAGCGGATGCCCTCGGCTTGCGCTTGCGAAAGTCCCATCTCGGCGGCAATCGCCACCGCCAATTGGCTAACCCGCTGCTGATGGCCGGACGTATAGGGGTCACGCATCTCGCTGATGGAGGCAGCCATTCGGATGCAGTCCTCCAACGCTTTTTGCAGTTTCTCCAGCACCGCCTCGCGTTCTCCCTCTGCCTGCCGACGCAGCGCTTCCCGCTCGAAGCCCTCCAATGCGAAAGAAATGTCTGTCGCCATTTCCTCCAGCAAATTCAACTGGTCGGTATCGAAAAAATCCTGCTCATCAGCATACAGAGTCAACGCCCCGATTGCCCTGCCCTCGAAACGCAGCGGTATTCCAGCCGCACCGCGAAAACCGCGCTTCAGCGCTGCCTCGCGCCAGGGCAGCGTCCGCTCATCGGTAGCGTAATTATTTACGTAGCTGACGCAGTTCTTGCGTATCGCGGTGCCGGTCGGCCCGCGGCCTGTTGGCACATCGTCGATGCTGATGGCAATATTCGTCAGATAACCTGTCTCGGCACCGTAGTGGCAGACGGGCTTGACCATGCGCGTCACTTCATCCGCCAGCCCCACCCAGGCCAGGACAAATTTTCCGTGGGTAACCGCAGCGTTGCAAATATTGCTGAACAGTTCCGCGCGGCTTGTGGTACGCACAATAGTCTGGTTGGTCTGGCTGAGAGTGGCGTAGAGCCGGGTCAATTTCCGGATATGCGCTTCCGCCTGTCTGTGTTCGGTGATGTCCTTGATCACGCCATCATAGGACAGCAATTTTCCGGAGGCGTCCTTGAACAGGATGGTCGTGTCGCTCACCCAGCGGGACTCCCCGTCTTTGCGGACGATGCGATGCTCTATGTGCGGAACGTCTTTTCCCGCCAGAATCTGTCTCACATGTTCCATGACCAATTCGCGATCCTGCGGAGCGACCATCTGGATCCACAGGTAGGGATTGGCGGCAAACTCTTCCGCCTTGTATCCTGTCACTGTCACGCAGGCCGGGCTTTGCGCGGTTCCCGCAGCATGCCCGTTTTCGATGCGCACCGTGTATTGATAATCCGTGAGCCCCTCGGTGATGCGCCGGTAGCGTGCTTCGCTATCCAGCAGGGCTTTTTCCGCCGCCTTGCGCGCACGGATATCTTGCGCTTCGGAAAGGGCGCGCCGCACCGCAGAGCCGAGCCGCGCCAGCCGATCCTTGAGGACGTAGTCCATCGCCCCCAGCTTGAGCAGCTCGACGGCCTTTTCATCTCCCATGGCACCGGTCACCATCACCACCGGGATGGCCGGATATTGCTGCCGGACAATCTTCACTGCGGAGCCGCCGTCAAAAGCGGGCAGCTTGTAATCGGCAAGAACGATGTCCGGCTCAAACTCCTCCAGCGCCCGGATAAATGCCTCCCGTGTGTCAACGCGTTTGGCAATGAAGGACAAGCCCGCCTCGCGCAACGCCTCCTCCGCCAGTTCGGCGTCAGTGGGTTCATCCTCCAGCAGCAGGATGCGCAGTTCCGTTTGGCCGGCCGGTTTATCCATGCCTATTTAATCTGATAAAGGTAGTTAAAATTGTAGGAGCGGGCCATGCCCGCGAATAATC
>JBAQCT010000112.1:0-4204 GCA_049294375.1 Gallionella sp. | reverse complement strand
CCCAGTCGGCGGGAACGCGCACGTACTCGGCAAACCCGCCGTCGTGATCCACGCCCATACCGTAACCGGTAACGACCACCGCATCGCCCGCTTTGAAGCGTGCATCTTCGGAGCTTACGACCACGCCTGCCGCATCCACGCCGCCGACACAGGGAAAGCGGCGTATCACCTTGCCCGCGCCGGTAGCAGCGAGCGCGTCCTTGTAATTCACGCTGGAGTAATGCGTCTGAATGACGACTTCACCGGGATCGAGATCGTCCAGCGACAGATCGACGAAGCGCCCGGCGGATTGGCCGTTTTCTTCGAAGATGCGGTAGGCGGAGAATTTCATGGGAAATCCTTAAGCTAATTTTTACTGCGTACAGTAGTCGTTCAATGTTGTGCACGCATGCGTCTAGCTCTGGTTTCCTCTTTAGCTGCATATTCAAGTGCAACCTGAGAAAGTGCAACACAAAACGGCTCCAGACAATTATCTGCTCCAAATTGCATTACTTCAGCAGCAAACCTTCTGGCTTCTGCCGCACTTTTCAGCGCTCGCGGCCTTCTGGCTGATGAGTGGCGAAGAGTTAGCCCGTGAGCCTCAATAGCCCTACGCCTCAAGTCCACAAGGGTATTATGATTTAGCCTTAAGGTTTGTATGGTCTGATTGGCCGCAACATCATCTGCCGCAGCACAAACATGGCCCTTGCCACTGTAAAGAAATCGCTGCTCACAATTAGGACTATGCGGAGAAACAAAGTTGCTGTTTGGCGTTACAGAAAGCCCTGCTTTCACTGGTGCGCCATAACCATGGGTTACATTACCGCCATCTTTGGGAAAACACGCCACCATATTGGTGTAGTCCAAATCAATACCGGGAGCAGTTGCGCTCTGCGGCTGTATGTGTTCAATATGGCAATCACTGACATCACGCAGGCGCAACATAGTATAGGCGCATAAATATCCCTGTTCTTTCAGCAGACTTGCCTTGATTGCATCTTTCTCCTCACTTTGAAGATTATCGTAATTTAGGTTCTGCGGGGACGACTGCATTGTTTGCTTCCAGTTGGTTAGATCGACTGGCTCAGCTGATTGCGTGATCGACCGCATATTTAGTCCCCTTGCGACTCAGGAAACCGGGTATAGCGGCTGATAAGCGCTTCTGCCTCCACCAAGTCGGGATGCTCTCCAATGTCCCTGCGTAACTTCAATATTTTTCCTTTTGCATTCTCAAACTGGCTCTCCTCGATATTTTCAAAAATTTCATCTAGTCCCGCTGCCACCTTTGGATCACGGTCAACACTTCCCATGATGTGGCGAAGCACCCAGTTTGAATCCATGCCAAAACTCTGCCCCGGATGCCCACCCTCCCGGTTGTCCAGTAATATAATCTCTTCTGACTTCACTTGGCCAATCAACTGCGGCGAATGCGTAGTGCAGACAAATTGTATTTTCGGAAAGGTGCGATGAAGATCGGAAATCACCCGACGTTGCCATCGTGGATGCAAGTGAAGATCAAGTTCGTCAATGAGGACAACCCCAGGAGTCTCTAACAAAACTTGGCTCCCAAATTGCGGATTGAGTTTCGCTGCTTTTTGCGCAATATCCCCAACCATAGCCAACATACAACGCTGACCATCACTGAGGTTGGCAAAAGGTTGTGCGCCGTGTTCAGCCATAACTACGACAACCTCACCAAGCTTTGGGTCAAAGTAGAGATTCTGAGCATCTTCTACACAACCAAGAATGGCCTGTTTTACAGCTTCAAAGACAGAAGGCTCACGGCCTTGTTGATAACCGATCCAGGACTGGCGAGCAATCCATGTTACTAAATCACGCACGGATAAACGTGGATCAATACTGTTGCGGTAACCCTCTAATCTGGAAAGCTGTCTTTTCGTGGTTAGCTTTAATTTTTTCACATCCTTGATTTCGCTCTCACGACGTGGCTCAAGCCAAAGACGCCCAGTACCGTAGTAGGAAATTAATGGAAGCGTGATGTCACTACCATTGCGCGCCCCAGCTTCTGCTGTCAACGCCGCATCCCGAATATTTGTCGCTTTTCCAAAAGTAGTGCGGCCCTTCGCACTATTCAACGCACGAGTCCAATCCATTGGTTCGCCAGCAACCTCACCGTGGGCAGCAATTACTACTGGGTATTGATCCTCAAAGCGAATTTCGCCGTCATAACTACGCGGCGCAAGACGGATTTCATCAGTGCGAATATGGCGAGTTTTTTCATAGCCACGGATACCAAGAAACCAACTACCGGCCGCCACCGTCAACGCATCAAGTGCGGACGTTTTTCCAGTGCCATTCGTACCAACTATCAGATTAAATCCAGGTGCAAAAGAAAACTCACGGCGAGAAAATCCCTTGAAATTTTCAATAGTCAGGCGATCAATACGCATGGAAACCCTTTCAATTTGAACATGATATTAGACCATAACCTCACATAAAACGGCACTACTCCCTACAAATCCAACAACACTCTCCCCGGATATTCCAATGCCTCTTTAATTGTAACCAAAAACTGCACCGCCTCCCGCCCATCAATAATGCGGTGATCGTAGGACAGCGCGAGGTAATTCATCGGGCGGATCACTACCTGGCCGTTTTCCGCCACCGGCCTGTCCTTGGTGGCATGGATGCCGAGGATGGCGCTTTGCGGCGGGTTGATGATCGGGGTGGAGAGCATCGAGCCGAACACGCCACCGTTGGTGATCGAGAAGGTGCCGCCGGTGAGTTCTTCCAGCGTCAGCTTGCCGTCCTTGGCGCGCGCGCCGAAATCGGCGATCTGTTTTTCGATGTCGGCGAAGGAGAGTTTATCGGCATCGCGGATGATCGGCACGACCAGGCCGCGCTCGCTGCCGATCGCCACACCGATGTCGAAATAGCCGTGGTAGATGATGTCGGTGCCGTCCACCGAGGCGTTGACGACGGGAAACTTCTGCAACGCCAGCACCGCCGCCTTGACGAAGAACGACGAGAAGCCGAGCTTGATGCCGTGCTTCTTCTCGAACGCGTCCTTGTATTTGTTGCGCAGGTCGATCACCGGCTGCATGTTCACTTCGTTGAAGGTGGTCAGGATCGCGGCATTCTGTTGCGATTGCAGCAGGCGCTCGGCGATGCGCTGGCGGATGCGCGTCATCGGGACGCGCTGTTCGGGGCGGTTGCCTGCGGGTATGGCAGCAGCACCCCCCTCTCTCCCACCCTCCCCCGCGAGGGGGGAGGGTGCAGGTTTGGCTTGCTGCATCGCACTCAGCACATCCTCCTTGGTGACGCGCCCACTGCGTCCGCTGCCTTGCAGGCTGCCCGCATCGACCTCATGCTCATGCGCCAGCTTGCGCACCGAGGGCGACAACACTGCCCCCTCTCCCTTGACGGGATAACCAGCGACTTGCCCGGCGTTGTTTGCCGGGCTAGTCGAATGGCTAGTAGTTCCATCAGAGGGTTGGGGAGAGGGTGTTACCGCCGCCTCAGTGTCGATCTGCGCAATCACTTCTTCGCTGGCCACCTTTGCGCCGTCACCCTTGATGATCTTGCTCAACACGCCACTTTTGGAAGCGGGCAATTCCAGCACCACCTTGTCGGTTTCGATGTCGATCAGGTTTTCGCCTTCGGCAACTGCCTCGCCCACCTGTTTGTGCCAGGTCAGCAGCGTCGCTTCGGTGATGGATTCGGATAACTGGGGGACTTTGACTTCAACCAAATTACTTTCAATGGCTCTCATGTTGTTTTGCTCCTGGAATGGGTTTGACATCGAGATCGGGGCGGAAGGCCGCCGCGATCACCGCTTTCTGTTGTTCCTGGTGCACCGCCAGATAGCCCGCCGCAGGTGCGGCGGATGACGGGCGCAGCGCGTAATCGAGGCGCATGCCCTCGCGCAGGTGGCGCAGCAGGTAATGCTGGATGCGGTGCCATGCGCCCTGGTTGCCGGGCTCTTCCTGGCACCACACCACTTCCGTGGCATTCGGATAGGCGTTTATCTGCGCCGCAAAATCCTTATGCGGGAACGGGTAAAGCTGCTCGATGCGGATGATCGCCATATTCTGGATTTTCCTGGCGCGCCGCGCCGCGAGGAGTTCGTAATATATCTTGCCGCTGCACGCGATGATGCGCCGCACTTTTTTGTTATCCAGCGCATCGGCTTCGGCGATCACCGGCTGGAATTTCCCCCCGGTGAATTCGGCGAGCGGCGAAGCCGCATCCTTGCTGCGCAGCA
>JBAQCT010000111.1:0-2410 GCA_049294375.1 Gallionella sp. | reverse complement strand
AACTAAAAACCAGCGACTAACGACTAGCGACTAGCCTCTTGTGCAGCGCCTGTATGTCATATACCTGCAATTCGGCGAGGTGCTGCATCCCGACACAGGCGGCGCGCGCCCCGGCCAGCGTGGTGTACTAAGTCACGCGGCCTTGCAGTGCGGCATGGCGGATGGAATAGGAATCGCGCATCACGCTCGGTTTGCTGTCCACCGTGTTGACGATCAGGCTGACCTCGCCATTCTTGATCATGTCCACGATATGCGGACGGCCCTCTGCCACCTTGTTCACCACGGTCACCTCAACCCCGGCAGCACCGATCACGGCTGCCGTGCCGCGCGTCGCCAGAATAGTGAAACCGAGCTGTGCCAGCGAGCGGGCCACTTCCACCACGCCGGGTTTGTCCGCTTCGCGCACGCTGATAAATACGTTACCCTCTTTCGGTAACTTCACGCTGGCTGCCAGTTGCGATTTCACAAAGGCCTCGGCAAAAGTTTCGCCGACACCCATCACCTCGCCGGTGGACTTCATTTCCGGACCGAGAATCGTGTCCACGCCGGGAAATTTGATGAACGGGAACACCGCCTCCTTGACCGAGTAATACGGCGGGATGATCTCCTTGGTGACGCCCTGCTGCGCCAAGCTTTGTCCGGCCATGCAGCGCGCCGCAATTTTTGCCAGCGGCATGCCGGTCGCCTTGGATACGAAAGGCACGGTGCGCGAGGCGCGCGGGTTGACTTCCAGCACATAGACGATGCCGGCCTGGATGGCGAATTGCACGTTCATCAGGCCGATCACGTTGAGCGCTTTGGCCATCGCCACGGTCTGGCGGCGCAATTCGTTTTGCAATTCTTCCGACAGGCTGAACGGCGGCAACGAACAGGCCGAATCGCCGGAATGCACCCCGGCCTGCTCGACGTGTTCCATGATGCCGCCAATAATCACCTGCTTGCCATCGGACACGGCATCCACATCCACTTCGATCGCGTCGTTGAGGAAGCGATCCAGCAGGATAGGCATGCGCTCGGGATAAGTCTTGGACATTTCCTCGGCAGCGCGCATATAGCGTTCGAGATCGGCTTGCGCGTGGATGATTTCCATCGCCCGCCCGCCCAGCACATTGGAAGGGCGCACCACCAGCGGATAACCTATTTCAGAGGCGCCGGTGAGCCCGTCCGCCACGCTGCGTGCGGTGCGGTTGGGGGGCTGTTTCAAATCCAGTTTGTGCAGCATCTGCTGGAAGCGCGCGCGGTCTTCCGCGCAGTCGATCATATCCGGCGTAGTGCCGATGATCGGCACACCGTTCTTTTCCAGCCCGTGCGCCAGCTTCAGCGGAGTCTGTCCGCCATACTGCACGATCACGCCGATGGGCTTTTCCACCGCCACCACCTCCAGCACGTCTTCCAGCGTCAGCGGCTCGAAATACAGGCGATCCGATGTGTCGTAATCGGTGGACACGGTTTCCGGGTTGCAGTTGACCATGATGGTTTCATAGCCGTCCTCGCGCATCGCCAATGCGGCATGCACACAACAATAGTCGAACTCGATGCCCTGCCCGATGCGGTTCGGCCCGCCGCCCAGCACCATGATCTTCTTTTTGTCCGAAGGTTGTGATTCGCACTCTTCTTCGTAGGTGGAATACATGTAGGCGGTATTGGTGGCGAACTCGGCGGCGCAGGTATCCACGCGCTTGAACACCGGGCGCACGCCGAGCGCATGGCGATAGGCGCGTAGCGCGGCCTCATCGGTATCCAGCAAATCCGCCAGCCGCGCATCCGAAAAACCGTTGCGTTTCAGTGTGCGCAACTCGTCTGCGTCCAGGCTTTCCAAGTTGCGGTCGGCGAGGGTTTTTTCCTGGCGGATCAGGTCTTCGATTTGCACCAGAAACCACGGATCGATCTTGCTCAGCGCGAATACTTCCGCAACACTCATGCCGAAGCCGAACGCATCGGATACCGCCCAGATGCGCTCCGGCCCTGGACTGCCGAGTTCGGCGCAGATCGCTTCGCGGTCGTTGTATTTTTCGTCCAGCCCGTTCACGCCGACTTCCAGTCCGCGCAGGGCTTTCTGGAACGACTCCTGGAAGGTGCGGCCAATCGCCATCACTTCGCCGACCGATTTCATTTGCGTAGTCAGGCGGTCGTTGGCCTGCGGAAATTTCTCGAAGGCGAAACGCGGGATCTTGGTGACCACATAGTCGATGGTCGGTTCGAACGAGGCAGGCGTTGCGCCGCCGGTGATGTCGTTCTTCAGCTCGTCGAGCGTGTAGCCCACCGCCAGCTTGGCAGCGACTTTCGCAATCGGGAAACCGGTCGCCTTGGAAGCCAGCGCGGAGGAACGAGATACGCGCGGGTTCATCTCGATCACCACCATGCGCCCGTCGTCCGGGTTGATGGCGAACTGTACGTTGGAGCCGCCGGT
>JBAQCT010000110.1:0-2136 GCA_049294375.1 Gallionella sp. | reverse complement strand
GTCTTCCCCCGAGTCAGATCGTGCCGATACTGGCTGATCGCGGGCACAATACATGGCTTCCGAATCAACATTTTACCGCATCATGAAAGCAGAGAACCTGCTTGAACACCGGGGTGCCGAACGCCCCGCGCAACGGCGCCATAAACCTATTTTCCTCTGTTGGACAGCTCAAAATTGCTTCAAAATGAGCACTGGCGGGGGTTCCCGGTGAAAATGGAGGGTCACCCAATGGGTGAAATTGAATTTAAGCCAAATAAATTGGTGGCGGCTGTTGGATTGGCGATACAGCAACAGGGATTAGAAGCGATGCGGCTGGATACGCCGGGAGGGCGGATACATGTTCGGTGGGATGAGGGCGGTGGCGCGACCCCATCCGGTCAGTTGGTGTTTTTCGCCGAATATCTGGAAGTGACCGGCTTGTTCTCCCGCTGGGTGGAAGTGTGCCCGCTGAACTACACCAGCCCGAATGCCCCTGGCGCCAAGGACTTGCTTGGCACTTGGATGTTGTCGATACTGGACGGTCAGAATCGCTATGCGCACGTAGCGGCATTGAAGGGCGATGAGGTCGCCCCACAGATGCTGGGCATGAACAAAATCATGGGCGACGAAAGCCTTCGTCGTGGATTGGCGCATCTGGCGCCCATGCAGAACAAAAAATGCGGTGAAGAAGAAAAAGCCGCTCGCGCCGAGCAATTGGCGCGGAGCACCGCCTGGATGGACGCGGCACTTTCCGAGAGCACCCGTGAAGCGTTGCGCACCCCTTGGATACTTGACGCAGACCCCAGCGTCAAACCGCTGTACGGCCATCAAGACGGCGCCGAAATCGGCTACAACCCCAAAAAACCGGGACGCCCAAGTCATACCCTGTTTACCTACTGGATCAGCAATATGCGGCTGGTGCTTGATGTCGAAGTGCTGAGCGGCAAAGCGCACGCCGCCAAACATGGCCTTCCCCGCCTGCGTACGCTGATTGAACAACTCTCCCCTGAGGAACGCCCCGCTCTCGTGCGCGGTGACAACGCCTTCGGCATTGAAGGCATGATGGCCCAGTTAGAAGAAATCAACCAGCGCTACCTGTCCAAGCTCAGACAAACCCCCGGAGTCAAACGCTTGATTGAACGGCAATGGGGGCGCGATGATTGGAAAGAGACAGGGCAGGGATTTGACGGGGTGGAAGCCGAGCTGAAGCTTTCCGGCTGGAGCCGGACACGCCGGGTTATCGTGCTGCGGCGGCGCATCAAAGGCAGCCTTGTGGCTGAAGCGGGGCAAGACAATCCGCAACAAACCTTGCACTTTTCCGACGAACCGGACGACCTCAAAATTTGGGAATATACCGTACTGGTCACGAACACGGACTACCCGCTGGAAGCTATCGGTCAACTGTACCGTGATCGTGCCGATTGCGAGAATGGCTTTGACGAACTGAAGAACCAATGGGGTTGGGGAGGTTTCACGACGCAGGATTTAGAGCGCTGCAACCTTTCGGCACGAGCCGTTGCGCTCATATACAACTGGTGGAGTTGGTATGTGAGATTGGCGCACCCGAAAGCAAGGCTGGAAGCAATCACCAGCAAACCCCTGCTGCTTGCCGGTGTCGGACGCCTCACGGAGCACGCCGGGCAGACCCGTTTACTGGTCTCGCTGACCCATGCCGCAGGGGATAAGATAAAGGCGATGATCGGCTGTATTCACAAGGGGTTTGAGCATGTCCGGGCAACTGCGCCTCAGTTGCCGAAACTGGAGCGCTGGCGCGTGCTGGTGCGCTACATTATCGAGAAAATATTGGCGTCAAAGCCGAAGAACCCGTCGCTCATATACCAAGAAAGGGCACAATCTTCCTTATTAAAGGATTGCTATAATTAATTGTACGCTTAGGAGTGCGAGCTTCTTGATGAAGGGGGTGTGAGATGATCAATATTCGGTTCAGCGAAGAAGAGAAACGCGAGTTGCACCACCAGCGTTATTACCATCCGCATCCGCGAGTGCGGCAAAAGATGGAAGTCCTTTGGTTGAAGAGCCAAGAATTTCAGCATCAAGAAATCAGCCTTGCCGCAGGGGTCAGCAACAAAACGCTGGTAACTTATTTACGTCAGTATGAGCAGGGTGGGGTAGAACGATTAAAAGAGCTTCGTTTTT
>JBAQCT010000109.1:0-62116 GCA_049294375.1 Gallionella sp. | reverse complement strand
CCTTTAACTTGAGGCAACGATCCCTTCTTGCGACTACCTTCGGTAACTTTTATCTTGAGTCAATTCGACGACAAGGAAAAATTTGTCGTTTTGTTGTAGCCGGTGCTAGAATGCGCGGCCTCGCTGGAAGACTTTAAATCAGTTGGTCACCGGTTTGTATCCGGATGGCCTGCCAGTTGCAAACGATCCTCCGGTAGCACTCATTTAGTTTCAATGCCGCTTTAGCTCAGTTGGTAGAGCAACCGCCTTGTAAGCGGTAGGTCGACAGTTCGAGTCCGTCAAGCGGCACCATGTTCTGCAAGCAAAACCGCCTACGGGCGGTTTTGTTTTTTAAGTTGCGATATCACTCAGTATTTTTGGCGCATTTATCCGATACGCGCGGGCAATATTTCGGTAAAATCGCGCTCGCGCATCAATCACGGTGCGCTTTTCGTTCGGAAGATTATTTATTATGAAAATTCATGAATACCAAGGTAAGGAAATCCTGCGTCAATTTGGCGTGCCCACGCCGCGCGGGATCGCATGCTTCGGCGTCGATGAAGCTGTCTCCGCAGCGCAAAAACTGGGCGGAAGCGTGTGGGTGGTAAAGGCGCAGATCCATGCGGGCGGTCGCGGCAAGGGCGGCGGCGTGAAGGTGGCGAAGTCGCCGGAGCAGGTGCGCGAATATGCGAACCAGATTCTGGGCATGCAACTGGTGACGCACCAGACCGGCCCCGAGGGGCAGAAGGTCAGGCGCTTGCTGATCGAGGAAGGCGCGCAGATCGTCAAGGAATATTATGTCGGCATGGTGGTCGACCGCAGCAGGCAGCGCGTGGCGCTGATGGCGAGCAGCGAGGGCGGCATGGATATCGAGGAAGTCGCCGCGCATACGCCGGAAAAAATCCACAAGGTATGGATCGACCCGGTGAAGGGCTTGACCGATGCCGAGTCGGACGATGTGGCGCGCAAGATTGGCGTTCCCGAAGTCGCGCTGGGTGAAGCGCGCGCCTGCTTGCAAGGTTTGTACCGCGCCTTCGTGGAAAAGGATGCGATGCTGGCGGAGATCAATCCGCTGGTGCTGACTGGGGATAACCATGTGCGCGCGCTGGATGCGAAATTCAATTTCGACAGCAATGCGTTGTACCGTCGTCCCGAGATCGTCGCGATGCGCGACCTGGACGAGGAAGACCCCGCCGAAGTCGAGGCTTCGAAATTCGACCTGAGCTATATCTCGCTGGACGGCGACATCGGCTGCCTGGTGAACGGCGCGGGGCTGGCGATGGCGACGATGGATATCATCAAGCTGTACGGCGGCAACCCGGCGAATTTTCTCGATGTGGGCGGCGGCGCGAACAAGGAAAAAGTCACCGAGGCATTCAAGCTGATGCTGAAGAACCCCAAGCTCAAGGCTATTCTCGTCAATATTTTCGGCGGCATCATGAAGTGCGACGTGATCGCGGAAGGCGTGGTCGCGGCGGCGCGCGAGGTGCATCTGAGCGTGCCGCTGGTGGTGCGCCTGGAAGGAACCAACGTGGAACTCGGCAAGAAGATTCTGGCTGAATCCGGCCTGCCGATCATTTCCGGTAACGATATGGCGGACGCGGCGCAAAAAGTCGTCGCCGCAGCGAAGGGAAAATAATAATGTCCATTTTGATAAACAAAGATACCAAAGTCATCACCCAGGGCATGACCGGCAAGGTCGGCCAGTTCCACACCTTCCATTGCCGCGCCTATGCGAACGGTGCGAACTGCTTCGTCGCCGGTGTGAACCCGAAAAAAGCGGGCGAGAATTTCGAGGGCGTGCCGGTTTACGCTTCGGTGATGGATGCGAAAAAAGCCACTGGCGCGACCGTTTCGGTGATCTATGTGCCGCCTTCCGGCGCGGCGGCGGCAATCGATGAGGCGGTCGATGCCGACCTGGATCTGGTGATCTGCATCACCGAAGGCATCCCAGTGCACGACATGCTGAAGACGCGCTACCGGATGCAGGGTAAGCGCACGATCCTGATCGGGCCGAACTGTCCTGGATTGATTACGCCGGATGAGATCAAGATCGGCATCATGCCGGGGCATATCCACAAGAAGGGCCGCATCGGCGTGGTGTCGCGTTCCGGCACGCTGACCTACGAGGCGGTCGGGCAACTCTCCGCGCTGGGCATGGGGCAGTCGTCCTGCGTGGGTATCGGCGGCGACCCGATCAACGGGATGAAGCATATCGACGTGATGAAACTGTTCAACGACGACCCGGATACCGATGCGGTCATCATGGTCGGCGAGATCGGCGGCAGCGACGAGGAAGACTGCGCGCGCTGGATCAAGAAAAACATGAAGAAGCCGGTAGTCGGCTTCATCGCGGGCGTCACCGCACCCGAAGGCAAGCGCATGGGGCATGCCGGGGCGATTATTTCCGGCGGTCAGGGCGGCGCGAATGACAAGCTGGCGGTAATGGAAGAATGCGGCATCCACATCACGCGCAATCCGGCGGAGATGGGGCGCGTGATGCAGAAAGTATTAAAGGGATAGTAGGGAGTGGGTAGTAGGGAGTGGGGTTTCCCACTTCCCACTGAGGTGCGCCGCGCCGCTTCACTTACCACTTACGGATTTGAAAGGGTAGTAATGTTTGAGATGTTCGCTACCCCGCAGTTCTGGGTGGATGTATTCAAGATCATCGTGATCGACCTGCTGCTGAGTGGCGACAACGCGGTGGTGATCGCGCTCGCCTGCCGGAACCTTCCGCCGCATCAGCGCAAAAAAGGCATCATGTATGGCGTGGGCGGCGCGATCGGGCTGCGCATCATGCTGACCTTTTTTGCGGTGACCTTGTTGTCGCTGCCTTATCTCAAGCTGGTGGGCGCGCTGTTGTTGCTGTGGATCGGTATCAAGCTGATCCTGCCCGAAGAGGAGCATAGCGCGGCCAATATCAAGGCCGATACGCGGCTGATCGGTGCGATCAAGACCATCATCATCGCCGACTTCGTGATGAGCCTGGACAATGTGCTGGGCGTGGCGGCTGCGGCCAAGGGTAACATATGGTTGCTGGTGTTCGGCTTGGTGATCAGCATCCCGATGATCGCGTGGAGCAGCCAGATGGTGCTGAAGCTGATCGACCGCTTCCCGGTCATTATTTATGCGGGTGGCGCGCTGCTCGGCTATGTGGCGGGCGAGATGCTGGTCAGCGAGGCATTATTTTCAGCACTGGTCGAAGCGCAACATTATCTGCATTGGCTGGTTCCGGTATTCTGCGCATTGCTGGTACTGGTTGTCGGCAGATGGCTGGCGTTGCGCAAAGCCGCTTCCATACCGGTGGTCGATCTGGTGGACGAGAAGGTGGATGTCGCGCAGACCAATAAATTGTAAAGGGGGAAGACGATGAAAATACTGATTCCGGTAGACGGTTCGTCCAACGCGCAACGCGCGGTTGAGCATGTGATCAAAAATATCACCACGCTGAAGGAGCGCCCGCAATTGTTGCTGCTGAACGTGCAGTGGAACGTGGCGACCGGCAACGTCAAACTTTTCATCAACCAGAAGACCATCGACGATTATTATCTCGAACAGGGTACGGCTGCATTGCAGTCGGCGCGCGCCGCACTGGATGCCGCCGCGTTACCCTACCAATACCATATCAGCATCGGCACGCCTGCGGAAGCGATCGTGCAATATGCCAATGAGCAAGGCGCGGATCAGATCGTGATGGGCAGGCAGGGGCAGGGCGGTTTGCAGGCATTGTTGCTGGGATCGGTGGTGAACAAGGTGCTGCATCTCGCGAATTGTCCGGTGCTGTTGATCAAATAACGTAGGGTGCATTTCATGCACCCTACAATTTTTAGGCAGGGTGGCGATGAACTAATGAGCAAGAGTAAAATATTTTCTTTGCCTGTTCGGGTGTATTTTCAGGATACCGATGCGGGCGGTGTCGTCTACCATGCCAGTTATGTAAACTTCATGGAGCGCGCGCGGACAGAGTGGTTGCGCACGCACGGCTACAGCAACGCCGGATTGATGAAGGAATTCGGCTCGGTTTTTGTGGTGCGCTCGCTCAAGCTGGATTACTTCAAACCCGCGTTGCTCGATGATTTGCTGGAGGTTACGGCGCAGATCAAGGATATCGGGCGCAGCCGGATTTCGCTGTTGCAAAGCGTGTGCCGGGATGATGAGGTGCTGACTGAAGCGGAAATTCATCTGGTGTATGTTTCGCTGGAGAGTTTCAAGCCGGTTCGCATACCGGAGGTGTTGTGCGGGAAGTTGAAATAGTGAAATCTTACCCCGTTCGCCCTGAGGTATCGAAGGGCAGGTTTTTCCTGACAAAGAAAGGACTGCAATGGAAGTAACACAGGATCTGTCGTTCATACACCTCATCGGCAATGCCAGCGTGCTGGTGCAACTGGTGATGGGCTTGCTGCTGGGCGTGTCGTTGATGTCGTGGTGGTACATTTTCATGAAGCTTTTTGCCATACGCAACGAAGTCAGGCTGACCGAAGAGTTCGAAGATGCGTTCTGGCACAACCGAAATTTGAACGAGCTTTACAAGCAGGCAAGCAGCAGCCCGCGGAGCGGATTGGGCGCGTTGGAGCGCATTTTTGCCGCCGGTTTTGTCGAGTTCGTGAAGCTGAGAAAGCAGCAGGGGGTGGACATCAGTTCGGTAATGGACGGCACGCGCCGCGCCATGCGCGCGACTTATCAGCGCGAGATGGACAGGCTGGAATCGCACCTCGCATTTCTCGCTTCGGTCGGTTCGGTCAGCCCGTATGTCGGGTTGTTCGGCACGGTGTGGGGCATCATGAATGCGTTTCGCGGGTTGTCGAATGTCGGGCAGGCGACTCTGGCTCACGTCGCGCCCGGCATTGCCGAGGCGCTGGTGGCGACGGCGATGGGCTTGTTTGCGGCCATTCCAGCAGTGGTCGCCTACAACCGCTACGCCCATGACATCGATCGCCTGGCGACGCGGTTTGAAAGTTTCACCGAAGAATTTTCAAATGTCCTGCAACGCCAGCCGTTAACCAGCCATGAGAACAAATAGGCGCTCCAAAAACCGCCTGATGAACGAGATCAACGTCGTGCCCTACATCGACGTGATGCTGGTGCTGCTGGTGATTTTCATGGTGACCGCGCCGCTGATGAACCCCGGACAGGTCGACTTGCCGCAGCTCGGAAAATCGCTTTCGCCGCCAGCCGCGCCGCTGGAGGTCATTATCAAAAAGGACACGACGCTGGCATGGCGCGACCATGCCAAGGGAAGCAAGGAACACCGCGTGTCGCGCAATGAGCTGATCGAAATATTGAAAGGCCGGCAGGGTGCGCAAGCGGAGCAGGCAGTCGTGATCTCCGCCGACAAGAGTGTGCGTTATGAGGAAGTCATCAAGGTGATGGACGCGCTGCAAGAGCAGCAGATCAAAAAGATCGGCCTGTTGACGCAAACCAGGGCGAAATGAATACGGCGGCCTATCGCGAACCTTACCAACTGCCTGCGGGCGCTCTCGCCTTGGTGGTGCATGGCGCGTTTTTTGCCCTGCTATATTTTGGGTTTACCTGGCGGGCCTTGCCGCCTGCAACGATGAGTGTGGAGCTGTGGCAAAGTATCCCGGAAGCGGTTATCGCTCCGCCCATACAGCCAAAAGTCGAGCAGCCGAAGGTCGAAGAGGTTGTGCCGCTCAAGGTGGAAGATGAGGTTGTGCCGCCACCGCAGCCGGAGGTTAAACCGGAGATCGTGTTGCCGGAAAAAAAGAAAATCGAACCCAAACCCGTTGAGAAAAAACCGGTCGAGAAGAAGAAACCTGTCGAGAAAAAAATAGTTGAGAAAAAACCGGTCGAGAAGAAACCGGTTGAACAAAAACCCGTTGAGCCGGAAGTTGTTGAGCAGAAACCCGATACCAGTATTGCGGATGAACAGGCTGCCCGCGAACGGGCAGAGCAAGCCGCAGCGGTTGACCGTGCGGTGGACGAGCACAAAAATAAGATTGCTGCCAAGATACGCCGCAATATCGTGATGCCACCGAATGTGCCGGATGATGCGCGAGCCGAGTTCTTGGTGAGGGTGGGCCCGGGCGGCACGGTGCTGATAGTCGAATTAACCAGGTCAAGCGGCAATCCGGCTTATGATGCTGCGGTAGACCGCTCAATACATAAATCGGAACCGTTGCCGTTGCCTCCCGATGCGGCGTTGCTCAATCGTTTTAGGGAGTTAAAATTGGTCTTCAGGCCGACCGATTAAACGAAGTTTATTTTATAGAGGAATTCCTATGTTGTTGCGCGTATTGAAGGGTGTAGTGGGTTTGCTGTTGTTGCTGCAGGCGTCAACGGCGAGTGCGGTGTTGAGCATCGAAATCATCGGCGCGGGCGAGCAGCGTATCCCGGTGGCTATCGCCCCGTTCGGAGGGGATGCCAGGCTGGCGCAAACCATCAACGAGGTGGTGGCAGGCGATTTGCAGCGCAGCGGTTTGTTCCGTTTGGTCGATACGGCAGGAAAGTCGCCGCATGAAATTGCCGAAGTCAGTTACCCGGATTGGCAGGCGCGCGGCGCGGAAGCGCTGGCAATAGGCACGGTCACGGTTCAGGCCAATAACCGCATCGAAGCGAAGTTCCGCTTGCTGGATGTGGTCAAACAAAAGGAACTGGCGGGGCAGGCAGTCTCCGCGAGCGGCGATCAAGCGCGCGCCGTCGGGCATCGTATCGCGGATCTGATCTATGAGAAATTAACCGGCGACAAGGGGGTGTTCAGCACCCGCATCGCTTATGTGAACCGGCAGGGACAGAAGTATCGGCTGATCGTTGCGGATAGCGATGGCTACAACGAGCATGTCTTGCTGGAGCGCAGCCAGCCGATCATGTCGCCCGCGTGGTCGCCGGATGGCGGCCATCTTGCCTATGTGAGTTTCGAGACCGGGCACGCCGCAGTGTATATGCAATCGCTGTACACCAGCCAACGCAAGGTGGTGGCCGATTTTCGCGGCAGCAACAGCGCGCCGGCATGGTCGCCCGACGGCAAGCAATTGGCGGTTGTGCTGACGCGCGACGGCAGCTCGCAGATTTACATGATTAGCCCGGATGGCAGCGGCGTCCGCCGCATTACACTCAGCGGGACAATCAATACCGAGCCGAATTTTTCGCCTGACGGGAAATATTTGCTGTTTACTTCGGATCGGGGTGGAAGCCCGCAAATTTACCGGATACCGGTGGAAGGCGGGCAGGCGCAACGCATAACATTCGGCGCAGGTAACAGTTTTTCGCCCCGGTATAGCCCGGATGGCAAGAGTTTCGTGTTTGCGCATCTCACTAATGGCAGATTTTATATTGCTACGCAGGATTTTCAGACCGGACAGATAGCTCTTCTCACCGAAGGCGGATGGGAGAAAAAGCCCAGCTTTGCGCCAAACGGCAGGATTATCCTGTTTGCCAGCGAGGGGCGAGGCCGTGGTATATTAGCGACCGTTTCCAGCGATGGCCGCGTCAAGCAGCATATGTTCACGCAAAGTGGCGATGCGCGCGAACCGGTGTGGGGGCCGAATTTGTAACATAATCATCCAGTAGAGGATTAAGCCATGAGAAAGCTTGTTATCAGTATTGTGTTGGTGAATTTGCTCGTTGCCTGCGCCAGCGAAAAACCGAAGGAGTCCACGGCGCCTGCGCCTATAGTGTCCAAGACACCCGGTACGTCACAATCCGCACCTGCCGCCGCGCCTCCTTCCGCTACGGCCAGTCAGGATGATCCGCTGAAAAACCCTGAAAAATATCCTCTGCTTGTCAAACGTAGCGTGTATTACGCGCTGGACTCGTCTGTAGTGCAGGATGCCGACAAGCCGGTCGTGGAAGCGCATGCCGTGTATTTGAGTGAGCGCGCAAACCGCAAAGTGCGGCTGGAAGGCAATTGCGACGAGCGCGGCAGCAACGAGTACAACCTGGCGCTCGGCCAGCGCCGTGCCGACGGTGTGATGAAAATGCTGGAGCTGGGCGGTGTCAAGGCAAGCCAGATAGAAAGCGTCAGCTATGGCGAAGAAAAACCAAAGTCGAGCGAACATAACGAAGAGGCTTGGGCGAAAAATCGCCGCACTGATCTGATTTACGCAAGGTAAGTCATGCTGAAACAGTGCGTTCTCATACTACTGGCTTCATGTTTTGCCGTTTCCGCGCAAGCGAGTTTGTTCACCGACGACGACGCGCGCAAACAGATACAGCAACTTGAGGGGCGCGTGCTCAAGCTCGAGGAGCTTGTGGTCAAACTGGAAAACTCCATTAGCCAGCAAATCAAGCTGATGCTGGATTTGCAAGGGCAGATCGAAGCGTTGAACAGCGAAATCAGCAAACTGCGCGGCCAGAATGAAGAGCTGGCACATGGCCTGCAGGATGCCGAGAAACGCGAAAAGGATTTTTATGTGGATCTGGATACGCGTCTGCGCCGCTTCGAATCCATGGATAATAATGTTGCACCGGTCGGCGGTAACCCTCCCGCAGCAACGGCTCCGACAGAAGTCGATCCCGCGCTGGAGAATCGCGCCTTTGAGGCGGCTTATGGATTGTTCAAGGGCGGGAACCATGCGGATGCGATCAAGGCATTTCATGAATTCCTCAATAAGTATCCCGATTCGGTGCATCTCCCCAATGCAAATTACTGGTTGGGAAATGCGCAGTTTGTGCTGAAGGATTACAAGAACGCGCTGAATACCTACCAGGGTTTGATCGATGCTTTTCCGGAAACGGCCAAGGCGGCAGATATATTGTTCAATATGGCCAGATGCCAGCAGGAGTTGAAACAGTCTGCGGCCGCGCAAAAAACACTCAAGCAGCTTATCGCAAAATATCCCGGCAGCGAGGCTGCCGCGAAGGCGAAAAAGCTACAGGCTATTTCCAAGTAGCCTGCCCTTATGCAATCAGGACACTGATACGAATGAATCAGGATGCAATGATTCGCGCTCCCGAAACTACCCTGTCTTCGCAATAGAATTCAAATAAAGTGCCGCAACTGCGCATCAGCGAAATCTTCTTTTCTCTGCAAGGTGAAACCAGCCGCATCGGATTGCCAACGGTGTTTATTCGGTTGACCGGATGCCCATTGCGTTGCACCTACTGCGATACTTCATACGCATTCACGGGTGGCCAGGACATGAGCGTGGCAGAAATTCTCCAGCAGGTTGCCGAATATGCACCGCGCTATGTGACCGTTACCGGCGGCGAGCCGTTGGCGCAAAGAAATTGCATCGCTTTGCTCGGCGCGCTGTGCGATGCGGGCTATGAGGTATCGCTGGAAACCGGTGGCGCGCTGGACATCGGCGAAGTCGATGCGCGGGTGGCGCGCGTGCTGGATATCAAGACGCCCGCATCCGGAGAAGAAGCAGAAAATCGTTGGGAAAACTTGCCGCTGCTGACACAGCATGACGAAATCAAGTTTGTGTTGTGCGATGAGAACGATTATTTATGGGCAAGGCAGGTTTTGCAGCGATACCATCTTGCAGAAAAATGTGCGGTGTTATTTTCGCCTGCGCAGGGCACGTTGAACCCCACAGAGTTGGCCGAATGGATTTTGCGAGACCGCTTGCCGGTCAGGATGCAGTTGCAATTGCACAAACTGCTGTGGAACAACGCTCCCGGGCATTGATAATGAAGAATGCCGTTGTGCTCTTGTCGGGTGGGCTGGATTCTGCAACAGTGCTGGCGATGGCCAATGCACAGGGCTTTACCTGCTACGCGCTGAGCGTGGATTACGGGCAACGCCACCATGCCGAACTGGCTGCTGCGCAGCAAGTCGCGAAAGCATTGGGTGCGCGCGAACATCGTGTGGTGAGCATCGACTTGACCGGGTTCGGCGGCTCCGCTCTCACCGACAACAATATCGCGGTGCCGCAACAGCCCACCGCCGGTATACCGATCACTTATGTCCCCGCCCGCAACACCATCATGCTGTCGCTGGCTCTGGCCTGGGCTGAAGTGTTGCAGGCGCGCGATATTTTTATCGGTGTGAACGCGGTGGATTATTCCGGCTATCCCGATTGCCGTCCCGAGTATATCGAAGCGTTCGAGCGCATGGCGAATCTCGCCACAAGGGCCGCTATCGAAGGTCATCCGTTAGCCGTTCATGCGCCGCTGCTGCATATGTCCAAAGCGGAGATTATCCGGCAGGGAAGTGCACTCGGCGTGGATTATGCACAAACTGTTTCCTGTTACCAGGCCGATGAGTCGGGGCGCGCCTGCGGAGTGTGCGATTCGTGCCGCTTGCGAAGCGCAGGATTCATTTTCGCCGGTGTGGATGATCCAACCAGATATCGGACAAAACAAGATAGTCGCTGAGCCTTGTTCAAACGGCATTTTGCGTTGACAGTGCGGACTAAATCCGTATAATTCGCGCTCCTTTGCAAAGAGGGTCGTTAGCTCAGTCGGTAGAGCAGCGGACTTTTAATCCGTTGGTCGCCAGTTCGAATCTGGCACGACCTACCAAAACAAAATTGAGTCGCACAACGCGCATCTCAATTTTATCGAAAAACACTTCCAATAACCGTTTACGGCTTGCCCCGCGCTTACTAGGCGCCGCACCATCGTGGCAGTGCCACGATCTGCTTAACCGCATGCATGCTACAAACAGATTACAATTGCGCCAGATGATTCAACGCGCTATAGATTTTTATCAGGAATAAATTTGGAATTTGTTATGGACTGGAAAATATTCGCGACCGTTTTTGTCTCGGTTTTTATTGCCGAAATGGGCGACAAGACCCAACTTGCCACCATGCTGTTTGCCTCTGATAAAGAGGTCAGCAAGTGGACTATATTTTTTGGGGCATCGCTGGCGCTGGTCGCGGCATCGGGTATCGGCGTACTGGCCGGGAGTTTGTTGTCGAATTACGTCAATGAAAAGTACCTGCACTACGCCGCCGGGGCGGGCTTTGTCGTTATCGGGCTTTGGACGCTTTGGAAGGCTTGATGATAAGGGAATTCGAACCACGCGCCCCGAGGGTTGCAATACTGGAAGCTCTTGTAAAAATATGCAACAAATTGTAATAAATAGGTTTTTTATAAAGTGGGCGGGTATGGCGATATTTAAACAAACGATGCCATAAAATACTTGATAAAAATACTCTTAATTTCTGCTTGACACGGTCTTCTGGTTGGGACAGAATTCCGGAGCGCGTCAAATTGTCGCAGAACAATCGCGTGGTGTATGCACTAAAAAATAATGCAAACGGGGGGCTATTCAATGGAATCATCCGAAACAGGGAGCGCGCCAGTTCCCTTCATGCGGCAGATGCTGGACAACAAGATGTTATTGTTGACCGTGTTTTTGGCTGTTTGCGCCGCAGCTTACTTCTGTATTGGTCTCTTCTTCCTGCTCCGTCATTAAAATCATTTTGAGTTGTAATTTCAGGCTGTTCGTAACGGCAACTGAAATAGCGGCACGGGATTAAGAAAAGGCTGGGTTTATTTAGGTGCTTTGTGTCAACTTTAACAATGGCGTTGCCATTAATTTTTAAGGGAGGAGTAAAAGATGTCCGGACCAACTTCAGGTGGTGTAGAACCTCATTTCATGCAAAAGGCTATGGATAACCAGTGGCTCATGTTGGCACTGGCCGTGCTGGTGCCCATGGTGCTTTATACGCTGTGGGGGCTGTATGACGTAATCAACGTACCGGCAGCTCCGTAATAACGCTGCGTTATGATTAATTAAATAAGGAGAAATACAACTATGGGAACGTCTTATACCCCTCCAACAAATCCGGACTGGTGGCGTGAGCCGGTTGAACGCAGCGAAATATGGTGGATTGTGATTGCCTTTTCGTGGTGTCTATTCATGTTCTTCTGGATGATCGGCTGGCACTTCATGGGGCCTCAGAACATGAGCAACGAAACTTACAAAACCACCCCAGAGGTATTTGCCAAAAAAGTTGCCGATATGACGGCGAAGTACACTATCCGCAAGGATGAGGCCACTGGTGAAGATGTTGTGGCACCACCGCCCGGCAGTGACGTTTATCTGGCTGCCATGCAGTGGCAATATCGTCCTATTCTCGAGTTGAAGAAGGGGCAGAAATACCGCCTGCATATTTCATCCTACGATGTGGGGCATGGGTTTTCGTTATTGCCGGAAAATATCAATTTTCAGGTTTATCCTGGCTACGAGCAGGTCACTACCATGACGCCCAATAAATCCGGTATTTTCGCCATCGCATGCGGCGAATACTGTGGTGGTGGCGGCACGATCGGGCATCACTCGATGTTGGGCAGAATTTACGTAAAGGAGTAAAGAATAATGGCGACGACAACAATGTCTGATTTTCGCATTGACCCGGTGTCCGGCCTCAAGATTCACAGAACGGCCAATAAACTGGTTCAGTGGAATGCGTTTGCGGCGGTAGTGTTCCTGCTGGTGGGCGGGCTGTTTGGTCTCTTGGTGGGCTTGACCCGTATGCCGAGCGTACAACTGCTCCCGCCGGAGCTTTTCTATATGGCACTGACGGCGCATGGTTTGGTTAACTTGGCGGTGTGGATCATTTTCTTCGAAATGGCCGCGTTGTATTTCCTCGGTGCCCATATAATGGGTAGCCGGATAGCGGCGCCAAAATTTGCGTGGGCGCAGTTCTGGCTCATGCTTGTCGGTGCGGCTCTGGTTGCTGTAGCAGTCTTGGCGCCAGTGTGGGGCGGCCAAGACTCGAGCGTGATGATGACTTCCTATCCTCCGCTGAAGGCTGCGCCGCATTTCTATCTGGGTTTGATCCTGTTTGCCGTGGGTGCATTGATTGGCTGTTTTGTGTTTCTTGGGACGCTGGTGGTTGCCAAGAGGGAGAAAACCTATACCGGTTCGATTCCAATGGTGGTGTTCGGTGGCGTAACAGCTACCGTGATTGCTATTTTCACGATCGTTTCCGGCGCGCTGATCCTGATCCCTACTTTCCTCTGGTCAATAGGGTTGATCAGCCACATCGACCCCATGATGTACCGGGTTGTCTGGTGGGGCTTCGGTCACTCTTCACAGCAAATTAACGTAGCGACTCACATTACCATCTGGTACCTCATTGCTTCGCTGGTATTCGGCGCCAAGCCGATGTCCGAGAAGGTGAGCCGCGGTGCGTTCCTGCTGTATATCCTGTTCCTGCAACTGGGTTCTGCCCACCATCTGCTGTCTGATCCGGGACTGAGTTCCGCATGGAAAATATTCAATACCAGCTATGCGGTTTATCTCGCGGTATTGGCCAGTATGATCCACGGCTTGACTGTTCCTGGCTCCATCGAAGTCGCGCAGCGCAGGAAAGGGCTGGATACTGGCCTCTTTACTTGGTTGCGCAAGGCGCCTTGGGGTAACCCGGTTTTCTCCGGCATGTTCCTGTCGCTGGTCGGCTTCGGTTTCATCGGCGGTGTTTCCGGCGTGGTAATGAGCGTGGAACAAATCAACATGGTTATTCATAACACCGTTTATTTGCCGGGCCACTTCCATGGCACGCTGGTAGCCGGTACGACCATGGCGTTCATGGCGGTTACTTACTACCTGATTCCGGTGGTGTTCCAGCGCAAGATCGCTCTGGCCGGCGTGGCAAAACTGCAACCCTATGTTTTCAGCCTCGGTGCATGGGTTTTCTCGATTGCCTTGATGGGCGCGGGTACTATGGGTGTGCAGCGCCGCCATGCGGACATCACCTTTGCCGGCCAACCACTGGCTTATGAGTATCCGGAAATTGCCAAGGGCTTGATGGATCTGGGCGAGATCTTTGGTGTGATCATGGCAGTTGGTGCGGTCATGTATATTGCGGTCGTGCTTGCATCCATCTTTGCGGGCGAGCGTATCGCAGAAGATTCCGCACCATGGCCGAAGGTGGAAGACGCCGACGTTGTGGCCGAAAGAACCGGAAAGAAACATGTTGGCATGTGGGGCATGGAAGCGCCGGGAACATTCGTGCTGGCCATGATCCTGTTCGTGACGATCGTGTTGTACTACTTCATTAACTTCAAGTACCTGTCAACTGTGTGGGGCTTGTCTTAAGCAAATAAGGTGACGGGAGGGCGTCTTGTGGCGCCTTCCCTGACTCCTGCAAAAAATGAAGTTCAGTTAGAGGGAAACCTCTAACCTAAACCTGATTGCATGGTTTAGGTTAGAAGTGTCCAAAAGAAGAATGCGGGCGTTATTAAGATGACAATAATCAAACAATATATCAATCTCTTCAAATTGCGTATCGGTGTGGTGATTACCCTGGCGGCATTGGGTGGCATGGCAATTACCCCTGGGCAATCTCTGACGAGCTGGCAAGTTTTGGTTCTATCGCTGGCGGTTATGATGGCTTCGGCAGCAGCGGGAGCATTCAACCAATACTTCGAACGCGACATCGACGCGAAAATGACGCGCACCAAAAATCGCCCATTCCTGAATGGCTATTTTCAGCATAGCCGCAAGTGGCTGGTGATCATCGGGTTAATGCTTGCGATTTCGGTAACATCTGCTGCATTTGCATTCAATGCGATGACGGCGCTGAATATTTTCCTCGGCGCATTTACTTATGCCATCGTTTATACGGCTTGGTTGAAGCGCCGCACTTGGCTGAATATCGTATTTGGGGGATTGGCGGGGAGCTTTGCAGTGCTTGCAGGTGCAGCCGCAGTCGATCCTTCATTTGGCCCGCTTCCAGGCTTGTTGGCGTTGGTGCTGTTTTTGTGGACGCCTCCCCATTTCTGGAGTTTGGCAATCGTCATTCGCGATCAATATGCCGCGGCGGGCGTCCCGATGCTGCCGGTGGTGAAAGGTGACAAGAAGGCTGCTCGCATTATTCTTGGGCACACGCTTCTTCTTGTGACGGTCTCAATTTTGCCGGTGTTTTACGGCTTGGGTTGGATTTATCTTGCCGGTGCCTTGCTGGGAGGAGTTTACTTCATAGCCAAGAGTGTACAGTTGGTACTCAATCCGACAAAGCAAGCGGCCATGGCAAATTTTGTTGCGTCATTGATTCAATTTAGCATATTGATGATAGCCTTGATGCTGGAAGTGAATTTCGGCTCCTGATTTTTAATTGTCTGAATAAAAACCCGTCTGCGCAAAACACAGACGGGTTTTTTGTTTTTTTTCCCCGAAAACTATATTAGTAAAGTATAATTTAGCTTGTATATTTGAAATATCGTATTAAAATTGTCGGGTATTTTTGATGCTTCCCGGTTGGGCTTGGGTGGCATTATTTTGATAGGGTTGTATTCGAGAAAGCGTGGGTATGCGTCGCTATTTGTTGCCGATAAGTCTGGCGGTTTTAAGTTTCGGGGTTTTATTGCCCGGAATGCTGTTTTATCTGGTGCAGAACTGGGATACCAACCGCAGTGCATCGCATAACCCACCATCTTCAACGGTCAAGTTACAGGCTCAGCCGGAGAGAGCTGCACTAAAGTTTTTTGACGAGAAGGAGGTTCTCAGGATAAGCCAAGCTGCTATAGGCAATCAGATAGGTGACTATACCTTCTTGGATAGAAGCGGGCGCAAAGTGCGTCTTTCCGATTACCGGGGAAAGCCGCTGGTCATCAGCATGATTTTTACGCACTGCCCGACGGTTTGTGCAACTACAACACGCAGCTTGACTGCGCTTAAGGAATCACAGGCTGCGTTTGGAGAAGATAGCTTTGGCGTATTGACAGTCGGTTTCGATACTGAAAACGATACGCCCGAGACAATGGGCAGTTTTGCCAAGCATTATGGGATCGACCTTAAAAACTGGGAATTTGTCAGTTCCGATCCGGAAACAATCAAGAAATTAAGCAGGGATTTGGGATTTACCTTTTTTCCGGTCGACGAAGGTGGTTTTAACCATATAACGCAGACAACCTTTGTCGATGCGCAGGGCAAAGTCTACCGTCAGATATATGGCGAGGAATTCGATAACAAGACATTGATCGAACCCCTGAGGGAAATGATCTACAACATAAAAACAGCAGAACCGGGGCTGGCCGGGTTCTCCAACAAGGTAAAGCTCTTTTGCACTATCTACGACTCAAGAGAGGGAAAATACAAAGTCAATTACAGCTACTTTTACGGGATTGGATTGGGTTTTCTTCTTTCATTTCTGATCGTATGGTGGATAGTGATCGAATATCGCCGCAGCCCAAAACGCGATCATCAGAGCCATGAATAATCCAACTCAGAAAATGCCTTTTCTGGGCGGGCACACTCTTTTTTGTGTAACATTTTCAGGAGTTACCGGTGATTAAACTCATACACCGTATCGGCCAAAGTATTTTTTTGCGCCTGGAGAGCGGACTCAATGTCGTTTTCGGGCCAACCATGAACCCGTTCTATTACTTGGGCGCGATCACTTATTTAATGTTCTGGGTTATCGTAGTCAGCGGTTTTTATATCTATGCTTTTTACGATACCGGCGTGGAAGATGCATTCAGCTCGGTGGAATACATAACCCGTGAGCAATGGTACATGGGCGGTGTGATGCGCAGCCTGCATCGCTATGCTTCCGACGGGATGATATTGGCAGGCGTCCTGCACATGTTGCGCAACTTTGCCTTTGACCGTTACCGGAATTTCCGGTGGTTTTCATGGTATACGGGGGTCTTGTTACTGTTGCTGGTTTATATTGCCGGCGTCAACGGCTACTGGTTGCCGTGGGATAGCCTGGCGCAATTTGTTGCGTTGGCCAGCGCAGAATGGCTGGATGCGCTGCCGATTTTCAGCGCTCCACTAGCGCGCAATTTTCTGGAGCAGGGCAGTGTCAGCGATCGCTTCTTTTCACTGCTTTCGTTTGCCCATATCGGTATCCCGCTGGGTATTTTCGTCATTATCTGGATTCATACCCAGCGCGTTCCGCAGGCTAAAACATCTCCGCCCAAGCCGCTTACGATTGGCTTGATTTTGTCCATGACCGTGCTTTCCCTGATTCACCCGGCATTAAGTCAAGGGCATTCGGACTTAAACTCCACCCCATTCGTTCTGAATCTGGACTGGTTCTATTTGTGGACTTTGCCGCTGCTTTATTCCTGGGGAGCAGGCAAGGTGTGGGTATTGTCGGGTGGCTTCATCGCCTTTGTTCTGGTGCTGCCATTTCTGGGGCGATCCAAACGCGGCAAGGGCGAGTATGAAATTACCCCTGTGCCATCCGGACATGCTGTAATTGCCCGGAATGGGGAGACGGTGCTCGAGGCCGCCTTGCGCCATGGATTGAACCTGCCCTATGTTTGTCGCGACGGTGCATGCGGCGCCTGCAAGGGCAAGATACTGAAGGGATCGGTCGATTACGGCACTTATCAGGAAGGCGTGCTTACCGACGCGGAAAAGGCGCAGGGTCAGGCATTATTCTGTTGTGCCAAGCCATTATCCGACCTGGAGATCGAGCACTATGAGATCAGCGAATCGGCGGGAATCCCGATAAGGACACTGAAGTTCCGCATACAGAAAATGCAGCGAGCCGCGCCGGATGTCATGTTGATCGAATTGCATCCGGAAGGCGGCGAACAGATGAATTTTATACCTGGCCAGTATATCGCCGTACATCTGGATGATGGCACCAAACGCAGTTACTCCATCGCCAATGCGCCGCATGAATCGGATTGCCTGCAACTGCATATCCGCCTGGTGAAAGGCGGCAAATTTACCACCCATGTATTCAATGAAATGAAAGTGGGTGATGTGTTGCAGGCGGAGGGCCCATTCGGCAATTTCTTCCTGCATGAAGAAGGCGATAAACCCATCATCTTCATGTCGGGAGGGTGCGGTTTCGGCGCTATCAAGGGCATGGTGGAGCATGCTTTCAAGGTCGGGTTGACCCGTTCCATGACACTGTACTGGGGCGCAAGAGCGCCGGAAGATTTCTACCTTGCGGGTTTGCCTGAAAAATGGCAGCGGGAGCACGGCAATTTCAAATTCATACCGGTTCTGTCCGAACCCAAACCGGAGCATGGCTGGCAGGGCAGGACTGGCCTGGTTCACGAGGCCATCCTGCAGGATTACCAGCGGCTGGACGGCTATCAGATATATGCCTGCGGCTCGCCCGAAATGGTCGAGGCGGGGCGTGTGCCATTCATGGACAAGGGATTGCCGGAGAACCAGTATTTTTCCGATAAATTTTTGATTGCATGCCAGACAGTACCGGTTGCAGAAACGCCGGTATCTTCCGAGGGGGTGACACATGTCTAAGCCGTTGCAATATATCAGCCAAGGGCTGTTCTATGCGTTGTTCATGGGGGTGATCGGTTACTTTTCCACCTACCCGGCCTATACCTATTTGCAGCCCGACGAGACAGTGATCAAATTGAGCTTCGCCCATGCCGCCCAGCACATAGGGGCGTGCCGCGAACGCACACCGGAAGAGATTGCCAAGCTTTCTCTCATGCAGCGCAAAGTGACGACAGTTTGTCCGCGCGAGCGAGCCGATGTCGTTGTCGAACTGGAAATGGATGGAAAGCAGCTTTATCACGTAGTGATGCCGCCAAATGGATTCGCGCGTAGCGGTACTTCCAATATTTATCGCCGCATTCCGGTAAAGGCGGGGGTTCATACCCTGAAGGCGCGCCTGAGAGATTATGTCGGGGACGGTTTCAACTACACGCATGAAGAAACGATCAATCTTGCGCCGGGGCGCATCGTGGTGATCGATTTCAAGTCGGCCACCGGCGGCTTTATTTTCAAGAACAAGAATGCAACCTGAGGATGACGAAGTGAGTTCAACATATCAGCATGCCGGACAAAATGCGGAGGCGACCGGCAAAGAAAATCATAATGGTGGATTTACCCTTACCATGCCATCCGATGCCAGCCGCAAGCTGGCTGCCGGCTGGCTGAAGCTCGGCATTGCATCGCTGGTGGGTGCCGGGGTATTTGCCATTCTCCTTGTGCTTTCGCGCACCCCTTATGTCCAGGATATTTTTCCCTGGGTCGATTTTTTCCACACTGCGCTGGTGGTGCATGTGGATTTATCGGTGCTGCTATGGTTCATGGCTTTTGCCGGGGTGCTGTGGAGCCTGAACTCAACATCCAGGTTCATCGGTGTTGGCTGGCTTGCGCTGGTGCTGGCTGCTGTGGGAGCTATTGTGATCGTGCTGTCTCCCTTTATCGCGGTTGGCAAGCCGCTGATGAGCAATTATGTGCCGGTCATCGAAAGCACCTTCTTTTTTACCGGCCTGATCACTTTTACCGCCGGGGTGGCCGTGCTGGTATTGCGCAGCCTGATTGCGTTGCCTTCCAGGGATCTGTGGCAGGGCGGTGAAGGTTCGATACGCCTCGGTTTCTATGCGGCATCCGTTTCCACGGTGTTCGCCCTGATTTGTTTTGCATGGTCGTATGACATCATTCCGAAGAATGTTTTCGAAAGCACAGAATACTACGACATGCTGTTCTGGGGTGGCGGACACATTCTGCAATTCAGTTATGCGCTGCTGATGCTGGCCGGCTGGCTGTGGCTGGCGGATGCCTGTGGCGCGAAAACCCCGCTGACTCCACGGGTCGCGTCCGCCTTCCTGTTGCTGGGCCTGCTGCCGGTGTTCTATGCCCCCGTCATTTACCTGACTTTCGCAGGCGATATGGGCGGTTACATGGAGCAATTCACTACCTTGATGAAAGCGGGCGGCGCCTTCGCCCCCGTGCCGCTCGGCTTGGCGGTGCTTTACGGGGTCGGCGCGGTGGCGAGCAATCCGGCGACCAACCCTCAACGTGCGGCGCTGATCTCGTCCGTCATATTATTTGCGGTCGGTGGCGGGATCAGCCTGATGATCGGGGACAGTAACACCATCATCACGGCGCATTATCACGGGACCGGCGGGGCAATCAGCCTGGCCTTCATGGGGTTGACCCTGCATCTGTTGCCGCGCCTCGGTTACCGCACGCCGGATTTGAAGTGGGCCACGTTGATGTCCTACATATACGGCGCCGGGCAGTTGCTCCATATCATCGGATTGCTATGGTCCGGCGGATATGGCGTGCAGCGAAAGGTCGCGGGAGCCGCGCAAGGACTGCAAGGTTTTGCGCAGAAGGCGGGCATGGGGCTGATGGGTTTGGGCGGCCTGATCGCAGTGATCGGCGGAATAATGTTTCTGGTGGTGGTTTTCAAGGCTATGCGTCGACCGAAGTAGGGCAACTATAGCGCCTTGTTTTTCTTATGGGCAGACAACGGCACGCGGTTGTAAGTATGCCGAAAGGGCACACTGAACCGGTTATTTTGGTGCTACATCGGAGGCAATTAAAGCGTACTTCATGAAACCGAAAGAGATAACGGACAGTATCAGGATGATGATGAAAAAGATGATGCTGCGGTTCTTGAATCGCTCGCCGCGTGAAACTTCGATGCGGTCGAGTATCCAGTCAGACGCGAAATAGAGGCATGCGGCCACTATAGTGTAATAAAGAACTTCCACGTTGATTCTCCATTAATTAAGTTACAACCCGCTCATTATATTATGCCGTCGCACTTTGGGCTGATGAATTTAAACGGTTATCTCAGGCATATTTCAGATTGACAACATCCAAACACACCGAGTCCGTTGCGCGCAGGGCATTGCTCCAGTTTGAGGGCGCCCTGAATAGAATTTTCGGCAATGATCTTAACCCGCTCTATTATCTGGGTGCGCTGGGATTTTATTTTTTCTGGCTGGTGGTTGTCAGCGGCGCCTATATTTATATCTTCTATGAGACTGGCGTAAATTTATCCTATCCCTCCGTCGAATCTCTCACACATGACCAACCGTATCTCGGCGGCATTATGCGCAGCGTGCATCGCTATGCCTCGGATGCGCTGGTGGTCGTGACGCTGCTGCACCTGTTGCGCGAATTCATACTGGGGCGTTATCGCGGCGCGCGCTGGTTCACATGGTTCACGGGTGTACCCATCGTCTGGCTGATATATGCCTCGGGCATCAACGGTTACTGGATGGTTTGGGACAAACTGGCACAATATTCTGTCGTGACCACCATGGAATGGTTCGACTGGATGCCGATATTCAGCATGCCGATGGCGGGCTATTTCGTTTCAGTGGGCAGCGTGGATAACCGCTTTTTCACGCTGATATCGTTTTCTCATGTGACCGTTCCGCTGCTCATCCTGTTTTTGTTGTGGGTACATATCATGCGCATCAGTTATCCCGTGGTTAATCCGAGGCGCGGGCTTGCGCTCGGGATGCTGCTGGCGATGCTGGTGCTGTCGCTGGCCATGCCGGCGCTGAGCCAGGGGCCGGCGGACCTGGGCATGGAACCCGGCAGTGCCGGGATCGACTGGTTCTATCTGTTTATCAGCCCGCTGCTGGATATATGGACAGCAGGCCAAGTCTGGGCGCTGATACTCGGACTCACCCTGCTGGTCAGCGTGTTGCCGTGGTTGCCAACCAAGAAGAAACAGATACCGATAGCCGAGGTCAGCCTCAAGAATTGCAACGGTTGCCGGCGCTGCGTCGCCGATTGCCCTTATGAGGCGGTGGTGACGCAGCCGCGCACCGACAGTTTGCATTTTCAGGAAGAGGCGGTGGTCGTCCCGGATCGCTGCGTCAGTTGTGGCATTTGCGCCGGCGCCTGCCCCTCCTCGACCCCCTTCAGGAGCGACGCCGGGTATGTCAGCGGAATCGAAATGCCTTCCATGCCGATGGCCGGGCTGCGCGCCGCGATGAAGGGCGACTTGGCAGGGCTGAAAGGCCACGCGCGGGTCATGGTGTTCGGCTGTGACAATGCGGCAGACATCGGAAAACTGCGCGATGAAGGTGTGGCTGTGATGAGTCTGCCATGCACGGCCATGTTGCCGCCGTCATTTATCGAGTATGCACTGTATGAAAACCATGCTGACGGCGTATTTATCACCGGTTGCCGCGAGGGCGACTGCTATCACCGGATGGGCGACCTGTGGGTGAAGCAGCGGCTTTCCAGGGAGCGTGAGCCGCGCTTGCGCGGCCGCGTCGATCGTGATCGCGGGCGAATCAGCGTGTTCTGGGCTTCATCCGCCGACATCGAGAAGCTGACCTCGGAATTGGAGTCATTTCGCTCCAGCCTGCGCAACCAGACTCCCGCAAGCTATGCCGGGGCACACCTCGAGCAAGGCCAGAACGCTTGAGTAACACATATAATTCCATGATAATGCTACCCCCCCGCCGCGCAAGTTTTTCCATGTTTATTTCCGTTAAAATTAAATGAAAAAAATATTTGATAAGCACACGGTATTAAAGAATCCCACAGTCTCTTGCTGCAATATGGCGTTGCTGTTAAGCGTGTTGCTAACTACGGGTTGCGGTGAAGCTATCACCCCCAAGCCATTTGTATTTGACATGACCCGTATTAATCAGGACGGCAGCGTAAATGACGGCAGTGACTATGCTAAAAAACCATGGGTCTGCGTGCGCGATAACCAATCGGGTTTGCTCTGGGAAGTAAAAAAATCCGAACCCGGTTTGCAAAATATCAACAACACTTACACTTGGTACGACCCCGATGAGAAAAGCAACGGCGGCTATGCGGGCAAGGCCAACGCCGGGGTATGCACCGGCAGCGATTGCGATACCTATTCCTATGCCAAGGCCATTAACGCGTTAAAACTATGCGGTTCCGATGATTGGTATCTGCCAAGCAGGTATGAATTGAATACTATAGTGGATACCAGCGTCCCCCTTCCCGGGCCTACCTTCCCAAAGGCGTTCTTTCCAGAATCGCTCCCCGGGAAATACTGGACCGATACGACATTTAGAACCCGTCGCGCCGCTGCTTGGGTATGGCGCTTTGATCAGGGTGGTGATTACGTCGCGGAAAAGAGTGAAGCGCTCAGCGTAAGATTGACTCACGCCATAAAAAAAACCGCCGGAAAAACTGATTCAAAATAAGTATGGCCGTTTTGCTGGAAAGCGGCAGTCTCAAGTCAGAAGTGATCCGGTGTTTACCGGTTGCCTCCGAACGCAAGAACGAGGACAAATAGCCAAGCAGCTTAACCGTCGCGCATAACGGCAAGAAGGAGGCTTACATGGATTCCGCGACCCGTTACACCACAACGGCGATGGCGTTGCACTGGCTGACGGCATTGCTCGTTTTCACCACTTTCCCACTTGGCGTTTATATGCATGAGCTGGCGCTTTCGCCGCTCAAATTGCAGTTGGTCAGCTATCACAAATGGTTTGGGGTGACGATTTTTCTGCTGACCTTGGCAAGGCTGGCATGGCGGGCGGCGCATACTCCGCCGCCGCTACCGGAAACCATCCCGTTGTGGCAGCAGCGCGCCGCGCACGGCTTGCATTTCCTGCTTTATGTGTTGCTGCTGGCCATTCCGCTGACAGGCTGGTTGATGAGCTCAGCCAAGGGCTTTCCAGTGGTCTATCTTGGGCTGGTGCAGTTGCCTGACCTTGTGGGCAAAGACAAGGCGCTGGGCGATTTGCTGGCGGAAGTTCATGAGATGCTGAACCTCGGGTTGCTGTTGCTGGTTGGCATGCATATAGCCGCAGCCCTCAAGCATCACTTTATCGAGCATGACGATACCTTGCGGCGCATGTTGCCGTTAACATGAAGCACGCGCAGCGTTCGTTTGCTTCCTCTCCCGTTTACGGGATAACCAGCGACTTGGGTGGCGTTTTTTGCCAGCCTAGTCGAATGGCTAGTTGTATCATCAGAGGATTGAGGAGAGGGAAACGGGCATGCCCGTTAGGCAAGGGAGTTGGATCATGAAAAAATTACAACTCTTGCTTATGCTGTTATTTGTCGGTGCAATGAGCGGCGTGCAGGCAGCCGAATATAATCAGATGCAGGCCGGCAAAAGCACGCTGACGTTTGCATACAGGCAAATGGGTGTGCCGCTGGAAGGCAAGTTTCGCAAGTTCGTGGCGCGGCTTGCCTTCGACCCGGCCAAAATCAATACCGCACAGGCCAGGCTGGAAGCCGATCTTGCCAGCATCGATACCGGCTCCAGTGAAGGCAATGATGAAGTGGTCGGCAAGCTCTGGTTCAACACCAAGGCGTATCCTGTCGCGCAGTTTGTTTCCAGCGGTGTCAAATCGCTGGGCGGCAACCGCTATGAAGTGCTCGGCAAGCTCACCATCAAAGGCAGGTCGCTGGATGTTTCCGCCCCGTTCACTTTCAGGCAGGAAGGTGCGGTTGGCGTGTTTGACGGAGCGTTTACACTGGAACGGCTGGACTACGCCATCGGCGAAGGCATTTGGGCGGATGTCGGCACAGTGGCCAATGAAGTGCAGATCGTGTTCCACATCGTAACCAATGCGGCACCGCTAATCAAAAAATAGCTTTACCCTCACCAACCAGGAGAAACATCATGAGAAAACTCGTTGCAATCGCCATTGCCACAGCGCTGTCCGGCGCTGCTTTTGCCGCGCCGGAAACCTATGTCATTCAGAATTCGCATACCTACCCGCGTTTCGAGTACAACCATCTGGGCTATTCCAATCAGGTCAGCCGCTTCGACAAAACCAGCGGCACCATCATCATGGATCGCGCCGCAAAGACAGGTTCAGTCGACGTGGTGATCGACGCCAAATCCGTGAATACCGGCTTCCCGCTTTTCAATGAACATATTCAGGGCGAGGAATTATTCGATACCGCGAAATATCCCACCATCACCTTCAAGTCCAACAAACTGAAATTTGTCGGCGACAAATTAATCGGCGTAGAGGGTGAACTGACCATCAAGGGTGTAACCAAGCCGGTAACGCTGGCGGTGACATCGTTCCATTGCATGCCTCATCCAATGCTCAAGAAAGATGCCTGCGGAGCGAATACGACCGCAAAAATCAAACGCTCCGAGTTCAACGTCAGCAAGCATGTCCCGTATGTTGGCGACGAAGTGACTCTGAACATCCCGGTTGAAGCGATCAAGGAATAATTTTCTTCAGGGTATTACAAAGAACATTCGTGTATAAAAGGGCGCGGTAGCGTTGCATAGCCATTCCACTAGGTTGCCAAAGAACGGCAACCAAGTGGGTTAATCTCTTCGGGTTGAATTCCCCGTCGCTTGCGGCGTAACGATTTTCGTAGGGTGGATTAAGCGCGTAGCGCGAATCCGCCGAAACAAATGGTGGATACACGCCTTCGGCGTTTTATCCACCCTACCCAATACCCCGCTGCTTGCAGCGGGGTGGTTTATTCGCGCCCTTGCGGAGACGGGAAGCTCATGGCTCGATAATTACCTTGAGGCAATCCTTGCCCTCGGCAGCCATGGCGAAGCCTTTTGCGATGTCGCTTAAAGGCAAGCGCGTCGTGATCATGTCCTTCACGTTTATATTTCCCCTCCGGATCAGTTCCAGCGCCTGATAGTGATCGAGGGGCGCGGAGCCGTAGCTGGTTTTGAATGAAATATCGTTCCGCCAATAAGGGTTGAAATCGACGGGAACCGTCTCGCCCGGTTTCGGCACGGCAAAGAACAGCACGGTTCCGCCGCGCTCGACGGAATTCAGCGCCTGCGTAATCGCTGGCAGCGCGCCGGTGCAGATGATCACCTTGTCCGCGAGTCGCCCTCCGTTGGCTTGCCTGACGAGGGCAGGCACATCTCCCGATGCGTTTATCGTATGCGTGGCGCCGAACCGTGCCGCCGCCTCGAGGCGGTTGTCCTGGATATCGGCGGCGATGATGTTCCCGGCACCCAGCGCCTGCGCTGCCTTGATGTAGAGCAGGCCGGAGAGGCCGCTGCCGATAATCAGCACGCTCTCTCCCGGCTTGACATCCACTGTCCGCAGACCCCTCAACACCGTCCCGAGCGGTTCGATAAAGGTGCCTTCTTCATAGGAAACTTCGGGAGGGAGTTTCAGGGTGCCAGTATCGACACTCTTGCCGGATACTTTCAGAAACTCCGAAAAACCGCCCGGCACGAAATAATTGATTCCCTGAAGATCGCGGCAGGCGGTGTGGTGGCCTTTCAAACATTCTTCGCACTCATCGCAGGGGACATGGTGGATGGTAAAGACCCGGTCGCCGGGGGAAAATTTCGTCACGCCGCTCCCGACCTTGACCACCTCTCCCGTCACTTCATGACCCAGCACGAGGGGCGCACGCTTGATGCGGTACCACTCCATCACATCGCTGCCGCAGATGCCGCTCGCTTTGACCCTGATCAGGATGTCCTTTTCGCCCACCTCCGGAACAGGCATTTCTTCGATCCGGACATCGCGATTGTTGTAATACATTCCGACTTTCATATTTTTTCCTGAGTAAAAACTGACGGGTATATTTATCACTCTATCCCATTATAAAAATTCTTTTTTGTCCACGAAAAGCACGAAATTCACGAAACAATTACATGAAGTCGGCGAATCACCAATCGGGCAGTGGCACCGATTGTGATACTCATTTAGCTCTGTTCGTGTTTTTCGTGGATAACTGGACTTTTAGGGTTTTGAATTACGGATTTCTTCGTAGAGCTCATACGCTTCAGCCACGCTCTTGCCGTCATGCACCACCGCTCTGACGGCCTGGATCATCGCGACGGGGTGCTCGTTCTGGAAGATGTTCCTTCCCATATCGACGCCCACGGCGCCCGCGCTGACCGCCTTATAGGTAAAATCGAGCGCCTCTTTTGTTGGCCTTTTTGTTCCGCCCGCAATCACGATCGGCGAAAGGCAGGCATCGACCACCTCTTCAAATCCGTCGCAGTAATAAGTTTTCACAATATCGGCGCCGTTTTCGGAAAGCACCCGGCAGGCGTGCTTGAGATAGCGGACGGCATCTTTCTTATCCTCGGAAGTCAGTTCGCCGCCGTCCTCCCGCTCTCCTTTTACAAATTTGGTCAATACGGGGTCGGCACCGACGGCGGTAATGCCGATGGCGATCAGGCCGTAGCGGTGCGCCTCATCAGCGAGGGTGGTCAGACTCTCGATGGTTTGCCGCTGATTGGGGAGGCCAACATAGCAGGAAACGGTAAAGCCGATGGCATTGCAGCGCACCATTTCTTCCACCGACACGGTAACGATCTCGTCGTCCAGTTCATCGGAGCGACGCATGCTGTTGCCACCTGTCGCACGCAGGATAATCGGCGTCCTGCAACGCGGGTCCATGCTTGTCTTGAGTCCGCCGATGGCCGGGCTGATCGCATCGCAGTAGGGCAGCAGCGGCTCGATGGTTTTCCTCAGGTTCTCCAGCCCGCTCGGCGCGCCCTGGAAATAGCCGTGGTCAACCGCCAATAGAACGGTGCGCCCCGATTTGGGGTTGAACATATAGGCCATCCTGTTCTGCAACCCGCTCCATTCAACCTGATAGTCAAATATTCTTTTCATGGTTTTACTCCTAAGCTCTTTCTGTAGTTGAAATATATTCCGTTTTTATACCTGTCGATGAAAAACACGAAAAGCATGAAAAGGCCACTCAACACAATTTTTTATTTTCGTGCCTTTCGTGTTTTTCGTGGACGCTGCTTTTCCATTGTGCCCGCGCGAAACCTATTGCAACACCCGCATCGCTTCCGCATTTGCCGCCACCACGCCGCGCTCGGTGATGAGCCCGGTTACCAGCCGCGCCGGGGTCACGTCGAAACCGTAATTGGCGGCGCGCGAACCTTTCGGTGTAACCTGCACGCTACGCACCTGCCCATCCTCGGCCAGTCCGGCGATATGCGTCACTTCTTCCTCCGCGCGTTCCTCGATGGGGATTTCCTTTATGCCATCCTGTATCGCCCAGTCTATCGTCGGGGTGGGCAGCGCGACATAAAACGGCACGCCGTTGTCGCGTGCCGCGAGAGCCTTGAGATAGGTGCCGATCTTGTTGCACACATCGCCGCGCGCGGTGACGCGGTCGCAGCCGACGATGGCCATGTCCACCATGCCGTGCTGCATCAGGTGCCCGCCGGTGTTGTCCGCGATCACCGTGTGCGGCACGCCGTGCTGGCCGAGTTCCCAAGCGGTGAGGCTGGCGCCCTGATTGCGCGGACGGGTCTCGTCCACCCACACATGCAGCGGGATGCCCGCATCGAACGCGGTATAGACCGGCGCGAGCGCCGTACCCCAGTCCACCGTCGCCAGCCAGCCCGCGTTGCAATGCGTCAGAATGTTGACCGTGGTATTTTTCGTTTGATGGATGGCGTTGATGATTTCGTAGCCATGACGGCCGATGGACGCATTGATCGCAACATCCTCGTCGGCGATGCGTGCCGCCTCCTGCCATGCCGCAGCAGTGCGTTCGTTTTCAGCCAGCGGCGCCAGCAGCGCGCGCATCTTCTCCACGCCCCAGCGCAGGTTTACCGCCGTGGGGCGTGCCGCGAGCAGCACGCTGCACGCCTCCGCCAGTCCTGTATTTGAAGCGTCAGCACGCATCGCCAGCGCCACGCCGTAGGCCGCCGCCACGCCGATCAGCGGCGCGCCGCGCACCTCCATGTCGCGTATTGCGCGCTCGGCGTCGCGCAAGGTATTCAGGCGCAGCGTGGCAAAGAGATGCGGCAGTTTGGTTTGGTCGATGATTTCCACCGCTGTGTTGTCGGCGGTGGGCCAGATGGTGCGGAAAGGGGTATTGTTGATTTTCATTGTGTCGGTTTAATAATACGAATAATTCTGCATTAAAAATTTGTGTTTAATATTTCAAACGGAATGCGTTGCCGTTGGCATCCAGAAAGCAATCCACCGGGCCCACGATGACGCAACGGGGTTGGTCGTAGTAGCCTACGCACTCGTTGCATTTATCGGGGTCGATGACGAAATACTCGTCGCCCATCGAGATCGCGCCGGTCGGGCATTCGTCTTCGCAAAGGCCGCAATTGATGCAGGCATCGGTGATCGATAGCGCCATTCTTTTTCTTCCTTACTTGATTCTCATGCCCGGCTGTGCGCCCTCGTCCGGGCCGAGGATGAACAGGCCGGGAGTTTCGCCGGAAGCCGCCAGCACCATGCCTTCCGACAGGCCGAATTTCATCTTGCGCGGCGCGAGATTGGCGACCATCACCGTCATGCGGCCCTTGAGTTTTTCCGGATCGTAGGCCGACTTGATGCCCGCGAACACCGTGCGCGGTTTTTCCTCGCCGATGTCTAGCGTCAGCTTCAGCAATTTTTCCGCACCCTCGACATGCTCGGCGTTGACGATCCTCGCGACGCGTAGGTCAATTTTCATGAAGTCGTCGATGGAAATAGTAGGCGCGATAGCGCCAACGTTTGCCCCCTCGCCCTGCAAGGGAGAGGGTTGGGGAGAGGGCTGTTGCGCCACTGCGTGGCGTTGCTGCGAATGTGATTCGGTCATGGGCTTCAGGCTTTCCTGGTTGGCGGCGACCATCGCCTCGATCAGCTTGGGGTCGAGGCGGGTCATGAGGTGCTGGTAGTCGTTGATGCGATGACCATTCGGCAATAATGAATCGGCATCTTCCCATTGCTGAGGTGGCACATTCAAAAATTGTTCGGCTTGTCGAGCGACTTTGGGCAGGATGGGTTTAAGGTAAATCGTCAGTAATCGGAATCCTTCCATGACGATGCTGCATGCCCAGCGAGCCTTGTCCTGTGCGACTGAATCGTTACCTTTGGTTAGCTTCCATGGCTGCGTGTTGTTGAAGAAGACATTTATGCTGTCTGCCACATCCATGATTCCCCGGACAGCTCCGCTGTAATTGCGGTTTTCATAGCATCCTTCCAGCTCATGTCTTTTTTCACGCCAGTCATCCAAGCGGCTCATGAATACATCTATTGTTGAATCAACGCCGAAATCTGCCTGGCTGTAGCGGTTTAACTCGCTTTCTGAAATACATCCGCCTCCCAGTTTTGTAAGAAATGGGGCTGCTCGGCTCGCGATGTTGATGTACTTCCCAATCAAATCGCTGTTGACCTTCGCCACAAAATCTTCCAGATTCAGGTCAATATCTTCCATCGTCCCATTCAGCTTCGCGGCGTAGTAGTAGCGCAAATATTCCGGGTTGAGCCCCTGTTTCAGGTAGCTGTCGGCGGTGATAAAGGTGCCGCGCGACTTGCTCATCTTCTCGCCATTCACGGTGAGGAAGCCGTGCGCGAAGATGCTGGTTGGTGTGCGATAGCCAGCATTTTCCAACATGGCAGGCCAGAACAGTGCGTGGAAGTAGAGAATGTCCTTGCCGATGAAGTGGTATAGCTCGGTGTTGGAATCGGGCTTCCAGTAGTCGTCGAAGTCTAACGCACCCTCTCCCCCAGCCCCTCTCCCGCCTGCGGGCGAGGGGAGCGAACAGAATTGCTTGAAGCTGCCCATATAGCCCACCGGCGCGTCTAACCAGACATAAAAATATTTCCCCGGCGCGTCGGGTATCTCGAAACCGAAGTAGGGCGCGTCGCGCGAAATGTCCCAGTCCGATAACTTGTTATCGCTTTCGGCGCCCAGCCATTCCTGCATCTTGTTGGCCGCTTCGGGTTGCAGCGGAGGCTCTTTGGTTAGTTTGCCGGTAGTCCAGCCGCGCAGGAATTTCTGGCAGGTGTCGGCGGAGAGTTTGAAGAAGTAGTGATCCGAATTGCGTCGCTCCGGTTGCGCGCCGGATACGGCAGAATACGGGTTGATCAGTTCGGTCGGCGCATAGGTGGCACCGCAGGCTTCGCAGTTGTCGCCGTATTGGTCCTTGGCGTGGCACTTCGGGCATTCGCCCTTGATGAAGCGATCTGGCAGGAACATCTGTTTGACCGGGTCGTAGAACTGTTCGACAGAGCGCACCTCGATCAGATTGGCCGCTTTCAGCTTGCGGTAAATATCCTCCGCGCATTCCCTGGTTTCGCTGCTGTTGGTGCTGCCGTAATGGTCGAACTCGACATGAAAGCCATCGAAATCCGCCTTGTGTTCGTGCCACACCCGCTCGATCAGTTGCTCCGGCGTGATCCCTTCCTTCTCGGCGCGCAGCATGATCGGCGTACCGTGGGTGTCGTCGGCGCAGACGTAGTGACACTCGTTGCCCTGCATCTTCTGGAAGCGCACCCAGATGTCGGTCTGGATGTATTCGACCAGATGGCCGAGGTGGATGCTGCCGTTGGCGTAGGGCAGCGCGGAAGTGACGAGAATTTTTCTTTTGGACATTGTGGTCATGCCGGAATGCGATAAGACGCGGATTTTAGCAAATCTGCGCGCAATGGCGGCGAATTGGTTAAAATTGCGACTGAACAAAAACATCTCCAGAAAAGATATTTAGGAGGCGCGATGAGCACCAATTCAGATAAATGGGAACGCAGTATGGCGGAGCAGTATGGCATTGTCGTCAACGCAGCACTGCCCAAGATGTATCGACATGCCGCATGATAAGCTCATTATCTGGCGTTCCCCCAAAGGCGAAGTTATCGCCTGTGTGGAAAAGAACAAGGTGCTGCGCGAGAACCTCGACGAGATCCGGCAGGCCTGCCAGGACGCACTGGAAGACGCGATCTTGTTGGGTTGCGACGAGCAGCAATTCCGCGTCGTGCTGGCGGAGATGCTCGATAGCTTGACCAATCCTTATATGTCGGAGGATTAATGAAGCTTTACTTCTTGCAACAGTCTGCTATTTTTTGAATTGAAAACATTTTTTGAGGTGTCGCAATGATGAAACGCTTTTTATTTCCTCCGCTGGCTTTGCTGTTGGCTGTCGGCATTTTTTCCACTACTGCCTACGCCGAACCGCCTGCGGCGAAAAAGGAAGCAGGCAGCGTGGCCAAGCTGGTCAAGATTGACAAGAAGCTGGGCAAGGGCGCGAAAGCCGCTGCGGGGCGCGAGGTATCCGTGCATTACACCGGCTGGCTTTACGATGCGGCCGTACCCGGCAACAGGGGCAAAAAATTCGATAGCTCGCTCGAACGCGGTACGCCGATCGCATTCCCGCTTGGCGCCGGGATGGTGATCGAAGGATGGGAAAAGGGGATTGAAGGCATGAAGGTCGGCGGGAAACGCACGCTGATTATTCCGCCCCATCTCGGCTACGGCGCGCAAGGCGCACCGGGTGCGATTCCGCCGAATGCGACGCTGATATTTGATGTGGAATTGATGGGCGTTCGCTGACAGCGTATTGCAAAACTACTGCGCTCGCCGGAACTGTGTTGCTAAAGGATTCAGAATGCTCATTTACATCTGTGTAAACTCCGCTTCTTCATCATTTTGCGCCTTGTTCCAGCTTCGCTCGCTACGTTTTTCAACACGCTGCCACATGGCCTGCTGAAGGAAGATGGGGCTGATCTCGCATCCGCTGCTGGTCACGGCGCTGATGCTTGCCGTGTCTAACCTGTTCATGACATTCGCGTGGTATGGGCATCTGAAGAATCTGGCAACATCGCCGTGGTATATCGCGGCGCTGGTCAGTTGGGGTATTGCGCTGTTCGAATATATGCTTCAGGTGCCTGCCAACCGCATCGGCTATACCGAACTCAGTCTCGGGCAGTTGAAGATTCTGCAGGAAGTTATCACGCTGTCGGTGTTCGTGCCGTTTGCGGTGCTGTACATGAACCAGCCGCTGAAATGGGACTACCTGTATGCGGCGCTGTGCCTGATGGGCGCGGTGTATTTTATTTTCAGGGCATAGAATTCATCCACGAAAGCCACGAACAACACGAAAAGATACCCGATTTTCTTGTCTTGTTTCGTGACTTTCGTGGACACTATAGATAACCATGAATAAACCACAACACATCCACATTCTGGGCATCTGCGGCACTTTCATGGGCGGTATCGCGGCCATCGCCAAGCAGGCGGGCTATCGCGTGACCGGCTGCGATGCCAACGTCTATCCGCCGATGAGTACGCAACTGGAAGCGCAGGGCATCGAGCTGATCGAAGGGTTCGGCATTGAGCAGATCGACCTCAAGCCGGATGTGTTCGTGATCGGCAACGTGGTATCGCGCGGCAACCCGCTGATGGAAGAAATTCTCGACCGCAACCTGCCCTATGCTTCCGGCCCGCAATGGCTGGCGGACACGCTGCTGCGCGACAAGTGGGTAATGGGTGTGGCGGGCACGCACGGCAAGACTACCACCACGTCGATGCTGGCGTGGATACTGGAATATGCCGGGCTGAATCCCGGTTTCCTGATCGGCGGCGTACCGCAAAATTTCGGCGTGTCGGCGCGCATCACCGAGATGCCATTCTTTGTCATCGAGGCCGACGAATACGATACGGCCTTCTTCGACAAGCGCTCCAAGTTCGTGCATTACCGCCCGCGCACCGTGATTCTCAATAACCTGGAATTCGACCACGCCGATATCTTTCCCGACCTGGCAAGCATCGAGACACAATTTCACCATTTGGTGCGCACCGTTCCCGGCAAGGGACTCATCGTATGCAACGGGCGTGAGGAATCGTTGCGGCGCGTGCTCCAGCGCGGCTGCTGGACACCGGTGGAGATGTTCGGCTGCGGTGAAGGGTGGGATATCGATGCAAGCGGTCGCGTGACCCTCAACGGTGAATTGCAAGGCACGCTCGAATGGGATTTGCTCGGCGAACACAATCGCATGAATGCTCTCGCCGCCCTCGCCGCTGCACGCTATGTGGGCGTACCGGTGGAGCAGGGGCTGATTGCCTTGAGCAAATTCAAAAACGTGAAGCGGCGCATGGAAACGCGAGGCACGGTCAGCGGCATCACCGTATATGACGACTTCGCGCATCACCCCACCGCGATCGACACCACTATCGCCGGGCTGCGAAGCAAGGTCGGTAATGCGAGGATACTGGCTGTGCTGGAGCCGCGTTCCAACACGATGAAACTCGGCGTGATGAAGGATGCGTTGCCCGGCAGCCTGAAGGATGCCGACCTGGTGTTCTGCTACGGCGCAAATCTTGGCTGGGACGCCGTTGTGGTGCTCAACCCGCTGGGCGGCAAGGCCGTGGTGAAGGACGATCTCGACGAACTGATAGAGGCCATCGTCGCTGTTACAAAATCAGGCGACCATGTGCTGGTGATGAGCAACGGCGGGTTTGGCGGGATACATGAGAAGCTACTGGAATGCTTACAAAGTCGCTAAAAACAGAACTATCCACGAAAAACACGAAAGGCACGAAAGGCACGAAATAAAACAAGAAGTCGCATTGTTTCGTTGCACCACCCATTGGATATCGATTTGTAGCTTGTAGTATTTTGAGCTTTTCGTGTTTTTCGTGCCTTTCGTGGACAATTAGCTTTGGCGACCTGCGCCGCCCCTACGGTTCCTGATTCTCCAGCCCCAGTTCCTGTATCTTGCGCGTCAAGGTGTTGCGCCCGATGCCGAGCAGGGCGGCCGCTTCGATGCGCCGCCCGCCGGTGTGATGCAGGGCTTGCAGGATCAAGGTGCGCTCGAATTGCGCGGCAAGTTTGCCCATGATGTGATCTTCGCCGCGCTGCAAGGCCAATCCTGCTTGTTGCGCCAGCACGGTACTCCAATCCCCGCTTGCTGCCGCATCTTTACTGGCCTCATCACGCCATTCCGGAGGAAGGTCGGCTATTTCAACCATACGCGAGGGCGTCATCACGGTCAGCCAGTGGCAAAGATTTTCCAGTTGCCGCACGTTGCCGGGGAAATCCTGTGCGGCGAGAAAACGCAGAGCTTCTTCGCTTAATTGCTTCTGCTCCACGCCAAGTTCATGCGCGCACTTTTGCAGGAAATATTTTGCCAGCAGCGGAATATCTTCTCGCCGCTCACGCAATGGCGGCAGGCGTAGCCGGATTACGTTCAGCCGGTGAAACAAGTCCTCGCGGAACAGCTTTTGCTTGACGCGTTCGTCGAGGTTTTGATGTGTTGCGGCGATGATGCGCACGTTAGCCTTGATCGGTTGGTGCCCGCCGACGCGATAGAAGCTGCCGTCCGACAGCACGCGCAGCAGGCGGGTTTGCAAATCGGCGGGCATGTCGCCGATTTCATCGAGGAATAGCGTGCCGCCTTCCGCTTGCTCGAAGCGGCCATGCCGCGTCGTTGCTGCGCCCGTGAATGCGCCGCGCTCGTGCCCGAACAGTTCAGATTCGAGCAGATCCTTGGGGATCGCGGCGGTGTTGATCGCGACGAACGGCTTATCGGCGCGCGGGCTGTGGCGGTGCAATGCGCGCGCCACCAGTTCTTTGCCGGTTCCGGATTCGCCGTTGATCAGCACGGTCGCCTGCGACTGCGCCAGCTTCCCGATGGCGCGGAATACCTCTTGCATCGCGGGAGCCTGGCCGAGAATGCCGGCGGCGGCTTCGGTTTCCTGTGTCTTGCCCGATTTGCGCTGGCTTTGCTCTAGCGCGCGCCGGATCAGTTCGACCGCGTGATTGATGTCGAACGGTTTGGGTAGGTATTCGAACGCGCCGCCCTGAAACGCGGAAACGGCGCTTTCCAGGTCGGAGTAGGCCGTCATGATGATGGCCGGAATAAGCGGGTGGCGCTGATGCAGCGCCTGCAAAAAATCCAGTCCGGAGCTGCCCGGCATGCGGATATCGCTGACCACTACTTGCGGCAGGCTGCTGTCCAGCGCAAACAGCGCCTCGTCCGCCGTGGCAAAACTTTTGAACTCGATGTTTTCACGCGCCAGAGCTTTTTCCAGCACCCAGCGGATGGAGCGGTCGTCGTCGATGATCCAGACAGGCTGCATATTTATCCTTAAAACCGTAGTTGAACCACGAAGGCCACGAAGAGCGCGAAGAAAAGCATCGTGCCGCTCAGAAAACGAGAATCATCTTGCTGGCGAACAAACCACATCTGCAACTCCTTCGTGATCTCTGCGTTCTTCGTGGTGAAATGTTTTTCAGGTTCCATCACGGCAGCGGCAGCAGCACGGTGAAACAGGTGTGCCCCGGCTCGCTGTCGAATTCTATTGTGCCATGGTGCTGGTTGACGTAGTCCTGCGCCAGTGTCAGCCCGAGCCCGTGACCATCGGCGCGCCCCGATACCAGTGGGTAAAATATCTTGTCTTGCAGTTCCGGCGGGACACCGGGGCCATTGTCGATGATTTGTATCATTACCGCCAGACGGTGGCGGCGTTTGATCAGTGTTACCTGCCGTGCGATGCGGGTGCGCAGGGCGATGGTTCCGCTGCCCTGCATCGCCTGTGCGGCGTTGCGCACGATGTTGAGCATCGCCTGGATCAATTGCTCCTTGTCGCCGATCAGTGCGGGCAGGCTGGTGTCGTAATCGCGCTGGAATGTCAGCCCAGAAGGCATTTCCGCCAGCACCACGCTACGCACGCGCTCCAGCACTTCGTGGATGTTGAGCGCGCTGTAGTGCGAGGCATTTTGCGGGCTGAGCAATTTCTCCATCAGTGAGCGCAGCCGATCCGCTTCCTGCACGATGACATGGGTGTATTCGCGCAAGGCCGGTTTATCCAACTCCTGTTCGAGTAACTGTGCCGCGCCGCGTATGCCTCCGAGAGGGTTTTTGATTTCGTGGGCGAGATTTCGCAATAACAGGCGATTGGCCTGCGTCTGGTCAAGCATCTGCTCTTCACGCGCCAGTTTCAGCGGCATGTCCATTGGGTGGAATTCCAGCAGCAGATAGCGGCTATAACGAAGCTCGCGTAGCGATTCCTTTATCCCATCGCCCGTGTGCGGGAGAGGGGGACGTGCATTATGCACGTTGGAAAATTGCAGCGGGGTAGCCGTGCAGCGTAACTGCAATTTACCATGCGCGGGCGTGCCCAGTGTCAGATCATGCTCTATGTAGCTCGCATTGTTATGGATCGCTTGCTGTATCGCATTGGCCAATTGGTCGGTATGGGTAAATGCCTGCTGGATTGTATGCCCGAGCAAGTTTTTGCCGCTCAAGTCAAACAGGTTTTCCGCCGCCGGATTGATGTAAGCGATATGCGACTCCTCGTCCAGCAGGATGATTGCCGTAGCGAGGTGTTCGAGGGTAAGGTTAGGAAGTTCGGGCATACGTTCTTGTAAAGCAGAATACATGCCAGAGAAGTGGGTTTATTGAAGTTTGGATAATTCTGTTTTCAGTGCTTCGATATTTTTTTTGTGCGAATCGACTTGTTCGTTCAGTACCCTGATTTTCTCTTCATATTTAGCTACGTTACGGTAGGTCTTTCCGTCTTTGCCCTTGTAAACCTCGGGGTTGGCTTCGCCTTCCTTCAGGCGCTGCATGGATTCTTCGAGCAATTTTTCTTCGGAGCTTAACTCGTCCTGGAGTATTTTGCGGCGCGTGTCATCGCGCCACTTTTGTGTCGTGCTATCCACTTTCGGGAAGTCTTTTGGCGAAGCGGCAGGCTGCTGGCGCGTTGGAGCCATGGTAGACAACGGCTCGAGAACGATTTTCTTGCCTCCCTTGATGGGCGTATTCGAATAGGTAATTTTGCCATTGGCATCGACGCTCTTGTAGATTTCCGCCTGTGCCCAAGCCGGGCCGAGGCACAAGACTGCTAGCAAGTATCCAAATTTCATCGTGGCTCTCCTGCAAACGGGCATGGTTCAAGTATAGGGCAAGCGCCAAATGCAGACAAATTTTACCGTTCAAAGAAAAACGGGGCTTTTGCCCCGTTTTTTCTTTTTCTTATTGCGCGATCAAATGCTGTAATACATGTCGAACTCGACCGGATGCGTGGTCATGCGGACGCGGTTGACCTCGTCCATCTTCAGGGCGATGTAGGCGTCGATAAAGTCGTTGGAGAACACGCCGCCGCGTGTCAGGAACTCGCGATCCTTGTCCAGATGGGCCAGCGCTTCATCCAGCGAGGCGCACACGGTTGGGATCTTCGCATCTTCTTCCGGCGGCAGGTCATACAGGTTTTTGTCAGCCGGATCGCCGGGATGTATCTTGTTTTGGATGCCATCCAGGCCGGCCATCATCAAGGCCGTAAAACACAGGTACGGGTTTGAGGTCGGATCCGGAAAGCGGGTCTCGATGCGGCGCGCCTTGTCGGACTGCACATAGGGGATGCGGATCGACGCGGAGCGGTTCTTCGCCGAATAGGCCAGCTTGACCGGCGCTTCGTAGTGCGGAACCAGGCGCTTGTAGGAGTTGGTGCCCGGATTGGTGATGGCGTTCAATGCCTTGGCGTGCTTGATGACGCCGCCGATGTAGTACAGCGCGGTCTCGGATAGCCCCGCATAGCCGTTACCCGCGAACAGATTTTTGCCATCCTTCCAGATCGACTGGTGCACGTGCATGCCCGAGCCGTTGTCGCCGACGATGGGTTTGGGCATAAAGGTTGCTGTCTTGCCGTACTGGTGCGCGACGTTATGTACGACGTACTTCAGTACCTGGGTCTGATCGGCGCGGCGCACCAGCGTATTGAACTTGGTGCCGATCTCGCACTGTCCGGCGGTCGCCACTTCGTGGTGATGCACTTCGACTTCGATGCCGATGTCTTCCAGAGCCAGGCACATTGCGGCGCGGATGTCGTTCAGGCTGTCGACCGGCGGAACCGGGAAGTAGCCGCCTTTGACCATCGGGCGATGACCGGTGTTGCCGCCATCGAATTTTTCGCCGGTCGCCCATGCGGCCTCTTCGGAATTGATCTTCAGCGAGCAGCCCGACATGTCAACATGCCAGTTCACCGAGTCGAAAATGAAAAATTCGGGTTCCGGGCCGAAGTAGGCGGTATCACCGATGCCGCTGGATTTCAGGTACGCCTCGGCGCGCTTCGCGATGGAGCGCGGATCGCGGTCATAGCCCTTGCCGTCGGTTGGCTCGATCACGTCGCAGGTGATCACCAGGGTGTTTTCATCCATGAACGGATCCAGATAGGCCGTCACCGGATCCGGCACCAACAGCATGTCCGAAGCCTGGATGCCTTTCCAGCCGGCGATGGACGAACCGTCAAATGCGTGGCCGTCTTCAAATTTTTCCATGCCCACATATTTGGCCGGCACGCCGACATGCTGTTCCTTGCCGCGCGTATCGGTAAAACGGAAATCCACGAACTTGACATCGTGATCCTTGATCATTTTCAACACATCATTTGCCGACATCGACATGACTTTCTCCCCCGAAAATACAAAAAATTAAGAATCAAATTAAACAGTGAACATAAAGCCCGGAATTAAGGACGCAGGAAGCGTGCCAACTACTCTTTTATGGTTATGTGACATTGTGCCATAGGTCACCAAAACCGCACATAAAATATTTGCACCAAAATCGGGCAATCCGTGATTGTTTTTGCACTAATTTTGTGCGTGGCTGCGGTGGATATGAATGGCGCGAAATAACTTGTCATCGCCCACTATTTTGTCGCAACGCGCCTGCAAGTCGTCAGCCTGTTTTCCTTGTATTTGGTGGGCGGGCAGGTATATTTCCGCATCCACTTTGCCATCCAGATAGTGAAACACCACGCGATTATCCAATAGAGCCGAATCCCCCAATCGCCCGGCAAGATGTGCCAGCAAAACGGGGCGGCCGGGCAGGTGCGCGTTCGGTTTGGTTTGTACATCATCTTCCGGGTCGATATGCACCATCACATCCATCACATGGTGTTTCTTGAGCACGGCATGACGCGCCGACTCGGCAATGAAGTGCCCTTCCGAGACGCTGATTTTGGGATCGACCATGATATGCGCGTCGACCAGCGCATTGTCGGCCATCCTGCGGGTGCGCAGCTCGTGTAACCCCCTCACGCCGTGGGTATTGAGCAGGGTTTGCCGGATTGCCTCGACCTCTTCCTCGTCCAAACCGGTATCGATCAGTTCCGCCATCGCTCCCAAGGCCAGCTTCCCGCCCATATGCGCGATCATCACGCCCACCACCGCGGCGGCAAGCAAATCGAAAAAGGTATAACCGAGCAGGTTGCCGACGATCCCGATAATGACCACCAGTGAGGAGGCTGCATCCGAACGCGCGTGCCATGCGTTGGCCACCAGCATTTGCGAACGCACCCGTTTGGCTACCGCCAGCATGTACCGGAACATCCCTTCCTTGGCGGCCAATGCGATAACCGCAATGGCGAGCGCCAGCGGATTGACTGCCCGCAATGCATCAGGTTGTTGTAAACGCATTGCTGCTGCCAACAGCAGTCCAACGCCGAGCGCGGCAAGAAAAGCTCCCAGAATAAACGTTGCGGCGGTTTCCACCCGCGCATGGCCGTAAGGATGATTGGCATCGGCATGGCGGTTACCGTGGCGGTTTGCATACAGCACCAATACATCGGAAAGCAAGTCAGACAGGGAATGCAGGCCATCGGCCATCAAGGCTTGCGAGTGCGAAAAAAAACCGCCCACCACCTGAAGAAACGTCAACAGCAAATTGATGACGATGCTCACCCAAGTGCTTTTTTGCGCGGCGGCAAAACGTTCGGGGTTGGCCGGTTCGAAAGCGCCGATATCGGCGCGTGATCCATGCGAATGGGCGTGATTTTTCATGTCGGTTGCGCTAGTATGCGGTCGTGGTGCGGCACCGATTCTACATCCGCCGTGCCCTTATATTCAAAAGAAAGAATCCATATGGGAAAAATTACCGCAATTCTGCAAACCGCGCAGCAACGCGCAAAAGAAATGGGCTTGCCCTATAAGGGAGCGCTGCATCCCGATGAGGCTTATGAGATCCTGCAATCCGCGCCCGGAGCGAGGCTGCTGGATGTACGCAGCCGCGCCGAACTGGACTGGGTGGGGCGCGTACCTGATGCCGCAGAAATCGAATGGGCAACTTACCCCGGCATGAGGCCCAACCCGAATTTCATCGCACAGCTTGAACAGCAAATAGATAAGGAATCCGTGGTGCTGTTTATATGCCGCAGCGGAGTGCGCTCGCATCATGCCGCAATGGCCGCCACACGGGCTGGTTATGGCGACTGTTACAACGTGCTGGAAGGCTTCGAAGGCGATATGGATGCCGGCGAACGCCGCAACACCGTGGGCGGGTGGCGGGTCGCGGGTTTGCCTTGGAAGCAGAGTTAAAGGGCGCCCGTAGAAAAACTCCTGCAATACCGGGCAATGGATTCGCTATTTATCGGTAGACGGGTACATCCCTAATTTATTGAGCAATATCTGATCCTTCTCCACGTCCGGGTTGCCTGTGGTGAGTAATTTCTCGCCATAGAAGATCGAGTTCGCGCCGGCGAGGAAGCATAATGCCTGTACCGCATCGGACATCTGCTGCCGCCCGGCAGAGAGGCGCACGCGCGCCGCAGGCATGGTGATGCGCGCCACGGCAATAGTACGCACGAAATCCAGCGGGTCGAGTTCTTCCACTTGCGCCAGCGGCGTGCCTTCGACCCTGACCAGGTTGTTGATCGGCACGCTTTCCGGGTAAGGGTTCATGTTGGCCAACTGCGCGACCAACCCGGCGCGCTGTGTCAGGTTCTCGCCCATGCCGACGATGCCGCCGCTGCATATGCTCATCCCCGCCTTGCGCACCCGCTCCAGCGTATCCAGCCGATCCTGATAGTCGCGCGTGCTGATGATGTTGCCATAAAACTCCGGCGCGGTATCCAGATTGTGGTTGTAGTAATCTAGGCCGGCGGCGCGCAATTGCTCGGTTTGTTCGTCGTTCAGCATGCCCAGCGTGGCGCAGGTTTCCATGCCGAGGCTGCGCACCGCCTTGACCATCTCCACCACGCTCGCCATGTCCTCGTCGGTCGGCTCGCGCCATGCCGCACCCATGCAGAAGCGCCCGGCGCCTTTTTGCTGCGCGGCGCGCGCGGCTGTAACCACGGCTTCCAGCTCAAGCATTTTCCGGTCTTCCATGCCGGTTGAATGAAACGCCGACTGCGGGCAATAGCCGCAATCCTCGGTGCAGCCGCCGGACTTGATCGACAGCAGGGTGGAAAGTTGCACCGCATTCGGGTCAAAGTGCTCGCGGTGGGTTTGCTGCGCGCGGTACATCAGGTCGGAAAAGGGTAGTTTGAACAAGGCTTCCACATCGGGCACGCTCCAGCGCTGCGGTACGGGGCTTTTTTTAGCGGGGCGGACGAATTCTATGGTTTGGGTATTCATGGCGGTTTAATCGAGTATGATTCTGGCGGCGCATCATCCTTGAAAGGGCGGCGATTTGTCAATTTTACGCAATGTTATTTTGAATATCAGCGCAAAAATTGAGCAAATTATGCCTGCGCAACCTTGTGTGCTGTGCGGCAGCATGAGCCACGATGGTTTGTGGTGTGCGGCCTGTGACGAGACATTGCCTTACCTCGGTGCGGCGCATTGCCCGAACTGCGCCTTGCCGACTCTTTCGGGCGAAATCTGCGGGCAATGCCTGAAATATCCGCCGTTATTCAGCACCGCCATAGCCGTATTCGGCTATAAATTTCCGCTCGACAAGCTGATCCATGCGATGAAATATGGCGAGCAACTCGCACTGGTGAAGGCATTTTCTGAAAAACTGTTGCTTGGAATCGATAAAAGCGATTTACCGGATTGCATCATCCCGATGCCGTTGCATCCAGTCAAACTGCGCGAGCGCGGTTTTAACCAATCGCTGTTGATTGCTGACCAGGCAGCATACAAACTGGATATTGAGCTGCTGCCCGGCGCTTGTCGCCGGGTGCGCGATACCCCACCGCAATCCGCTTTACCGTGGAAAGAGCGTAAAAGAAACGTGCGTAATGCGTTTAGCTGTGATGCAGACCTAAGCGGCATGCATGTTGCACTTGTGGATGATGTGCTGACGACCGGGGCCAGCCTCAACGCGCTCGCCGAGGTGGTGCAAAAACAGGGGGCAAGAAAAATCAGTGCGTGGGTAGTGGCGCGAACGCTGCCTCATTCGGGCAGATGATATGGGCCGCGTTCGGTTCTACCTGTTTTGCGCGGTGTGAATTTATTTTCCGTGCAGTATTTGCATCCCTTTGAGAAGGTTTAATGCCTGGTTGAGCTGATAGTCGTTCTTTGCTCCAAATTCAGTGGGAGCCAATTTTGTGCTATCCCCTTTGGGGCCGGGAGGTGGGGGTATGGTCTTGCTGCCACTATCCGGCTTTTCATTTTGCGGTTTTTCGCTTTGTGGTTTGTCATTGGCCAAGTGCTTGTTCAGGTCGGCTTCGCGCAAGCGGAACGAGCCCTCTTGCCCGGTGGCAGGATCCTCGACCAGGATATCGGGCACGATGCCTTTGGCTTGTATGGAACGCCCTCCGGGTGTGTAGTAACGCGCCGTCGTGAGTTTGATCGCCGTGTTGTTACCCAATGGCAGGACGGTTTGTACCGAACCCTTGCCGAAAGTTTGCGTACCCATGATGACCGCGCGCTTATGATCCTGGAGTGCACCGGCAACAATTTCGGATGCGGATGCCGAGCCACCGTTCACGAGCACAACCAGCGGCACGCTCTTGATGGAGTCAGGCAGATTTTTCAGGTAATCGCTTTTGCCATTACCGCGCAAATAATTTTCGGGGCTCGCGACCAGGCGCATTTTTGCGTCTTCGGTGCGCCCCTCGGTATAAACCACCAATGCGTCCTTGGCCAGAAAGGCTGCAGAAACACCGACCGCACCCGCCAGAAGCCCGCCGGGGTCATTGCGCAAATCGAGCACGAGTCCTTTTAGCGGCCCCTGGTTTTGCTTGATAAGATTTTCCAGCGCGGTGGCGAGATTCTCGCCGGTATGCTCCTGGAATTGGGTGATGCGCACGAATGCGTAGCCCGGCTCAAACAGTTTGGATTTGACGCTTTGCACTTTGATGATGGCGCGCACCAGTGTAAAGGTAAGCGGTTTTGGCTCATCTTTGCGGATAATGGTCAGCACAATCTTGCTGCCGGGTTTTCCGCGCATGCGTTTTACCGCATCGTTTAATGTCAAACCTTTTACCAGAGTGTCATCCAGTTTGATAATCAAGTCGCCGCTCTTGATGCCTGCGTGATAGGCGGGGGTATCCTCGATAGGGGAAATTACTTTCACCAATCCATCTTCCATGCCAACTTCAATGCCGAGGCCGCCGAATTCGCCCTGCGTGCCGACTTGCAGCTCCTTGAATGATTCCGTGTCAAGATAGGCCGAGTGGGGGTCGAGGCCATTCAACATGCCGTTGATGGCCTCGGTAATCAGTTTTTTATCGGTGACGGGTTCGACGTAGTCGCTCTTGATGCGGCCAAACACCTCTGAAAATGCGCGCAATTCCTCGACGGGCAAAGGCAGGGCAAGCGTTTCTTTCTCCGCAACCGCAGCAAAATGCAGGCTGACCGAAACACCTGCAACCAAACCCAAACTGACCAAACCCGCTTTTTCCAGAAGACGCATAATTCCCTCAATGTTGTTTTGCCGCCAGCCATTTCATCGGATCAAGTGGCTTGCTCTCGTGACGCAGTTCGAAGTATAAACCGGAATTCTCATTTCCGCCGCTGTTCCCGACTGCCGCAACAGTATCTCCGCCACGCAATATATCGCCAACCTGTTTGTAAAGTGTTTCGTTATTGCCATACAAACTCATGTAACCCTTACCGTGATCGATGATCAGCAGATTGCCGAAGCCGCGCAGCCAATCCGCAAACACGACCCGCCCCGCAGCAATTGCTTTGACAGCTTGTCCTGCGGAAGTTCTCAAAAAGAGACCTTTCCACAGTACCGTGCTATCGGGGCGAGGTGCGCCGAACCGGTTGGTAACCTCGCCTTTCACCGGCAGCGTCAATTTACCTTTGAGCTGATCGAATGGGCTGCCGTCAAACCGGTTATCCGGCAAGTTATCATTGCGGAACAGGGTGCTGGTTTTCGGTTGGGCGAGCATCTTTGTCAGCTCCTCAACCAACTGAGCAAGGCGATTTTCGTCGCGCTGTAGCCGGTTGATCTCGCGGCGCTGCAGGCGCAGTTGTTGCGAAATCTTGCCCAGCGTCTGTTGCCGGGCATGTTGTTCTTTTTCGAGCGTTTTTTTCTGGACAGATTGCTCGGCGCGCAATGATCTCAATTCTTCTCGTTGTTTGCGCGTGGCCGCACTGACCGTATTTAGCGCCTCAAGACTATTGCGTAAAGTGGCAAGCCAGGTTGCGCGGTTGCGCGCAATGTATTCGTAATACTGCAAATCGCGGCTGGCCTGATTGGGGTTCTGGTTGTCCAGCAACAGTTTCAGGTATTCCTGCTTGCCACCCAAGTATTGTTGATACAGCAGCTTGCCAAGCTGTATCTGCTGCGTCTCAAGATCGCTGCCCAATTGCTGTTCTCGTGCTTGCAGTTCGTTGAGTTTTTTATCGGCTGCCTTCAATTGTTCGACAAGTCCGGCCAGCTTGCGGTTGCTGTTGCTGATCCCACGTTCCGATTCACGTAGCGCATCGGCGGCTTCCGATTTCGACTCGCTGGTTTTGTCCATTTCGTGCTGCATCGCGGAGATGCGCTTGCGCAAATTTTCCAGCTCCTCCTGCTGGCCAGCGTAGGCCGCATGACAGAAGGCAGAGGGCAGAAGACAGAGGGCAGAGAGCAGAAGACAGAAAACAGAGGACAGAGAACCGATTGTTGTGTGCCGCTGTGCGGCACGCTTAAAAAGATTGCGCGGCGCAGCCGCGACAACGCCTCTGCCTCCTGTCATCTGTCTTCTGTCATCTGGATCAGGCTGTGCCCGGTCATTTCCGCTGGCTGCGGCAGTCCCATCATGGCTAGCAGGCTGGGGGCAAGATCGCGCAATGCACCACCATCGACCAAGCTGGCTTTGCGCCCAATATACAGGAGCGGCACCGGGTTCAGGGTGTGCGCGGTATGCGCCTGCCCCGTGGTGCGATCCAGCATTTGTTCGGCGTTGCCGTGATCGGCGGTGATGATGACTTCACCGCCGATGGAACGCATCGCCTTGACTATGCGGCCGATACAAGTATCCAGCGCCTCGACGGCTCGGGTGGCGGCGTCCATGTTTCCGGTATGCCCGACCATGTCGCCATTGGCATAATTGCAGATGATGGCATGGTACTGGCGGCTCAGGATCGCGGCTTCGAGTTTGTCGGTGACTTCGAATGCGCTCATTTCCGGCTTGAGGTCGTAAGTCGCGACCTTGGGCGACGGGACGAGAATGCGGTCTTCGCCGGGATAGGGTTGTTCCCTGCCGCCATTGAAAAAATAGGTAACGTGTGCGTATTTTTCGGTCTCGGCGATGCGCAACTGTTTTAATCCCAAATTTGAAATATATTCGCCGAAGCCGCTGTGGATAGCCTCGGGTGGGTATGCGCAAGGCAAGTGAAAATCTTCTCCATAGCTGCTCAGTGAAACGAAGCTGGCGAGTTTCGGGCAACAGGCGCGCTCGAATTTGTCGAACGCTTCATCAGTCAGGGCGCGCGTGATTTCGCGGGCGCGGTCGGCGCGGAAGTTCATGAATACCGCCACATCGCCGTCCTGCATGGTGTATTTCGCACCCCCCGCAACAATTGCGGTCGGTTTGACGAATTCATCCGACTCGCCGCGCGCGTAGGCCTGCTCCAGCCCGCTCAACGCATCGGCTGCGGTAAATTCGGCGCGGCCTTGGGTGAGCAATTCATAAGCGGGTTGCACGCGCTCCCACCGGTTATCGCGATCCATCGCGTAAAAGCGACCGGTGATGCTGGCGATTTGACCGGCTCCCAATGCAGCGCATTTTTCCTGCAATAGCTGTAATGATCGTGCGGCGCTCTTCGGTGGAGTATCGCGCCCATCCAGAAAGGCGTGCAGATGGATTTTTCTCAAGCCACCGCGTGCCGCCATTTCGAGCATGGCGAAGATGTGGTTCTCATGGCTATGCACGCCGCCCGGGGATAATAGTCCCATAATGTGCAGCGTGCTCTCGTTTTGCATGGCTAACGAAACGGCTCGGTTTAAAGCAGGGTTGGTGTAGAAGCTGCCATCTTCGATGGCGACATCGATGCGGCTCAAATCCTGATACACCACGCGTCCGGCACCGATATTGAGATGGCCGACTTCGGAGTTGCCCATCTGTCCGGTGGGCAGGCCGACAAATTTTTCAGAGGCGTTGATCAGGGTATGCGGGTAATCGCGCCAGAGCGCATCCCAATTGGGCTTGCGTGCCGCCAGGACGGCGTTGAAATCGGCGTCTTCGCGATAACCGAAGCCATCGAGGATAAGCAGCAAGGCAGGGGTGGGGTTCATTGGTGTAGAATATTAGCGGATAATGATTCTATAGAGTTTTATTTTAGCCGAATTCGCACGAATTCGGTGCGCGGCTTGGCAGTATAAACAGGAACAGAATATGGTGAACAGCAAGTTAATCGACAGGGAAGAAGATATTCAACAGGCCGCACAGGCCATAAAAGCCATAGCGCATCCGTTGCGCCTGAAAATTCTATGCGTGCTCGGCGATCAGGAAGTTAGCGTGCAGGATATTGTGGAGCAAGTCGGCACGTCACAGAGTAATATCTCGCAACACTTGGCAATTTTGCGCGAAAAGGGCGTACTGGCAACGCGCAAGGATGCGAACCGTGTGTTTTATCGCATTGATGATTTGCGCACCATAAAACTGATCGGGATGATGCGCGATGTGTTTTGTCCGACGTAAGAGAAATGCAATCAAGAGCGTTGGCCAAAAACTCTTGGCGCAAAAACATATCTGTATATCTGTACAAGAAATTTCAATAAAACGTTAAATTCAGTAAGGGTTTCATTATGAATGCGGGATGCATTACTCACATCGTTGCCGGGATATCCATCCTGTTGCCCTTGCCGTTGTGTGCGGACAACCCGCTGACTCATATCTTCAGTAAATTCAACATCAAGGATGGCGCGTGCTAACAAATGCGCTGGCCTCGCTGAGGGCTATACGGTTTGGCTTGGCACATGTCAGCTTGCTTCTGGTCGGGATGATGTGGGTTTTGCCATTTTTGCACCCTCGCCATCAATATCCGCTTACCACGTTTGATCAGGAGTGGTGGAGTGCGTTGCTTGGGGTGTTCGCGCTCACTTTATTGGCGACAAAAGACTTTTGGCAGCAGCCGAAAATTCCGCGTATTGCACAACTGCCTGTCGGGCTGATCGCCATTTTGTTGTTGCAAATGGCATTGCACAAGGTCGCCTATTTTGATCAGGGCTTGTTGTATATCCTGTACCTTTTATTTGCTGCATTGCTGATGTTGCTTGGGTCAAGATTGCGCGCTTGTTTTGGCCTTGAAAGAATAGCAGCCGTGTTGGCGATTTTTTTGCTGATCGGTGCGGAGTTAAGCGCTTTGGTCGGTGTTTTGCAGCATTATCGCTTGAACACGTTACTCAATCCTTGGATAGTAATGAAGACATCCTCAGGTGTGTTTGGCAATCTTGCACAGTCCAATCATTTCGCTAATTACATTGCGCTGGGGCTGGTATCGCTTGGCTTGTTCTATCAGCGACGGCTTAAGCCAGGATATGTGGTCGTATTGGCTGCGCCGCTCTTGTTTGTGATGACGCTGAGCGGCTCGCGCAGTACATGGCTGTATCTGCTGCTGATGAGCGGTTTGGCATGGTTGATATCGCGGCACGATGTACGACAGCGCCCACTGTTGCGCTATAGCCTGTTGCTGATGGCGGGTTTTGGATTAATGCACCTGATAGTAAAGTTGCCGTTCATGGCCGGGGCAGCGGGTAGCATGGATACCATGCAACGATTGTTCGGAGAAGCGAATTCCGGCGGAATCCGTTTATATCTCTGGCGCGAATCATGGCTGATGTTTACGCAATCACCGTGGCTGGGGGTCGGCTTTGGTCAATTCGCATGGCATCACTTCCAGTTGTTGCCGGTATTACAATCGGGCAATATCAACGGCCTTTACAATAATGCACACAACTTGGTTTTTCAGATCCTTGCCGAAGCGGGCTTGGCGGGGCTGCTGGTATTATTTGTCCCGCTAGGGGCGTGGTTGCATGGTATGCGCCGCGCAACGCTGGATGCGGCACGCTGGTGGGGGTATTCAGCATTGGGTGTGTTGGCGATTCACAGCTTGCTCGAATATCCTTTATGGTACACCTACTTTATGGCAGTCGCGGCTATTTTGCTTGGCACGTTGGATGAAACACACTACTCTCTTGAATTGCGCAAGGTTGGACGATTGTCGCTGGCGGCCATTTTGCTACTCGGCCTGATGACCCTGATGCAATTGCGCAGCGGCTATCAGCAATTAAAGAATGTGATGGCGATACGCCCAGTTTCAGGCGCTGATGCCGCCGAGGTTGTTAAGCGTGTGCGTGATGGCCTGATCGAAGTGCATGGCGAATCGCTTATGTCTCCTTATGCCGAAACATTTATAATCGCGCTTACCGAGATTAATGCCGATCATCTCGATGCGAAAATTGAAATAAACGAGCGTACTATGCGCTTCATCCCTACACAGCCCGCGGTTTACCGGCAGGCTTTTTTTCTGGCGCAAAATGGGCAAATAGAGGAGGCCAAGCGACTGTTGGAGCAGGCAATATGGTCATATCCGTCCAATGCCAATGAACATAATCTGTTGGCGCAGTTAGCCGAGAAAGACCCCGCGCGTTTTGCAGCTCTGCTAGAATTCGCCACCCAAAAAGAACAGGAGCGTCGGCGTGCAGTTCATCGTCAATAATATTCTTCCGATTTCAATTGCGTTGTTCAGCGGCGCCATGTTGCTTTGGTCATTCATTGGTAACCGTATCCGCGGCATCAAGGAAGTGGATTGCACTGCAGCCTTGCAGCTTATCAACCATAAGAACGCACTGGTGCTCGATGTGCGTAGCGATGAGGAATACAAGGCGGGGCACATTTTGAATTCCATGCAAATCCCGCTTGGAAAATTCAGCGAGCGAATCGGCGAGCTGGTGAAATACAAGGAGCAGCCCATCGTGTTGGTATGCCGTAGCGGCAATCGCTCCACCGCAGCCTGCACGACGCTGGGCAAGAGCGGTTTTGGCCAGGTTTACAATCTGGCAGGTGGCATAATTGCCTGGCAAAAAGCCAATTTGCCTCTGAGGAAATGATGGCAAGAGTATTGATGTACTGTACTGCAACCTGCCCGTATTGCGTTCGCGCCGAGCAACTGTTGCAGCGCAAGGGTGTGCGGGAGATCGAGAAGATACGCGTCGATTTACAACCGGAATTGCGCGTGGCGATGATGGAAAAAACCGGGCGGCGTACCGTACCGCAGATTTATATCGGCGACGCACATATCGGCGGCTATGATGAGCTTGCATCGCTCGATCATGCCGGTGAACTGGATAAACTTTTAGCAACATAAACCATAAAGGAAAATAACATGACAGAAGCAGTTCAAGAAAACAAACAACCCGCATTCAACATAGAAAAAATCTACGTGAAGGATCTCTCGCTCGAGATACCGCACGCGCCGCATATTTTCCTTGAACGCGAAAGCCCGCAAATCGATGTGCAATTGAGCACCCAAACCGAAACGATCGAAGCCGACGTGTATGAAGTGATGATCACCAATACCGTAACGGCCAAGGTCGGTGAAAAAGTGATGTTCCTGATCGAGGTCAAACAGGCAGGCATCTTCCGCCTGAGCAACTTGCCGGATGAGGACATAGAGCCGGTGCTGGCGGTGATGTGCCCGAATATCCTGTTTCCGTATTTGCGCGAAATCGTTTCCAGCACTACCGTGCGCGCCGGTTTCGCGCCTGTCATGCTGAACCCGGTCAACTTCGATACGCTGTACCAGCAACACAAGCAGCAACAGGCGCAGGCTGCAGCGGGCACCACACACTGATGAGATTGCGTAACTTCACATATCTGACCAAACTGTTTGGCCTGGTTGTTGCGACTGGGTTATTGTGCGGTACGGGCGCAGTTTGTGCGACGGATTATGTGTCGGTTGGCGAGAGCAGCGCGATACTTTATGACGCGCCATCGCTCAAGGCAAAAAAATTGTTTGTGGTGAACCGCTACATGCCTTTCGAGCAAATTGTCGCGCTGGATAATTGGGTTAAGGTGCGCGACCGTTCCGGTGCGCTGTATTGGGTGGAAAAACGCGCATTGAGCAGTAAGCGCTATGTGTTTGCGTTGCCGCCGCTGCTGGACGTGCGGGCTGAGCCTGATCCGGGTGCGGCGCGCCTGTTCCAGGTGCGCCAGCAAGTGGCATTGGAGCACCTTGAATCGACCGGTACGGGCTGGATCAAGGTGCGCCATCAGGATACGGATGTTGGCTATGTACCCAGCGCTGATGTGTGGGGCGATTAGCCAGATGACAGAAGACAGAATACAGAGGACAGGCGTTTGTGTGCCGCCATGCGGCACGTTGATTAAAAGTGCGGCGCAGCCGCAACAACTCTTCTGTATTCAGCTCTCTGTCGTCTGTCTTCTGGCATGAACATCACCGTTATCGGCGCAGGGGCTTGGGGAACCGCGATTGCCATCAGCCTGGCTGCCAACCATCGTGTCACGCTATGGGCGCGCGATGCAGCACAGATCGAAGCAATGCGCGCCACGCGCTGCAACCAATCCTACCTTCCGCATATTCCGTTGCCTGATAATCTTGGGCTGAGTGCGGATATTTCCGCCGCATTGGGTGAAGCCGAACTGGCGATCATTGCCGTTCCTGTTGCCGCGCTACGCGAAACATTACAACAGGTGGCCAGCCGCTTCCCTCTCTCTAGCTCTCTGGGTGAAACAACTTGCCATTCGACTAGACTGCAAACGACCGCAGCCAAGTCGCTGGTTATCCCGCAAGAGGGAGAAAGGACAAATGAGACAGGTATTATAAAATTTCCGGATGTGGTGTGGGTATGCAAGGGCTTCGAGGCGGAAACTTCGTTGTTGCCGCACCAGGTTGCTGCTGAAATATTGCCGGAAGGGTTTCGCCGTGGTGTGTTGTCCGGCCCCAGTTTCGCGCAGGAGGTCGCGCGTGGCTTGCCGACTGCATTGACGCTTGCATCCACAGACGAAGAGTTCGCCCGCGCCACCGCTCAAGCGCTGCACCACGCGCGATTGCGCATCTATGCCAGCAACGATGTGATTGGTGTGGAGGTCGGCGGCGCCGTGAAAAACGTGATGGCGATTGCTGCCGGTATTTGCGACGGCTTGGAGCTTGGATGTAATGCACGCGCCGCATTGCTGACACGAGGTTTGGCCGAAATTACACGCCTCGGCTTGAAGCTTGGAGGGCGCCACGAGACGCTGGGCGGATTGTCCGGTGCGGGAGATTTGATCCTTACTTGTACAGGCGACTTGTCACGCAACCGACAAGTCGGCTTATTGTTGGCGCAACAGCATGAACTGCCGGAGATTCTGCAACGGCTCGGACATGTCGCCGAGGGCGTTTATACGGTATGCGAGGTTCACCGCCTTGCGCAACACCTTTGTGTTCCAATGCCCATCTGCGAAGCTGTATATCGCATTCTTTACGAGCACATTCCCGTTACTGAAGCCGTCACTGAATTATTAAACCGCGCGCCGAACCTGGAATTTCAGTAGGGTGCAATGAATCCATATCTATGAACCACCACCAAACCCGCATTGTCGCCACGCCTCGAACACCGTCACCGCTACCGTATTCGACAAATTCAGGCTGCGGCTGTGCGGCAGCATCGGCAGGCGTACGCGATGCCCGGCATCGAATCGGCTCAGCACTTCAATAGGCAAACCGCGACTTTCCGGCCCGAACAGGAAAGCGTCATCTGCCTGGTAATGGATTGTGTGAAATGGTTGCGAACCCTTGGTGGTCAGTGCAAAAATGCGTGCTGGATCAAACGGTTTCAGGCAATCCTGCAATGTGTTATACACGCGCAATGCCGCAAATTCGTGATAATCCAGCCCGGCACGAACGAGTTGCTTGTTTTCCAGCGAAAAGCCGAGCGGTTCGATCAAATGCAACTTGCAGCCAGTATTGGCGCACAGGCGGATGATGTTGCCGGTGTTGGGCGGAATTTCAGGTTCGTAAAGAATCACGTTGAACATAAAAAATATCCTGCAAGCCTTGCGAGTATCGGGGAAAATGGCAAACTTCTGCACTTGCCGATAAACTAGTGCCAAGTGCAATAAACCGGTCGCAATAAAATTAACCAGGAAGGAATTATGGCTCGCCCGGAAAAAGTCAGCTTGACCGATTTGCTGGTTCAGCAAAATCTTATATCACAAGACCAGCTCAAGTTTGTGCTCGCGGAGCAAATGCGCACCGGGCGCAAGCCATGGCGTTTGCTGGTTGATAATTCCTTTGTCGCCGAAGAGCAAATTGCACAGGTACTCGCCAAACATCTCAATATTCCTTACGTCAATCTCAAATATTACAACATCAACCCTGTGCTAGTAAGGCTGCTGCCTGAAAATCAGGCGCGGCGATCCCGTGCCATTGTGCTGGAAGAGCGCAACCGCAAGCTGTTGATCGGCATGGTAGACCCGACCGATTTACCCGCATTCGATGAAATCGTTCGCATCCTCAGACGCGACATCGATGTGGTGATTGTCACCGAAAACAAATTGCTGGAAACCATTGACCGCTGTTACCGCCGAACCGAAGAAATCAGCGGTTTGGCGCGAGAGCTCAGCGAGGATATAGGCGAAGACTATGTCGATCTTTCAGCGCTGACCGAAAGCGTCGGCACGGAGGATGCGCCGGTAGTCAAGTTATTGCAGAGCATGTTCGACGATGCCTCATTGGTTCGTGCCTCCGATATCCACATCGAGCCGCAGGAAGTGCTGCTGAGAATACGATTTCGCATCGACGGGGTGCTGCATCTGCAAACCGAAGCAGACAACAAAATCGCTACCGCGCTGGTGTTGCGGCTCAAGCTGATGTCCGGGCTGGATATTTCTGAGAAACGGATGCCGCAGGACGGGCGCTTCCATGTTCGCGTGCGTGAACAGAGCGTGGATGTGCGTATCGCCACTTGCCCAACGCAATTCGGCGAGACTGTGGTAATGCGCTTATTGCGGCAGGAAGGCGGCATGGTTTCGCTGGATAAGTTGGGTATGCCGACAGATATGCTGAGGCGGTTCAGGGAGATTATCCGGCGCAGCAACGGCATGATACTGGTCACCGGGCCGACCGGTAGCGGAAAAACTACCACATTGTATGCCGCGCTTGCCGAAATCAACACCATTGAACAAAAAATCATCACCGTGGAAGATCCGGTGGAATACCGTTTGCCCGGCATCAATCAGGTGCAGGTCAACGAGAATATCAATCTGACTTTTTCGGTGGTGTTGCGCTCCGCCTTGCGGCAAGACCCGGACATAATTCTGGTCGGTGAAATGCGCGATGAAGAAACGGCGCAGATCGGCCTGCGCGCCGCGATGACCGGCCATCTGGTGCTTTCTACCTTGCATACCCGCGACGCGGCGGGTACTTTGTTTCGCCTGGTGGATTTGGGCATGACGCGCTTTATGGTGGCCTCTTCATTGCAGGCCATTATTGCTCAGCGGTTGCTGCGGATTGTCTGCGAAAGTTGCAGCGAACCGCATATTCCGGATGATCAGGAAAGCCAGTGGCTGAAAGTGGAGGGTGTGCCGCCCGATCAATGGGGCGGATTGTTGCATGGGCGCGGCTGTGCGCGCTGCAACGGCACCGGCTATTACGGGCGTACCGGTGTGTATGAAATGCTGGAAATGAGTCACGAACTGGTTGAGGCTGCAACAACTGATGATGTCAATTATTTTATGAAAGTCGCCGATAAGCACATGCGCGGCAAAACCATTATCGACCATGCGTTGGCAGAAATGAAACAGGGCCGCACCACCATAGCCGAAGTGATGCGTATCAGCAATCAGATAGAGGATTAGCCGTGGCGGTATTTGCCTATAAAGGCCGGAATGACCGCGGCGACCTGGTGCAAGGCACGCTGGATGGTGATGACAGCAGTGCCGTTGCGGATCATCTGATGAACACCGGCATTACGCCGCTCGAAATCAAGGAAGTTCGCGGTGCGAAGGCGAGATCGGGCAATGAAACCGGCAATGAAAAAACCGGTGGTATGGGTGAGCCAGCATGGTTCAAACGCCTTAATGAAAAGCCTGTTACTCCAAAGGATTTGATCCTGTTCAGCCGCCAGATGCACACCCTGCTTAAGGCCGGTGTACCGATCATGCGGGCATTGACAGGCTTGCAGGAATCGACACAGAGCCCGGCTGTCGCCGCGATGATCCAGGATCTGCGGGAAAGTCTGGATAAGGGTCGCGAACTAAGTGTAGCGTTGCGCCGCCATCCAAAAGTATTTTCGATGTTTTACATTAGCATGGTGCAGGTGGGGGAGATGACCGGCACGCTGGACGAGATATTCATGCGGCTCTATGACTATCTGGAATTTGAGCGCGATATGCGCCAGCGTATCAAGGCAGCGATACGCTACCCGATATTTGTATTGGCAGCGATGGCGATTGCCATTGTCATCATCAACTTGTTTGTGCTTCCGGTTTTTGCAAAAGTATTTGCCGGATTTCATGCGGAATTACCGCCCTTAACCAAGATGCTGATGGGTTTTTCTGCCTTTATGGTAAATTACTGGGCACTGATGCTGGTGGGGCTGATTGTTGCCGTGGCGGGTTTTCGCTTATACATCAACACGCCTGGTGGACGATACCAGTGGGACAAGAATAAATTCAAGTTACCCTTGGCGGGGGAGATTATTTTCAAGTCCACTCTGGCGCGCTTTGCCCGTAGCATGGCGCTTTCTTTCAGGAGCGGTATGCCGGTTCTGCAAGGATTGAGTGTGATCAGCATGGTTGTGGATAATGTATTTGTTCGCGGGCATATCGAGCGGATGCGCGACGGCATCGAGCGAGGAGAGAGTATTTTGCGGACTGCAGCCGCTACCGGGGTATTCAGTCCGGTGGTGTTGCAGATGATCGCCGTCGGCGAGGAAACCGGCGACCTGGATGGATTGATGCTGGAGGTGGCTACCATGTACGAGCGCGAGGTCAGATATGAAGTTGAAACCCTCAGCGCGAGGATCGAACCGATCCTGATCGTGGTTTTGGCCATTATGGTGCTGATCATGGCTCTTGGTGTATTCCTGCCGATGTGGGATCTTGGTAGAGCGGCGATGGGCAAATGAGCTACAGACAACAGGGGGCGGATAATAGGGGGCGGAGGTTTTGTCGCGGCTTCAGCCTGTTCGAGCTGGTTGTGGTCATCAGCATCGTTGCGGTATTGGCGGGTATATTCATTGAGCGCGCGCTCTATTATCAGGAGCAGGCTGAAAAAACGGCTATGGTGGGAGTGGCGGGTGCTTTACAAAGCGCACTGACTTTGCAGTATGGGCAGGTCTTGACGCGGGGTAAGGCATCCGATATAGAGTCATTGATAAAAGATAACCCGATGAACTGGTTGCAACAAAAACCGAACAACTATGCAGGGGAATTTCACGACCCCACGCCGCTGGTTGTTGAGTCGGGCAACTGGATTTTTGATCTGGATTCGCACAATTTGATTTATATTCCGCGCATTGTGAACAACTTCAAGCCCGGCAAGGACGGCAAGCAATGGATCCGGTATCACGTTATTACCCGATACGAACCATCGCGCCTGCCTTCTCTGCAGGATGCACCCCATGAGCTGACCGGCCTATTATTCGAGCCGGTAGAGCCTTATTCGTGGTTTTGAATCAACCTCCTAATTTATGCATACCGACCTGACGAATATGTTTTTATGGCGTGAACTGGCAATTTTTCTGCTGATATCCGCCCCGTTGGGGGTGGCTGTCAGTTTGCTGCTGATCGTCAAGCCGCAATTTGTGGAATATTTCAGCTGCTGGGCGAACCGCTGGGTAACGGCGCGTCGTTTAAATCAATTCCTGGATCGGAGCATCAGCATCGAGCACTGGTTTTACCGGCATCATCGCGGGTTTGGCTCGGTCGTCATGCTGGGGGCTTTATATATAGTCATTTATTTCGGTGCCCTGTTTGACAGGGCGTATGCGCTGGAGCGCTTGAATTGGGGGGTGCCGCCCAAGCTGCAGGGTGGTTTGCTCGATGCATTGGTATTGAGCTCGTTGACTGGCGCAATCACCGCGTTTATGGTGGGGCTGTTTTTATGGCTTCGCCCCAGCCTGTTAAAAGGCATAGAAGTCGAGGCTAACCAATGGATATCTTCGCGGCGTGCGATCAAAATGCTGGAAGTGCCGCGTGACCAAATCGAACTCTTCGTCGCGCGCCACATGCAACGAGTCGGCTGGCTGCTGTTGCTGGGAAGCATTTATTTATTTTCCTTTACCTTCCATCTCTTGATGTGACACGCCTGCTTGTGCGTGATTTCCATCAATCTCAATACTGCTAATACGTGAATGGCGCGCCGCGCCATCAGCCCGCGTAGGGCGCAATAACCAACGGGCATTGCGCCGTATGGGTTACGCCAAATCAAACAGCAAAACCTTCGCATCACTCCCCGCCGCAAGGCTGACTCGTTCTTCATTGACATACATCAGCGCATCTCCCGCACTCAGCTCATACCCATTGGCCTGCAGGCTGCCGCGCGCGACATGCAGATAAATCCTGCGCCCGGCGGGGATGGGGTAGTCCAGCGCCTCCGTGCCGTCCAGCAGTGCCGCCGACAGCAGGGCATCCTGATGGATGCGCAACGAGCCTTCCGCCGCATCGGGCGAGGCCAGCAGGCACCAGCGCCCGCGCTTCGCTTCTTCCGGAAATATTTTCTGCCAGTAGCCCGGCGCAAGCCCCTGCTCGTCCGGCATGATCCAGATTTGCAGTAGGTGTACCGCTTCGCTGCCCGATGGGTTGAATTCACTGTGCTGTACGCCGCTGCCCGCGCGCATCAGTTGTATCTCGCCACTATGGATGTCCTCGCCGTTGCCCATGCTGTCGCGGTGGCGCAGCCTGCCGGACAGGATATAGGTGACGATTTCCATGTCGCGGTGGCCGTGTGTGTCGAAGCCGGTTCCGGGTTGTACGATGTCGTCGTTGATGACGCGCAGCGCGCCGAAGCGCATGTGGGCGGGGTCCTGGTAATCGGCGAAGGAGAAACTGTGCCAGCTTTCCAGCCAGCCGTGATTGGCGTAACCGCGCGAGTCTGCCTTGCGTAAGGTGATCATGACAAACCTCCATCAAGCGGGGCGCAATGTGGTTCGGGAAAAGTAGGCCGGGGTTTTTGTATCCCCCCGCCTATGAATTGCTGGGCTTAACTTTCCAAATGATCCACGAGGATGCCGCTGGTAAGGCGGAGGCGCTGGCTGATCAGTTGCGCTATCTTGAGCAGGAGTTTTGCCGAGAGCGCGGGTTTTTCGCGCATGATTTGCAGGAAATTTTCCTGGGTCAGGACAGCCAGGGTCGACGGTTCGATGGCCACTGCGGTGGCGGATCGTGGTTCGCCGTCGACGATGGTCATCTCACCCAGGCTGCGCCCGGCATATACCGTTGAAACGGTCTTATCGACACGCTGGTTGTTTTCCTTGTGTATCTCGAGTTTTCCTTGCAGCACGATGCACATGAAATCGCCCCGATCGCCTTCGCGGAACAGGACACCGCCCGGCGCGGCGCGGTAAAGCTGGACATACCCGGACAAGGCCTCGATCTGCGACCATTCGAGATCCTTGAACATCTGCGCTTTTTCGAGCATGGCCGCAATCCGGGCCAAGGCTGCCGCACTCGCTTTTTGCGGGTGCACGCGACGATCCTGGGGTACCCCGGAAGATTGCTGGCGACGCTCCGGGAATTCTGCGTTCAGCTTTTCCGGATCCAGCAATTCAAGCGATTCTAGCGGCGATTTATTGGAGCTCGATAACATATCTTTTGATCCGCAAGCCGTGAAAAAAAACTGCTCACGGTTTACGATTTTCCTCTCAGGTGTTTTGCACCACGACTTTCGGGAATACGGTGCTGTGGCTTTGCGTCATTTCCGCAATTTTAACTGCAATGCGCCGCGCAATCTGTTTATATGTTTTCGCGACGTTGCCGTCCGGGTCGGCCACTACCGTCGGTTTGCCGGAATCGGTCTGCTCGCGGATGCGGATATCCAGTGGCAGGTTGCCGAGAAATTCGGTGTTGTAGTCGGCACACATCTTTTCGCCGCCGCCCGCCCCGAAAATATGCTCTTCATGCCCGCATTTCGAACAGATGTGGGTGCTCATGTTTTCCACGATGCCGATAATCTTGATGCCGACTTTCTCGAACATCTTGAGTCCCTTGCGCGCATCCATCAGCGCGATGTCCTGCGGGGTGGTCACGATCACCGCGCCGGTGACCGGCACTTGTTGCGCCAGCGAAAGCTGGATGTCGCCGGTGCCGGGCGGCAAGTCCACGATCAGATAGTCGAGATCGTCCCAGCGCGTCTGGCGCAGCAACTGATCCAGCGCCTGCGTGACCATCGGGCCGCGCCAGATCATCGGCGTATCGTCGTTGGCGATGAGGAAGCCGATGGACATCGCCTGCAAGCCGTGATTGGTCATCGGCTCCATGTGGGTGCCGTCTGTAGTGGGCTGGCCGGTGATGCCCAGCATGGTCGGTTGCGAAGGCCCGTAGATATCGGCATCCAGCATGCCGACACGCGCGCCTTCGGCAGCCAGTGCCAGCGCGATATTTACCGCCGTGGTGGACTTGCCCACACCGCCTTTGCCGCTCGCTACCGCGATGATATTCTTCACGCCATCCACCAGTTTCGCGCCATGCTGCACCGCATGCGACACCACTTTGCTGGTTACGTTGGCGCTGACACTGCCGACGCCAGGTAATGCGGCCTTGAGATGCGCTTCGACCATCGCGCGAATCTCTCCCCATACGCTCTGGGCGGGGTAGCCGAGCATAAGATCAAACGATACATCGTTGCCGCTGATCTTGATGTTCTTCAGGGATTTGCCGCTGGCGAAATCTTTCTTGGTGTTCGGGTCGATCAAATTTTTCAATGCGCCTTGTACATCGGCTTCGCTAAAACTCATTTATTCACTCCTGAGATCATATATAAACTTGAAGATGCGCTTTAAAAACTGCGCCAACTCTGCCATTTTAACTCAATGGCCGACAGGCTGCCGGGCATCAAAAGTTGAAGCGGCTCAGCCGTGCCCGCAGCCGCCCCCACAGCTGTGTTTGACTTCAGGTTCGCTGCCGGGTTCACGGCTGCCTCCGGCGGCGGTCAGCCGCTCCAGATAGTTTTGCCACAGATCGGCCTGATGCTGGCCCAATTCGTGGAGGTATTCCCAAGTGTAGAGGCCGGAGTCGTGCCCATCGTCATAGACGATCTTCATCGCATAACTGCCGACGGGAAGCACTTCGAGCACCTTCACATCCTTTTTGCCCACCTGCAAGGTCTCCTGGCCGGGGCCATGCCCCCTTACTTCGGCGGACGGCGAATAAACCCGCAAGAACTCATAGGGCAGTTGAAAGCATGCGCCATCGTCAAACGCGATTTCGAGCAAGCGGGATTGTTGATGTAATTTAATTTCGGTAGGGTGTCCTGACATGATTCCAGATTCGCTCCATAAAATATTGTGCGACAGATTTGTTGCTGCGGAATAATTATACTTCAGCGGCTGTTACTTTAATTCTAAAAACGGCGATCTGTCCACGAAAAACACGAAAATCACGAAACAAATCAATTAGATGTATAATTTTGATTATCGGCATATTGGATAGCAATATGCAGCTCGGTGCCCCTCTGAATATTTTGCAGGCTTCTGCCTTACAGCAAATTGCCTGCTTACCCCATTTCGTGCCTTTCGTGTTTTTCGTGGACAGCTTTTTTCCTGAATAGCTGATACAACATCCATCTTTCAAGAGCCAAAAACTATACCCAATCCCTCGGCACCAAGAATTTTTCATACAACTCCGCCTCCGCTGTACCTTGCTTGGGGTGCCAGCCATAGCGCCATTTCACCAGCGGCGGCATGGACATCAGGATGGATTCGGTGCGGCCATTCGATTGCAGACCGAAGATCGTGCCGCGGTCGATCACCAGGTTGAACTCGACATAGCGGCCACGGCGGTACAACTGGAAATCGCGTTCGCGCTCGCCGTAGGGCGTATCTTTGCGGCGCTCCAGGATCGGCATATAGGCGGGCAGGAAATGGTCGCCGACGCTTTTTGCGATAGCAAAGGCAGCGCCGAAATCCGGCTCGCTCAGGTCGTCGAAGAAGATGCCGCCGACCCCGCGCGGCTCGTTGCGGTGCTTGAGAAAGAAATATTCATCGCACCATTTTTTGAAGCGCGGATAAAGATCGTTGCCGAACGGCGCGAGCGAATTCTTGCAGGCTTGGTGAAAATGCACCGCGTCTTCCTCGAAGCCGTAATACGGCGTCAGATCCATGCTGCCGCCGAACCAGAATACCGGCGCTTCGCCGTCCCTGGTTGCGACGAACATGCGCACGTTGGCATGGGCGGTGGGGGCGTAGGGGTTGCGCGGATGCAGCACCAGCGACACGCCCAGCGCCTCCCAGCGGCGGCCCGCCAGTTCCGGGCGGTGCGCGGTCGCAGAAGGCGGCATCCTGTCGCCCGTCACATGCGAGAACGCCACGCCGCCTCGCTCCAGCACGTTGCCCTCTTCGAGGATGCAGCTGGTGCCGCCACCGCCTTCCGGCCTGTTCCAGACATCGCGGATGAACGATTTTCCGTCCGCCTGTTCGAGGCGTGCGACGATCAGACTCTGCAATTCGACTAGATATTTTTTGACGGCGGTGGAATCGACACTGCTCATGTTTTTCCCGTTTTAGTTGCGAATGATTTGATCATTCGCCCACATGCGTATCGTGGAAGGTTTCTTGCGCTTGCCCACGCGCCCCGGCAACACCCACACCTTGCGCCCGAACAACTGCCGGCATTGCGCGTAAGTCCTCGCGGGGCGTTGCCCGCTGCGGTTTGCGCTGGTGGAAACCAGCGCCATGCCCAAAGATTTACACAATGCAGCCGCTTGGCGGTGCGCGGTGAAGCGCACCGCCAGCGTGTCATGCGCGCCGCGCAGCCAGCGCGGGCAGGAAGGTTGGGTGGGCATCAGGTAAGTGATCGCTTGCGCGCCATCGCGCCGCAATTTTTCCCGCTCATCCGGCGTGAGCGGATGTAGGTAGCGCGCGACCTGGTGGAAATGCGACGCAATCAGGATCAGCCCCTTGCATTGCGGGCGCTGCTTGAGCCTCAGCAGGCGCAATACGGCATTGCGGTTGCGCGGGTCGCAGCCCAAGCCGTAGCAGGATTCGGTGGGGTAAGCGATCAGGCCGCCGCGCCTGAGGTACGCGGCAATGCGGCGAGCCGATGCATCAAAGCGGAGCAATTACTTCCTGTGGGCAATGGCGCGCCAGCCGATATCCCGCCGCATCTGGCAGCCATCGAAATGGATGGTGTCGGCGATTTCATAGGCGCATTTTTGCGCCATCTTCACCATGGTGCCCAGCGCGGTGGCGCACAGCACGCGCCCGCCGTTGGTCACGACCTTACCGTCCTGCATCGCGGTGCCCGCGTGAAACACATGCGCGTCTTCCAGTTTTCCCGATTTATGAAAATCGGGCAAGCCGGTGATGACATCGCCCTTGCGCGGCGTGTCGGGATAATGGGCGGCGGCCAGCACCACACCGAGCGCGGTGCGCCGATCCCATTCGGCTTCTACCCTGTCCAGCGTGCCGTCGATGGCGTGTTCGACGATTGCGGCGAAATCGCTTTTCAGGCGCAGCATGATCGGCTGGGTTTCCGGGTCGCCCATGCGGCAGTTGAATTCCAGCACCTTGATGCCGCCGTCCGGCGAGATCATCAGCCCGGCATAGAGAAAGCCGGTGTAGGTGA
>JBAQCT010000108.1:0-23649 GCA_049294375.1 Gallionella sp. | reverse complement strand
AACGAAGCATAAGCCCCTTCCGCAGCATCGTTCGCCAGTTTGATGAATTCGGGCGTATAGCCGCCGTCGCCCATCATGAATTTCAGGTTCAGCGCGAGCGCCTTGATTTGTTTCGCCATCGGCCCGGCCTGCGGATCCATTCCGCCGTAGAACAATAAATCCGGTTGCTTGCCTTTCACGGCGGTCAGCACGGCGGTGAAGTCCACCGACTTGTCGCTGGTATATTCATGCGCCACGATCTGCGCGCCGTTGGCCTGCGCCGCCTTGATGAACTCGTCCGCCAAGCCTTGGCCGTACGCGGTGCGGTCATCGATCACCGCGATCTTTTTTGCGCCGAGATTCTTCGCGGCATATTCGCCCAGCACGCGGCCTTGTTGCGCATCGTTCGCCATCACGCGAAACGCCGTCTTGAAGCCCTGTGCGGTGTAATTGACTGCGGTGGCGGAAGGAGAAATCTGCACGATGCCGTTGTCGCTGTATATCTTCGAAGCGGGGATGGTCGTACCGGAGTTGAGATGGCCGATGATGCAGCTCACCTTGTTGTCCACCAGTTTCTGCGCAACGATGGTGGCGGTCTTGGGATCGGCCTGGTCGTCCTCGCTGATCAGCTCGAAATGTATCTTGCGCCCACCGATCACGATGCCTTTGGCATTGGCGTCGTCTATCGCCATGCGCGTGCCGCTTTCGTTGTCCTTGCCGATATGCGCCTGATTGCCGGTCAGCGGCGCGGCAGCCCCGATGCGCACCACCAGATCGCCGGAAGCTGCGGCCCGGTCGGAAGACGATTTGCCGCACGCCGCCAGCGTCAACACCAAAACGGCAAGCAATAGTGGTCGAGCAGAATAAAATGCCATGAGTTAATCCCCTGAAAAATTCTTAAGGGGCTTCTAGGAATTCAGAGTTCGCCCAAATGCAAGGCGCGGGAAAAATTTTAGTTTCGGCCAACCTGAAGGTTACCCTACACTGAAACTACGTTTTGTAGCGCCGCATATGGGGTATATGCGAGCAAGAAATTTTTTCCGCAACGCAGCAGTTGGGATGAAATGTGAATTCTTAGAAGCTCCCTTGTGAATTATGCGGAGCAGGCATGTTGCCTGTCAATTTTATGCGCAACAAAAAGCCGGCTTGCGCCGGCTTTTTGAAACAGTTGCTATTCTTTTTGTTACATGGCCAGAACGGCATCTACCAATGCTGCTGCATCGGCATCGCTGATCTTCGGACTAGCCGGCATCGGCATCGCACCCCAAACGCCGCCACCACCCTTCTGGATCTTGGTAGCCAGCTTGGTCTTCGCGCCAGCGTCACCCTTGTATTTGGCGGCAACATCTTTAAATGCCGGGCCAACTACCTTCTTGTCAATTGCATGACATGCGGTGCAGTTGTTCTTCTTGGCGAGGTCCGGCATATCGGCTGCCAGCGCGCTACCTGCAACCATCAACCCTGCTGCTGCAACCATGCTAACGATAATAGATTTCATGTTCTCTCCGTTTTATGATTAAAAAATTCCGAAATAATGCGAAGGTTGTCCCTTCACGCCTGATTCTAAACAACTCCGCCTGTTTTGCCAACCGACTTTTGGGCGGTAAGGCAATAACGCGGCAACATCCTGTGGCGTTGACAGCTTATTTCAATGACAACACAAATCTTGCCAGAGTCTTGCGATCCGCTTCGCTGACTTGTGCGGGCTGGGCGGCATCGCCATAACGCCCCATACGCCGCCTCCCCCCTTGGCGATCTTGTCAACCAGCCGTGCTTCTGCTCCCGCATCGCCCCGGTATTTGGCCGCTACATCCTTGAAAGATGGGCCAATCACCTTCTTGTCGACGGCGTGACAGGCAAGGCAATTATTCTTTTTGGCCAATTGCATACCATCCGCCTCGGAGACCGCAGGTTCGGATTTCGTTTCTGCCACGGCTTTCGCGACCGGCGCGGCAACCTCTTGGGCGGGCGCCGGTTTTTCCGCAGCGGGAGGAGGCGTTTTTTCTTTCACCGCTGCCGTTATTTTTTCGTTTGTCGGCGGTTGTGCGGTTTTTTCCGGGGAAACAGGTTCGGTCTTTTGAGCGTGAGTGGAGGCTGGCGCTTCATTCGCTGCCGGTTGTACGATAGCTTGCGCTGCAGGGGGTGGTGCGGCAGGTGATTCGGCGGCAGGGGCGGTCGCTTTCGGCGCAGGTGCTTCCGGTTGACAGCCATATAGCGAAACAAACAGCGATACCAGCAAGATATTTTGTATACGCATGATTTCTCCTCAGGATTACATATTTGGCGCTACGTCAGCCTGTTAAACCCGCAAAAAGGCTACGGCAGCGTTCTCGCGAGCCGAAAACCGATGGTGCCGAAACGGTATTTGGGCTGGCTACCGCCACGCTTGGCTGCGCGCTGTAGGTAGCCCCACGATCCGCCACGCGGCACACGTAATGTTTCGTCCCCCTGCCACGCGCTTCCATCGGTCGGTGCACCATTGTAGTTCCCGTGATAGCTGTCCTCTACCCACTCCCACACGTTGCCGCTCATGTCGTACAGGCCAAAGGCATTGGGCTGCTTACCCGCGACCGGGTTTGTCGTTTTGCCGCTGTTGCCTGCAGGGTTCGCCAATCCGCCATACCACCCGATGCTATCCATATTGTCGCTGCCACAGTAGGCGTGCGTGCCGCCCGCGCGGCAGGCATATTCCCATTCCGCTTCACTTGGCAGGCGGTATTGCTTGCCGGTTTTTTCGTTGAGCTTCCGAATGAATGCCTGTGCATCGTCCCAGTTCACCATCTCCACAGGGCAATTGTCGCCGCAGTTGGCATATTTACTCGGGTTGTCGCCCATGAGTGCTTTCCACTGGCCTTGCGTGACTTCGGTTTTGCCCAACGCAAAAGCCTTTCCGATAGTGGCACGATGTACGGGCTTTTCGTTGTCTTCGCCATTATTCGACCCCATATCGAAACTACCCGCCGGGATCACGACCATTTCCGGGCAGTCTGCACAGTCCCTGAAAATCTTGCCTGCCGCTACGCTGGCGCCACTGTTTTCTTTTGCAGCCGGCTTACGCTCGTCCTTGGCGTAAGCCTGAAGTGAGCCAACAGCCAATACCACCAAGATAATTCCTAACTTCCTCACCATTGCTCTCCTGTGTGTCAATATTGCAACCTTTGCCTGATTGGCCGGGTTTCTGCCAATGGTAAGAGTGCCCGAAAAAAACAGCCAACTTTCTGGCACTCACCGCATATCATAAAGATAGAATAAATTTGGCCAGCATCTTGCGATCTGCTTCGGTGAGCAATTTTTCCGGGTACGCCGGCATATCCCTGTTGACCCATGCTCCGTTGCTGCCGTTGAGCATCTTGTTCATCAGGTGCGCTTCGGCATCCGGGTCGTTCCTGTATCGATCGGATACATTCTCCCATGCGGGGCCAAGCAGGTTCTTGCCCGTCGTATGGCACATCAAGCATCCGGTCTTTTCCGCCAATTTCCATTCAGCCTTTTCGGTATATTTCTTGGGCACCTCCGGCTGGCAACCGCACAGGGCGATCAACAGGGATGCCAACAAGATGTTTCGAGTAATCATGACTCTCCTTGGTTCAGATTTCCAGTTTCAAATATTCAAAAGCTACAATGGTTCGGCACGGTATTCGACCACAAGAGTGTGTTTGGTTCCCGCCGCGACATGCAGCGCATTGTCGAATGCATTGGCCGATTCCACGCACAGCATTTCACGCCAGCCGTCCGGCTGTCCCAGGTCTCCCATCCTTTCGGCTTTTGCAGTCCAAGGCGTCCACACTACGGTAGAAAGGCTGCCGGACTTGGCAACCCGGATGCGCCGCTTCAGCCCGTCATCCTCAATCGCGCATTCAGCGGCGGAGTTGATGTATACGCGGTCTGTTTCGCCCGCAAATGAGATTATGCCATTTTGCTTTTTGAGCGTCGAGCCGCCGACCTTGTCCCAGTAATCGCAGCCCGCTAGGCCGGTCACGCGCACCGCGCCGATGTCGCTGATTTTGAAGTAAGTATGTAGGGCTTCGCTGATTATAAAATCGGAGTTCCCCGTGTTTTCGGTAGACAGATCCATGCGCAGCATCTCGCCGATTGTTACGGTCAGGTCAAGCGCGCAGGAATATGGCCATTGAGCCCGTGTTTTTTCACTCCCGATCAAGCGTAGCGTCAGCCGTGTCGCACCGTCGGGCTCGACAGCGGATTCGACCACTTGCCAGGGTGCGGTGCGCGCAAAACCATGCGCGGGGAAGCCAGGCTCGGAAGCATGCGCGCCGAACCACGGCCAGCATACCGGCACGCCGCCGCGTATCGATTTGCCCGCCGCCAGTTTTGCATCACGCGACAGCCATATCACCGGCACGGATTGGCTTTTGGGTTGCCAGGACATTAGGTGCGCGCCCTGCAAACACAGCGCTGCAGTCGCCTGCTGATTGCTTATTTCAGCAATAATCAAGCCGCTGGCATCCTCTCGAAAGGCCAGTTGCCCGCTGATACCGAATTGCGCGTTCAATTGCTGTGCCGTGACCATATTTGTCGCTCCTTCAAATCTGTTTTTTTATCCACGAAATGCACGAAAGCCACGAAACGAGTCAACGGCATATATATACACAACAACTCACCCGCAGGGTTGCGCCGTTACTGCGATATGCATTTCGATCTTTTTCGTGTTTTTCGTGACTTTCGTGGACAAGCCTTTGTTGAATCCAAATGGATGCCGTTTTATTTTTCCACCTGTGTCACATCGCGCACCGCGCCTTTGTCTGCCGAAGTGGTCATCGCGGCATAGGCACGCAACGCGGCGGATACTTGCCGCTGGCGGTTAACCGGCTGCCATGCCTTGCCGCCTTTTGCTGCCATCGCGGCGCGGCGGCGCGCCAATTCCGTATCGGAAACCGCCAGCGCAATGCTGCGTTGCGGGATGTCGATTTCGATGGTATCGCCCTCTTGCACCAGGCCGATCGCACCGCCCCCTGCGGCTTCCGGTGAGACATGCCCGATGCTCAGGCCGGAGGTGCCGCCGGAAAAACGCCCGTCAGTGAGCAGCGCACATACCTTGCCCAGCCCCTTGGATTTCAGGTAGCTGGTGGGATAGAGCATTTCCTGCATCCCCGGCCCGCCCTTCGGCCCCTCGTAGCGGATCACTACCACATCGCCCGCCACGATTTTATCGTCGAGAATTGCCGCCACCGCATCGTCCTGGCTTTCGAACACGCGCGCCCGCCCGGTAAATTTTAGGATGCTGTCGTCCACACCGGCGGTTTTAACGATGCAGCCGTCCATGGCAATATTGCCGTGCAGCACCGCCAGTCCGCCGTCCTGCGAATAGGCATGCGCCTTATCGCGGATGCAGCCGTTGCTGCGGTCGGTATCCAGTTCCGGGTAAAGCATGGACTGCGAGAAGGCGAGCGTGGTGACGATCCCGCCGGGCGCGGCGCGGAAAAGTTTTTTCACTTCTTCGTCATTGGCCTGCACGATGTCCCACTGCCTGAGCGCATCGCGCAGGGTCGGGCTGTACACCGTTCCGGCGTCGCCGTGCAACAGCCCGGCGCGATTCAGTTCGCCCAAGATTGCCGGAATGCCGCCGGCGCGATGCACGTCTTCCATATGATATTCGGAGGAGGGCGCGACCTTGCACAGGGTCGGCACATGGCGCGACAGGCGATCCATGTCCCGCATGGTGAAATTCACTTGCGCTTCCTGCGCGATCGCCAGCAGATGCAGCACGGTATTGGTCGAGCCTCCCATCGAAATATCCAGCGTCATCGCGTTTTCGAACGCATCGAACGTGGCGATGGAGCGCGGCAGGACGCTTGCGTCACCCTGCTCGTAATAGCGTCGGCACAGATCGACGATCAGGCGTCCGGCACGCAGGAACAACTGTTTGCGCTCGGCGTGGGTCGCCACCAAGGTGCCGTTGCCGGGCAGCGACAACCCGAGCGCCTCGGTCAGGCAGTTCATCGAATTGGCGGTGAACATGCCGGAGCAGGAGCCGCAGGTCGGGCAGGCGGAGCGTTCGATGGCTTCCACTTCCTCGTTGCTGCAATGACTGTCGGCGGCGGCGACCATCGCATCCACCAGATCGAGATCCTTCACCTTGCCCTGCCAATCGACCTTGCCTGCTTCCATCGGCCCGCCGGAGACGAACACCGCCGGGATGTTCAGGCGCATCGCGGCCATCAGCATGCCCGGCGTGATCTTGTCGCAATTGGAGATGCACACCAGCGCGTCGGCGCAATGCGCGTTGACCATGTATTCCACACTGTCGGCAATCAGCTCGCGCGAGGGCAGCGAATACAGCATCCCGGCGTGCCCCATCGCAATGCCGTCGTCCACCGCGATGGTGTTGAATTCCTTGGCGATGCCGCCCGCTTTTTCAATTTCACGAGCCACCAGTTGCCCCATGTCCTTGAGGTGCACGTGGCCGGGCACGAACTGGGTGAACGAGTTGGCGATGGCGATGATCGGCTTGCCGAAATCGCCGTCGGTCATGCCGGTGGCGCGCCACAATGAGCGTGCGCCGGCCATGTTGCGGCCATGCGTGGAGGTGCGGGAACGGTAAGCGGGCATGTTATTTCCTTGTGGTGGTTAAAGCGCACGTATAATTAAGCCATTAATTTTAACCGATTCCACCATAAAACCTCTGCACAACGTAGCGAGCGCAGTTGAGGTAAGGCAAAAAATGGTGAGAAAGTAGCCGCTCTGACACGGTGTTGCGAAGCATCCGGTGCGGGAAGAGCGGCCTGCATCTGCTCCCGCAATCGGCTGGCTTCGCCATAACCAGCGACTTGGCGAGCGTAGTTGGCTCGCCTAGTCGAATGGCTAGTTGTTCCATCAGTAACGTGTCGCGGATGCAATGTACTTATGTACATGAGGATTTTGAACCATTTTTTAACGCAGCATCAACAAAGCGCATAACCAATGACTTGGTTGGCGTAGTTTGCCAACTTAGTCAGATGGCTAGTTGTTTTATCAGCAGTTGTGCAAAGGTTTTATCCATGATCGTTCATCCACAATTTAACCCCGTTGCCCTGCAGCTCGGCCCGCTTGCCATCCACTGGTACGGGCTGATGTACCTCGCCGGGTTCATGGCCTTTCTGTGGCTGGGGCGCAAGCGCATCGCCTTGTTGAACCACCCGCAGATCACTGTCAAATTGCTCGACGATCTGCTGTTCTATGGCGTGCTCGGCGTGATTTTGGGCGGGCGGCTGGGCTACGTGTTGTTTTACAAGGCCTCCTATTACCTCGGCCATCCGCTGGAAATTCTGGCGGTGTGGCAAGGTGGCATGTCGTTTCACGGCGGTTTTCTCGGCGTGCTGGTGGCGATGGCGTGGCTCGCGCGCAAGCGGCATTTGCGCTGGCTGCAAGTGACCGACTTCATCGCGCCGCTGGTGCCGCCAGGCCTCGCGTTCGGGCGGCTCGGCAATTTCATCAACGGCGAATTATGGGGAAGGCCAACCGATGTGCCCTGGGCGATGATTTTCCCCAATGTGGATAGCCTGCCGCGCCATCCGTCGCAACTTTATGAATTCGCGTTGGAAGGCGTGTTGCTGTTCGTGCTGCTATGGTTTTATGCGCGCAAGCCGCACCCCGTCGGCGCAGTATCCGCGATGTTTTTGATCGGCTACGGCAGTTTTCGTTTTATCGGGGAGTTCAGCCGAGAACCGGACGATTTTCTCGGCCTACTGTCATTCGGCATGAGCATGGGACAATGGTTGAGCTTGCCGATGGTGATCGCGGGTGTCTTGCTGATGTTTTCAAGCATCCGGCGCACTTGACACCCTCACACCTCTGGCACACTATTCTCACCATCGAATATCACTAAAACTTTACCTTGGACGATATTTCCTTAGACGCGCTGCTTGGCGTGTTGCTGTTGCTGATAATCTTTGGCGCGTGGTTTTCTGCCGCTGAAACCTCCATGATGGCGATCAACCGCTATCGCTTGAGCAGCCTGATCCGCAAGGGAAACAAAAGCGCGAAGCTGACTTCCAGCCTGCTCTCAAAAATAGACAAGCTGCTCGGCTCGATCCTGTTCGGGAATACTTTGTTGAACGTGGCTGCTGCGGCGGTGACCAATGTGATCATCATGCGGCTGTTCGGCGCCAACGAGCTGACCCTGCTGCTGGGAACGCTGGGTATCACCTTTGTGCTGCTGGTATTCAGCGAGATCATGCCGAAGATTCTGGCCGCCAGCCACCCGGAGCGCATCGCCTTGCCTTCCAGCTACCTGCTCGCGCCGCTCATCACCCTGTTTCATCCGGTTGTTTCGGTTGCGACCGCCATTGTCAAAGGATTGTTGGGGATATTCGGCATCAAGGTGCAAACCGACCAGAGCAAGCAAAAAATGACGCTGGAAGAATTGCGCGGGCTGGTGCTCGATGCGGAACAGTTCCTGCCGCGCAAACACCAGAAGATGCTGCTGAACCTGGTTGATCTGGAACGCATCACGGTGAACGATGTGATGGTTCCGCGCAACCAGATCGAAGCGCTGGATATTAACGCCGATGCAGGCGAATTGCGCCAGCAGATCATTACCTGCCATCACACGCTGTTGCCGGTTTATGACGGCAACCCCGGCAATATCATCGGTATCCTGCATGTCAAGCGGGCGCCGGCGTTACTGCAAGAACCGGTTCTGGATACAGTGCAGTTGCGAGAAATTCTCCATGAGCCTTATTTCATTCCATCCGACACGCCGTTGCTCAAGCAATTGCAGCAGTTTCAGGAACGCCACACGCGGCTTGGGCTGGTGGTGGATGAGTACGGCGAGCTGCTCGGTCTGGTGACGCTGGAGAACATCCTCGAGGAAATCGTAGGTGAATTCACCACGCAATCTCCCGCACAATCTGGCAAGTTTCTGCGCCAGGAGGATGGCAGCATCCTTCTGGAGGGGGGCAGCAGTTTGCGCGAGCTGAACCGGAAACTGGGGCTGCATCTGCCGCTGGACAGTGCGAAAACGCTTAACGGGTTGATTCTCGATCATCTGGAAGATATGCCCGAAGCCGGTGTCAGCCTGAAGATCGCGGGCTATCCGATAGAGATCATCCAGACGCAGGATCGTATTGTGAAAGTGGCGCGTATTTTTCCATTGCAGGCGAATGAACCATAGAGGCGGTCGGTGAACCGCTACTACTGCTTTACAAGAGGCACAAAGCTCGGCATCATGCCCATTAACGTCAGACGGTGATTCGGGGAAAACACTATGGCTGTCGCACCAAAAGCTCAAAAAGTAAAAGAAAATATCTATGCATGGGAAGGCAAGGATAAGACCGGCAAGCGGGTCAAGGGCGAGATGCGCGCTCCCGGCGACGCGGTGGTGTCCGCCCATCTGCGCCGCCAAGGCATCGTCGATATTAAAGTAAAGCGCGCGCGTGGCAGCACAAAGCCTGTTACCGAGAAAGATATCACGCTATTTACCCGCCAGCTTGCCACCATGATGAAGTCGGGTGTTCCGTTGCTGCAGGCGTTTGATATCGTGGGCAAGGGGCACAGCAACCCTTCGGTTGCGCGCTTGTTGCTTGACATCAAAACCGATGTGGAAACCGGCAGCAGCTTGCAGCAAGCCTTTAAAAAATATCCGCTGTATTTCGACGAGCTGTTTTGCAACCTGATTGGCGCAGGTGAAGCGGCGGGTATCCTGGATAGCCTGCTGGATCGTTTGGCCACCTATAAGGAAAAGATCCAGGCCATCAAGAGCAAGATCAAGTCGGCGCTGTTCTACCCGGTTTCCATTATCGTTGTTGCATTCATCATTACCGCCGTGATCATGATTTTTGTTATCCCCGCGTTCGAGGAACTGTTCTCCAGCTTTGGCGCGGATTTGCCTGCGCCGACATTGGTTGTCATGGCCATTTCAAAAGTTTTTGTGACTTATTGGTGGCTGATTTTCGGCGGGATCGGCGGTGGTTTCTATACTTTCTTCTATTTCTGGAAACGCAGTAAAAAAATGCAGGGTGTCATGGATCGGTTAATGCTGAAACTGCCCATTTTCGGCGAATTGATCCGCAAGGCCAGCATCGCCAGATGGGCACGCACTCTCGCCACCATGTTTGCGGCCGGTGTGCCTCTGGTGGAAGCGTTTGATTCGGTTGCGGGCGCGGCGGGGAACGCCGTTTATTACGACGCCACCAAGGCTATCCAACGCGAAGTCACTACCGGCTCAAACATGACCGTCGCCATGCAGAACACCGAGGTGTTCCCGAGCATGGTGCTGCAAATGGTGGCAATCGGCGAAGAGGCGGGTTCGCTGGACTCCATGCTGAGCAAGGTCGCCGACTTCTACGAAGGGGAAGTGGATGATGCCGTAGAGGCGTTATCCAGTCTGATGGAGCCGATCATCATGGCGGTGCTTGGCGTGCTCATCGGCGGCATGGTGATCGCGATGTACCTGCCGATCTTCAAGATGGGCCAGGTGGTTTGATGATGGTAGATAGTGGGAAGTGGGGAGCGGGGAGTGGGAAGTGGGAAAAATGCAGTGAGAGGCCGGGAAGTTGGTTCTGGTTTTCCCACTATCCACTCCCCACTTCCCAGTCAAGCCAATGAGTTTCCTGGAAATTCTGCAAGCGGTTCCCGTCGCCTTCATCGGCCTATGCCTGTTCCTTGGGTTGATGGTTGGCAGTTTTCTCAATGTGGTGATTCATCGTTTGCCAAAAATGATGGAAATCGGCTGGCGGCAACAATGCGCGGAACTGCGCGGCGAAGAACCGGTTGCTGCTTCCACCTATAATCTCATCGTTCCGCGTTCCGCCTGCCCGCATTGCAACCACGCCATCAGCGCGTGGGAAAACATTCCCATCATCAGCTACCTGCTGTTGCGCGGTAAATGCAGGGGCTGCGGTGCTTCTATTTCGCCGCGCTACCCCATCATCGAAGCGGCCAGCGGCATTCTGTGCGCCTATGCCGCGTGGCACTTCGGTTTCGGTATGGCTGTTGCGGGTGCATTGCTTTTTATTTGGGCATTGCTGGCGCTCACGGCAATCGATTTCGATACGCAATTGCTCCCGGATGACATCACCCTGCCGCTGCTTTGGCTCGGTTTGCTGTTCAATTTATTCGGTGTATTTGCCAGCTTGCAAAGCGCCGTACTGGGCGCGATGTTCGGTTATCTCGCATTATGGGGGGTCTACTGGCTATTCAAGCTCGCTACCGGCAAGGAGGGTATGGGCTACGGCGATTTCAAGCTGCTCGCGGCGCTGGGCGCATGGATGGGTTGGCAAATGCTACCGCTCATCATTCTGCTGTCCTCGCTGGTGGGTGCGGTGGTAGGCATCACTCTGATCGTGGCGGCCAAGCATGGCCGCAGCATCCCCATTCCTTTTGGCCCGTATCTGGCAGGCGGCGGGTTGATCGCGCTATTTTGGGGAAAAACGCTGACTCAAGGTTACCTGCAATTGCTCGCCACCCCATAATTTACTGTGTCACAAAGCACTGAAGGGCGCATTGCGGCGTTAAAATCGGGCTCAAAATGCTCATTTACTCTATGTAAACTCCGCTTTTTGCGAGTTGGGCGGCAACGGCAAGCCGCCCATCCCTGCGAACCCCACTTCGCCCGATTTTGCCTTGCACTGCATCCCTTGATCGCTTTGTGACACAGTAAAATACCCCCTTGATTTTTTGGCCGGACTCAGGAAAGGCATGGTTCAGAATAAACTGGTTATCGGGCTCACCGGCGGGATCGGTAGCGGCAAGAGCACCGTTGCCGCGCTGTTTGTTGGGCATGGGGCGGGCATCGTCGATACGGATGCCATTGCCCATCGCCTGACGCAGGCTGGCGGCGAAGCCATTGAAGCGATCCGCGCTGCCTTCGGTGGCGATTATTTCACACGCGATGGCGCACTGGATCGTGCCAAGATGCGCGGGCTGATCTTTTCGGATGCTGCCGCCAAGCAACGGCTGGAGCGCATCCTGCACCCGCTGATACGGCAACATGCCGAGGCGCAGTTGCGGCAGTTGCAGGGCAAGCCCTATATCCTTGTCGTTGTGCCGCTGCTGCCGGAGAGCCCGGCATTCCGGCAACTGGTGCAGCGCGTGCTGGTGGTGGATTGCGATGAGAATACCCAGATTGCGCGCGTTATCGGGCGCAGCAGCATGACGGAAGCGGAGGTGCGTGCCATTATCGCCCGGCAAACTCCACGGGCTGAACGCCTGCGGTTGGCCGATGACATCATATTCAATGATGCCGGTATGGATAATTTGGGCAAGCAGGTGTCTGCCCTGCATGAGCGCTACTCGATGCACAATTTTGATGGCGTAAAGAATGCATCAAATTAAGGCCTATTTATGCTCTTAATCCGGCTGACCGGCGGTGATAGAATGCGCAAAATGCAGCTTGGAGGGTTTGGAGCCGAAAAAACAAGGGAAATGTTTTTGGTGCAACTCCGGTGGCCATGTGAATAATGAACGTTTAAAAATGAAAGATTATTTTTCGCAAATAAAATTTACCCGCTGATGTAATCGTGATCGAATATGAGTTTCCTCTCAATGAAAAAGTACGCACCTTGTTGCGGCTAGAGGATTTGTTCGCACACACGGAACATTTCATCATGCGGGATCAGGGAGAAGACCATCATGTTGCGCTTCTCACTTTATTTGAGATTCTTGAAGTAATCAGCCGCGCCGATTTGAAATCCGAACTGCTGCAAGAACTGGAGCGCCAGAAACGCACTCTTTCCGGCCTGCATAATAATCCGGAAATATCTGAAGCGGCGCTGGAAGATCTCCTTGCCGAGATCGAGGAGGCTTCTGCAAATATGCTCGCCATGACGGGAAAGATCGGACAGCATATACGCGAAAATGAATGGTTGATGGGCATCAAACAGCGTACATGCATACCTGGGGGCGCATGTGAATTTGACTTGCCTTCCTATCACTACTGGCAATGCCAGGACGCCGCCTTGCGGCGTAAAAACCTGCAAATGTGGCTGGCCCCATTCTTGCCTTTATATGCCGGTTTGAGAATCGTCCTGCGCCTGCTGCGGGAAAGTGGCAAGGTCTTTCACTTCACCGCGCATCATGGAATTTTCCAGCAAATGCAGGGTGGGCGCACCGCGCAGATGCTGCGCGTCAGCCTGGGCAGCGATTTGGCCTGCATGCCGGAGGTCGGCGCCAATAAGTATGCCATCAATATCCGCTTTATCTCCGCCAACTACGCTGCAAAATCCACACTGTTCGAACAGGATGTGCCGTTTGACCTGACCTTTTGCAGCCTCTTGTCATAATGCCGGGCAAGATACCGCCGATTGTTGCCTGCCCGCATTGCGGCATCGAACATCAATGGGATATCGGCAATCGTTTCCGCCCATTTTGCAGCGAACGCTGCAAAATGATCGACTTGGGTAAATGGGCGAATGAAGAATATCGCGTCGAACAACGCGAACAGGAATTATCCGAAGAGGCGTCTATTCCGGTTTCATTTCGAAGCTGAGACAAGGCGGCACGAGTGCGCGACGCCGGCAGTGCAACAAGCACGGCTAGGAGCGTGCGATAACCAGCGACTTTGCTGTCGTCTTTTGACAGCTTAGTCGAATGGCTAGTAGTTACATCAGGAAGCCAACGCAGTATCAGCGATAAAATGGAAGTGGGATCACCAGGCTTGACGCAGCAAGCTGATGCCGTGCGCGCCATGTCGCCATGCGGTTTGCATATCATCACGGGTCAAGCCGCCCAGCGCATATACCGGAATAAATGAATCCGCCGCGATGGCCGCGAAGCTTTCCCAGCCCAGATGCGGCGCGCCGGGATGGGATTGGGTCGGCAGCACCGGACCCAACAGCGCAAAGTCGCAACCCAGCGCTTCGGCGCGGCGCAATTCTTCGGCATTGTGGCAGGAAGCGCCGCACCATGGCACATCGGGGCGCACATTGCACGCGGCAAGCTGTACACTGTTCAGATGCACGCCATCTGCGCCAGTTTTACATGCCAACTCGATATCCCTGTTGATCAGGACGCGCGCCCCATGCGTATGGGCCAGTTCCAGCACGCGTAGCGACAATGCTCGTATCTCATCACGGGACAAGTTTTTCTCGCGCACCTGCAGCAGGCGCAAGCCGTTTTGTAACGCACGCTCCAGCCTCCGCATGAATTCCTCCACACCCAGTTCGGCGGCGTTGCTGATGGCATACAGATAGGGCAATTCCAGCGCGCGCAGGATCGGTGCATTGGCAGGCAATACAGGAGAAACAGAGAGCTGCTGCCCGGTCTTCAAGGATAGGGCGGGGGGTTGCCATGCAAACTGCTGGCCTTCATGACCATGCAATTTTCCCTGCCATTCGGTCACGCGAAAGAAATGCAGCCTGACGGTGGCATGCGGATAAGTGAATATCCGTGTCAGCCAGGGGTAGGTGGTAATGGGCGTAATACCTAATTCCTCGCCCAGTTCGCGGTGCAGCGCGTGCAAGGGTGTTTCGTTTGCCTCGATCTTGCCGCCGGGAAATTCCCAATAACCTTCATATACTTTGCCAGCGGGGCGTTGCGCCAGCAGGAAGGAGCCGTCGGCGTGGAATATTACTGCGGCGGCGACATCGACGATCCCGTTTTTTTCAATCGAGTGGCTCAATGTGGTTTTTCAGGCCGGATAAAAACAATTTTGCCAAGATTTGCGTGAGGGAACGAATTTGCATTTTTTAATCCGGTGACAGCAGATTTGATTTCAGGGGCAATATCTACACAGCCCGCTATTTCAGGCGGCGAATATGGGCACCAAGCTGCGAGAGCTTCGCCTCAATATGTTCGTAGCCGCGATCCAGGTGGTATATCCGGTCGACGATAGTTTCGCCCTGAGCCACCAACCCGGCGATGACCAGGCATGCCGAGGCGCGCAAATCGGTCGCCATGATTGATGCTCCTTCCAGTTGCGCGCAACCCCTGACCACGGCGGTATTGCCTTCCACGTCGATCTGTGCGCCGAGGCGGCGCAATTCCTGCACGTGCATGAAGCGGTTTTCGAAAATTGTTTCAACCACCATCGCGCTGCCTTCCGCGATGCAATTCATTGCCATGAATTGCGCCTGCATGTCGGTGGGAAACGCCGGATAGGGCGCGGTGCGCACATTTACCGCCTTGGGACGCTTATCCATTTTCAGGTTAATTGTACTGCCCGATGCTTTTATGATTGCGCCAGCCTCATGAAGTTTCTCCAGCACGTTGTCGAGAATGTCGGCGCGCGTATCGGTCAGTGTGATGTTGCCGCCCGCTGCCGTCGCCGCAACCAGAAACGTGCCGCTTTCGATGCGATCCGGCATGATGCGGTGCGATGCGCCATGCAGTTTCTCCACGCCGGTAACGGTGATGGTGTCGCTGCCCGCGCCTTCAATTTTTGCGCCCATGGCGATCAGGCAATGCGCCATATCCACTACTTCCGGCTCGCGTGCCGCGTTTTCCAGTACGGTCACGCCGTCCGCCAGCGTTGCGGCCATCATCAGGTTTTCCGTGCCGGTGACGCTGACCAGATCGAAGAATATGCGCGCGCCCCTGAGTCGCCCGCTGCCACCATGCCCGCTTCTGCCTTTTTGGGGCACTTTTGCATGGATATAGCCGTGCTCGATATGGATTTCCGCGCCCATCGCCTGCAAGCCCTTGATGTGCAGGTCGACCGGGCGCGAGCCGATGGCGCATCCCCCCGGCAACGAAACGCGCGCCTCGCCGAAGCGCGCTACCAGCGGCCCCAGCACCAGTATTGCGGCGCGCATGGTTTTCACCATGTCATAAGGCGCTTCGAGCTTGCTGATTTTTGCCGCAGATAAAATGTTATCGCCGCCGTTTATCTCTATCGCCATGCCCATCTGCTGTAGCAGTTTGCGCATTGTGGCGACGTCGTTCAGGTCCGGCACATTGCCGAGTTGCAGCGGCTCGCTGGTCAATAGCCCGGCGCACAGTATCGGCAATGCCGCATTCTTGGCGCCGGAGATGCGCACTTCGCCGTTGAGGCGATTGCCGCCCATGATTGCCAGTTTTTGCATGGATTCAGTCGGTAGTGGCTAGCGGCTTTTTTCCCACTCTTGTGGTGTATAGGTTTTTATCGACAGCGCATGGATTTCTTCGCGCATTCGGTCACCCAGAGTTTGATATACCAGCTGGTGGCGTTGCACGCGGTTTTTGCCGGCAAATGCATCGCTGACCACTACTGCTTCGAAATGATGGCCATCACCGTCCACATCCAGATACTCGGTCTGCATACCCTGCGCGATGTTGAACTGAATACTTTCCGGGGTGACCATTACCGATCCTGTTGTTTGCCGATTGCGAAATAGGGTTTGCGAAGGTGCGCCTTGCGCGCAGGATTGTTTATGGGGCCGCTATACGGATTGCTGCGGTAGCAAGTCCGATACGCCATACAAGCGTGCCAAGCTCAACAGGTCGTCGGGCAATCCGGATACCTTCAAATCATGCTGTTTACGCTTGGCGGCTCTTGCCCAGCCCAGCAGCAAACTAACTGCTGCAGAGTCGACGGCCTCAACTTTCGAAAAATCTACCAGGAAACTCCCGCCGTTCAAGTGTTGCAAACCGGTTTCAAACAGGGCAGGCACAGTTTCGATAGTCAATCGGCCATGCACCGTCAGCCGGTTACCTTCGCATGTAATCACTTTGCCTCTGCCGTTCTCAGGCCAGCATTCTTGTTTTTGTCGGACAGGGTCTGGATCAGGCCATCAATCCCTTTTTCCTGGATTTCAGAATTGAATGTTCCGCGATAGCTGGTCACCAGGCTTACGCCTTCTATGGTCAAATCGAAAACCTTCCACGTGTTGGTGCCTTTTTCCATTTCATAATTGACTGGAATAGGCGCTGCTCCCGGTTTGTTGATGGTGGTCTTGACGGTAACCTCGGTCGCGTCGGCAGCCATTTTTAACGGCTTTATTTCTACTGTCTGGTCACGGTATATGGTAAAGGCCTTGGTATAAGTGCGCACCAGCAAGTTGCGGTACTCGCTTACCAGCGCCTGTTTCTGTTCCGGGGTCGCAGTGCGCCAGGATTTGCCCACAGATAGCCGGGTCATGTGCACGAAGTCGAAATGCGGCAATACCTTGGATTCAACCATCTCCAGGATTTTTTGCTGATTACCGGCTTTGATGTCTTTGTCATGCTTGACGATGGAGAGGACTTCATCCACAGTAGTCTTGATCAACACATCCGGCGCAATTATCTCAGCCTGCGCGGCATTGGCAACACATAGTAAACACACGATAAACCTAAACAGATATTTCATTTTCAGCATTCCTCCATTTTTGTCATTTAGTCGAGATCACTTGGCAGGTTCTTCGGCTTTACTGTATAAAAACTTGCCGATCAAATCTTCCAATACCATTGCAGATTGGGTCTTTTTCAGTTGTTCTCCATGTTTCAGCATCGCTTCTTCACCGCCGGCATCCAAGCCTATGTACTGTTCCCCCAGCAAACCCGATGTCAGTATTTTGCCGATCGTATCCTTTGAAAACTGATAGCGTTTATCAATGCTCATCACCACTTTTGCCTCATAGCGTTGCGTATCCAGCGAAATCGATTCAACGCGCCCGACCAATACACCGGCGCTTTTAATCGAAGCGGTAGCCTTCAGGCCGCCAATGTTTGTGAAATAGGCATGGATCTGATAGGCATCGGACACATTGTAAGTACCCAGGTTCCCGACTTTCATCGCCAGCATCACCAGCGCTGCAACGCCCGCCACCACGAACATCCCAACCCATAAATCTATTCCGGTACGCTCCATGATTTAACTTCCTCCAAACATCATCGCAGTCAAAATAAAATCCAGCATCAAAATCACCAGGGAAGATGTGACCACCGTGCGCGTGGTCGCGCCGGAAACGCCTTCTGCGGTCGGTGGCGCATCATAGCCCTCAAACAGCGCTATTACCGTCACCGCTGTGCCAAACACAAAACTCTTGATCACCCCATTCATTATGTCATGCTCAAAATCCACTGCCGCCTGCATTTGTGCCCAGAACGAGCCTTCGTCCACGCCGATCTGGACCACGCCGACAAAATAGCCGCCGAATACACCGACCGCGCTGAACAAGGCTGCCAGCAGCGGCATGGAAATTATTCCCGCCCAGAAACGCGGCGCGACGATGCGCGCGATCGGATGCACCGCCATCATCTCCATCGCCGAAATTTGCTCGGTCGCTTTCATCAAACCGATTTCCGCCGTCATCGCCGATCCGGCGCGGCTGGCAAACAACAGGGCGGCAACTACGGGCCCCAGTTCGCGCACCAAACCCAATGCCACCATCACGCCGAGCGCGGATTCGGAGCCGTAACGCTTTAACGTCTCGTAACCCTGCAAACCCAGCACCATGCCGACGAACAGACCGGCCACGACGATGATGATGAGGGACATCACACCGGTGGAAAACAGCTCCTTGATAATCAGGTGAAAACGCCGAAAACTGCTTCCGGAATACACCAGGGTAAGGAAAAAGAAGCGCGTCGCCATCCCGATGCGCCATACCGCGTTAATGGTACGGTGCCCAATCCCCCTGATAGCTTTAACTGCCGGCATAATCGGTAATCTCTCAGGCTTTCAAATTCAAAGTGTTCGCAAGCTCAAGCGGCTTGCAAGTTTAAATCCTGGCGATAATTGCCGCCGGGGTAATGGAATGGCATCGGGCCGTCCATTTCGCCATGTACGAACTGGTGCACAAAATCCTCGTCAGAGGCGCGAATTTCATCCGGCGTCCCTTCTGCCACAATCACACCATTGGACATGAAATAAACATAATCGACGATTTTTAGCGATTCCTGCACATCATGTGTGACTATTATCGAAGTCGCGCCCAGCGCGTCATTCAGGCGGCGGATCAAATTGCCCACGACAGTCAATGAAATCGGATCCAGCCCCGCAAAGGGTTCATCATACATAATCAGCATCGGATCGAGCGCCACAGTGCGTGCCAGCGCCACACGCCTCGCCATCCCACCGGACAGTTCAGAAGGCATCAGGTTATGTGTCCCGCGCAATCCGACGGCATGCAGTTTCATCAAGACGAGATCGTGGATCAGCTCCTCGGGCAGGTCGGTATGTTCGCGCATCTGAAATGCCACGTTGTCATAAACCGACATATCCGTGAACAGCGCACCGAACTGGAACAACATACCCATTTTTCGGCGCATATCATACAAACTATCCTGATTCAGTTCATGGATGATTTTTCCATCTACCTTGATGTAACCCTTGACCGGCTCCAGCGCGCCACCGATAAGCCGCAGTAGCGTCGTTTTGCCGCAACCGCTCAGGCCCATGATAGTAATCAATTTTCCTTTCGGAAAAACCATATTGATACCTTGCAGCACGGGCCGCTTGTCGTAGGTAAAATTGAGGTCGCGAATTTCAACTAGATTTTGCTGAGACAAAATTGAAATCCCAATAAACAGGAGGGCGCATTCTAAACTACCGGGCGCCGAATACTCAACAGAATTCGCGCCTAGGATAACTGTTTTGGTAGCCGCCCTAATGTATAATGCGCGCCTTTGAAATTTACCCGATAGGGGGAACCTCTAAAAATTCAGATTTCGCCCAAATGCAAGGCGCGGAAAACAATTTCGCAGCGCCGCATATGTATGATATGTAAGCAAGAAATTTTTTCCGCAACACAGCAGTTGGGATGAAATGTGGGTTTTTAGAGGTTCCCAGGAGGATTCCATGCCTATTTACGCTTACGGCTGCTCGAGTTGCGGCCTGCAAAAAGACGTGATGCAAAAAATGAGCGATGCGCCGCTCACGATTTGCCCAGAATGCGGCAAGGAGACTTTTGCCAAACAACTGACCGCGGCCGGTTTCCAGTTGAAAGGCAGCGGTTATTACGCCACCGACTTCAAGAACCCGCCCAAGGCTGAACCCAAGGCTGAGCCTGCTTGTGCGTCTTCTTGCGCCGGTGCCAGTTCCTGCCCGGTGGCCAGCGGCGTTGCTTAACCTGATGAAAAAATACCTCATCACCGGCCTGCTGGTATGGGTTCCGCTCGGCATCACATTATGGGTGCTGGATCTGACCATCGGGACGATGGATCAGACATTGCTGCTGTTGCCGGAGCAATGGCGCCCGGACAGGGTGCTGGGCATGCATATTCCGGGGCTGGGCATCATCCTGACGCTGGGGGTCGTGTTGCTCACCGGCTTGCTCATCCGCAACGTATTTGGCCAGAAACTCTGGGATGCGTCGGAAAAAGCGATGCTTCATGTGCCGTTTGTCGGCAGCATCTATAAAGGCGTCAAGCAGGTCAGCGATACCTTGCTGTCCGGCAGCGGTAATTCCTTCCGCAAGGTGTTGCTGGTGCGCTATCCTCATCCGCAGTCTTGGTCACTGGCGTTCCAGACCAGCGTTCCGCGTGAGGTGGCTGGCCGGTTCGATGAGGAATATGTCGCCGTGTTTATTCCCACCACGCCGAGCCCGGTGAACGGCTTCTATTTCTATGTGCGCAAGGCCGATACGATTGAACTGGATATGACGGTGGATATCGCATTGCGCACCATCGTTTCGATGGGGGTGGTGGCGGATCAGGAAGCGGGGAAACAACGCGCCATCGCCCAGATTCCCCAGTCAAATTAACCCTAATATTTCCCAAAATACTTTTCAAGAAACCGAATCATGCGAACTCATTACTGCGGATTGCTCAACACCGACCAACTCGACCAAACTGTCAGCCTGTGCGGCTGGGCGCATCGTCGCCGCGACCACGGCGGAGTGATTTTCATCGACCTGCGCGATCGCGAAGGCTTGGCGCAAATCGTATGCGACCCGGATCGCCCGGAGATGTTCAAAATTGCTGAATCGGTGCGCAACGAGTTCGTGCTGCGCGTCACCGGCAAGGTGCGCAGCCGCCCGGCGGGCACCACCAATGCCAATATCGGCAGCGGCGAGATCGAGGTGCTGTGCCACGAGATCGAGGTGTTGAACGTGTCGGTGGCGTTGCCGTTCCAGATGGATGACGAGAATCTTTCCGAGAACGTGCGCCTGACCCATCGTGTGCTCGATTTGCGCCGTCCGCAGATGCAGAAGAACATGATGCTGCGCTACAAGGTAGCGATGGCATTCCGTCGCTTTCTCGACAGCCGCGGCTTCATCGACATCGAAACGCCGATGCTGACCAAGTCTACGCCGGAAGGCGCGCGCGACTATCTGGTGCCGTCGAGGGTGCATCCGGGCGAGTTTTTCGCGCTGCCGCAGTCGCCGCAGCTGTTCAAGCAGCTGCTGATGGTGTCTGGCTTCGACCGCTATTACCAGATCACCAAATGCTTCCGCGACGAAGACCTGCGCGCCGATCGCCAGCCGGAATTCACCCAGGTCGATATCGAGACTTCGTTCCTGAATGAGACGCAGATCACCGCGCTGATGGAGGAGCTGATCCGCACCGTGTTCAAGGAAGCGCTGGATGCCGACTTGCCCAACCCGTTTCCGCGCCTGACCTATGCGGAAGCAATGGCGCGCTTCGGCTCGGACAAACCGGATCTGCGCATCACGCTGGAGCTGACCGAGGTGACCGATGCGGTGAAGGATGTTGCGTTCAAGGTGTTCTCGGGTGTCGCAAGTTCGGGGAATGGTCGTGTGGCAGCACTCCGTATTCCCAACGGAGCGAGCCTGACTCGTGGCGAGATCGACGCCTACACCGAGTTTGTGAAGATATACGGCGCGAAGGGGCTGGCCTACATCAAGGTCAACGACACCACGCAGCTCAACGAGACCGGCCTGCAGTCCCCGATCGTGAAGAACCTTCACGAGGCAGCACTGAAAACCATCATCGAACGCACCGGCGCACAGAACGGCGACCTGATCTTCTTCGGCGCGGACAAGGCCAAGATCGTCAACGACGCGCTCGGCGCGTTGCGCAGCAAGATCGGCCACGAGAAGGGCTACGTCAACGGCAAGGCATGGGAGCCGCTGTGGGTGGTGGACTTCCCGATGTTCGAATACGACGAGGAAGACAAGCGCTGGACGGCTTGCCATCACCCGTTCACCGCACCCAAGGACGAACACCTCGCGCTGCTGGAAAGCGATCCGGGCAAGTGTCTGGCGAAGGCGTATGACCTCGCGTTGAACGGCTCGGAGCTTGGCGGAGGCTCCGTGCGTATCCATAAGGAAGCGGTGCAGTCTCAGGTGTTCCGTGCGCTCAATATCGGCGCGGAGGAAGCGCAGCTCAAGTTCGGCTTCCTGCTCGATGCCTTGCAATACGGCGCGCCGCCGCACGGCGGGCTGGCGTTCGGGCTGGATCGCATCGTCACCATGATGACCGGTTCGGAATCGATCCGCGACGTGATCGCCTTCCCCAAGACGCAGCGCGCACAATGCCTGTTGACCCAGGCGCCGAGCGCGGTGGATGAACGGCAATTGCGCGACCTGCACATTCGTCTGCGCCAGCAGGTGCAGACCACTGCGGAAGTCACCAAGGGTTGAAGGTGGCACATTCGCTGCGGTTCTGGGGGGTATTGCTGGCGGCACTACTGTGGCTGCCGCCCGGACAGGCCGAGCCGGTGGCGCAATTCGACCTACCGACTATTGCGGTGGCCAATCTACCTGTCGAGGTGCGCGATACGTTGCAAACCATCAAGCGGGGCGGGCCGCTCGCTTACCCGCGCGATGGCGTGGTGTTCAAAAATTACGAGCGCATTTTGCCGAAACAGCCGCGAGGCTATTATCGCGAATACACCGTCAAGACGCCCGGTGCGCGCAATCGCGGTGCGCGCCGTATTATCAGCGGAAAGGTAAACGAGTATTATTACACCGCCGATCATTACAAAACTTTCAAACGCATTCTGGAGTAGCCATGCCAAAAGATTCCCCCACCCTAACCCTCCCCCAGAAGGAGAGGGGACAATCGTTCCTTCCCCCTGCGGAGGAAGGTCGGGATATGACTGCACTGGCGCAGCAATTGAATAATCGGGGAGCAGCGGGCAGCTATTCGCTGCAATGCAGTGTCGAGGCATTGCGCAATACGGCCAGTGAAGCTGGTTTCGCGCTGTTCGACGCCGACCTCAAGGGTGTCAAAGGCAAGCAGAACCTGCTCAATGCACTCGCGCAGGCGGCCAGTTTTCCATCCGGATTCGGCGCAAACTGGGATGCGCTGGCCGACGCGTTGTGCGATCTGTCCTGGTGCGGCGAGAAGATCGGCTATGTGCTGTTGTTGCGCAATGCCAGCGACACGCTCGGCCTTTCCGCCAACGACAGGGAAATCGCACAGGATATCTTAGCCGACACGGTGGTGTACTGGCGGCAGCGCAACAAGGCTTTCTGGATATTTTTCTGCTGAAGCCAGGAATATATGCCCGGTTATAAACAGCCGGTTTCGGTGCTGGTGGTGATCCACACCGCTGATCTGGAGGTATTGTTGCTGGAGCGCGCCGACCATCCCGGCTACTGGCAATCCGTCACCGGCAGTTGCGAAGCGGGAGAAACACTGGTTGAGACGGCGATACGCGAGGTGCGCGAAGAGACCGGGCTGGACGCCCGTCAATACGCGCTGGCTGACTGGCAATTGCAAAACGTCTACGAGATTTACCCGCAATGGCGATACCGCTATCCTCCCGGCATTACCCACAACACCGAGCATGTGTTCGGCTTGCAACTGCCGTGTCCTGTTGCTGCTATCCGGCTTGCGCCGGACGAGCATTTGAATTTCCAGTGGCTGGCTTGGCGGGATGCCGCAGAAAAAGTTTTTTCGCCGAGCAACCGTGCGGCGATATTGCAA
>JBAQCT010000107.1:0-2362 GCA_049294375.1 Gallionella sp. | reverse complement strand
TGCTCCTCGGTGCGCTGCGACAGGTCGGCGTTGCCGGAGGCGATTTCCTTGGACGCCGTGTTGATGGTGTCGGTCGCGTCCTTGATCTGCCCGACCAGTTCCTTGAGGTTGTTGACCGTGCCGTTCACCCCGACCTTCATGTCGTTGAAAGAGCCGGCATATTCCTTGCTGATGGTCTGCGTCAGGTCGCCCTTGGCCAGCGCGTTGGCCACGCGCACCACGTCGGCGATGCCGGTTTCGGTGACATTGGAGAGCTGGTTCAGGAGCTCGGACAGCTCCTTCGTGTAGCCCGCCTTGCCGTCCATGTTCATCTTGGTGTCGAAATCGCCTTTGCTCGCTGCTTCGACAATGCCCTTGGTCTCCCCGACGATCTGCTTCAGGCTCTCCTGCATCGTCTTCATCGAAAGCAACAGCACACCGACCTCGTCTTGCTGGCCAGTATCAATATCGGAGCTTAAATCGCCCTCTGCGATCGCACCCGCTACACGCTGCGCTGTTTGCAATGAACGCAAAATGTTGCGGATCAGCATGATACCGATGAACACTGCGAGACCGATGCCCAGCACGATAGATACAATGGAAACAAGGCGGGTGCTTTTGTAGGCCGCATCGGATTTTTCGTACTCCTCTTTGGCGACGTCGATCTGCAAATCTTTCAGATCGTCTGCCCTGTCCATTGCCGCTATACCCAGAGGGCCGACAACCTTGATCATTTTTTCGTTGGCTTCCGCATAGCGGCCTTGCTTGTAGATATCCATTGTCGCCAGCAACCCATCCTTGACGAATAGCTTGCGCTTTGCCAGATAATCATCCGCGATCTTTTTCTCTTCCGGGGTCATGTAACTTGCGGCATAGCCCTCCCATAGCTTGCTGATTTCGGCAATATTCTTCTCGACCTTGTCGGTATGCATGGAGATCGGGTGATCATGCAACTTGCTTTCTGCCAGACGCGAATCGTGCATGCTGGCCAGATGCAACTGGCGGATATTTTCGGCCATGAGATCGGAGATTTCGGCAAGCTGCCCCAACGGTACGGCGCGATCCAGATACACGGAGCGCAGCCCGTCGTTGGCTTGGCCCATGCCGCGCAGCCCGATGAAACCGATGGCGGCCAATGCGACTGACAAAAATGTAATGAGGTAAATCAGGCGCGCTTTGATGGTAAGGTTCTTAAACATACTTTTCCTCCTTAATTTTCTATTCAGGCATTTAAACAGCCGCCATTTCGAACAAATTGATGTCGCAGTTGGTCATCAATCTTTCGATGCCCATCACTAATGATCGTGCGCTTGCGCGCAGAAAGTTTTCATTCGGGCTCGGTATGGATAAGCGCCAAGCCACTCATACTGGATAGATTCGCACCCCCTTCTCCCGCATGCGGGAGAAGGGGGGTAGTTACATTAAAATTCTTCCCACTCGCCATCGTCATCCGATTGCGGTTTGCCTTTCGGCTTGGCGGCGGGCGCTCTCGCGGGCGCCTTGGCGACCGCGCCCTTGTGCGCCGGGGCGGCATGAGCTGGCGCGCGGGCGACGGGCGCGGTTTCGCGGCGCACCAGCGCCGTGCCCCCCTTGTCGTCCACCTTGAACGTCGCCACCGATACCGACAGGCTCTGCGCCTGTTCTTCCAGCGATTCCGCCGCAGCCGCGGCCTCCTCGACCAGCGCCGCGTTCTGCTGCGTGACTTCGTCCATCTGGGTGATGGCCAGGTTGACCTGTTCGATGCCCGCGCTCTGTTCGACCGACGCGGCGGTGATCTCGCTCATGATGTCGGTCACGCGCTTGATCGCCGTGACGATCTCTTCCATGGTCTGCCCGGCCTGCGCGACCAGCTTGCTGCCGCCTTCGACTTTCTCGACCGAGTCCCCGATCAGGGTCTTGATCTCTTTCGCCGCCGCCGCGCTCCTCTGGGCCAGGTTGCGCACTTCTCCGGCCACCACCGCGAAGCCCCTGCCCTGCTCGCCCGCGCGCGCCGCTTCGACCGCCGCGTTCAGCGCGAGGATGTTGGTCTGGAACGCGATGCCGTCGATGACGCTGATGATGTCCACGATCTTGCGCGAGGACTCGTTGATCGAGTCCATCGTCGTGACCACTTGGCCGACCACCGCGCCGCCCTTGCCCGCCACGTCGGATGCGCCGATCGCGAGCTGGTTGGCCTGCTTGGCGTTCTCGGCGTTCTGTTTCACCGTCGAGGTCAGCTCTTCCATGCTGGAGGCGGTCTCCTCGAGGCTGGAGGCCTGCTCCTCGGTGCGCTGCGACAGGTCGGCGTTGCCGGAGGCGATTTCCTTGGACGCCGTGTTGATGGTGTCGGTCGCGTCCTTGATCTGCCCGACCAGTTCCTTGAGGTTGTTGACCGTGCCGTTCA
>JBAQCT010000106.1:0-24497 GCA_049294375.1 Gallionella sp. | reverse complement strand
CCCCAAGCGCTGGCGGAGCTCAGGGCGGGCATGCGGGAACGGATGAGAAACTCGCCGCTGATGGACGGGCCGGGGTTCGCGCGCGCGGTGGAGGCGGCCTACCGGGAGATGTTCGGGAAGTGGTGCGAAAAAGATCGGTAAAAATTATTGGGTAGAGCGGATAAAATGCCGGAGGCGTGTATCCGCCGCCTGTTTCGGTGGATTCGTGCTACGCGCTTAATCCATCCTACGAAACACGACGCTGCAAGCGACCGGGAATTCAACCCGAAGAAATTAAACAGGAGTAAACAGATGAATTGCCGTCACTGCAATGCAGATTTATCCTTGGTTCTTGTGGATCTCGGGAGCGCTCCGCCGTCCAATGCTTATCTGACAGAACTGACGATGCGCCGCCCGGAAAAATGGTTCCCGCTCGAAGTGCTGGTATGCGAAGCATGCTGGCTGGTGCAAGCCAAGGCATACTCAAGGGCAGCCGAGTTATTCAACGAGGAATATGCCTACTTCAGTTCCTTTTCGGATATATGGCTCAGGCACGCGGAACAATACGTTGCCGATATGGTGTCGCGCTTCGGGCTGGATGCGGGCAAGCATGTCGTGGAAGTCGCGGCCAACGACGGTTACCTGTTGCAGTACGTTATGGCATGCGGCATTCCCTGTTGCGGTGTGGAGCCTACTGCAAGCACCGCTGCAGCGGCCAGGATCAAGGGCATCCCGATTATCGAGGATTTTTTTGGTGTAAGTCTGGCAAGAAAAATGGCAGCACAGGGCAAGCAGGCAGATTTGATGACCGCTATTAACGTGCTTGCCCATGTGCCGGATATAAACGATTTTGTTTCCGGGTTTGTGGCATTGCTCAAGCCATCCGGCGTGGCTACGTTCGAGTTCCCGCATCTTTTGAATCTGGTGCGGGAGAACCAGTTTGATACTATTTACCATGAGCATTTTTCCTATCTGTCTTTCACGACAGTCCGGCGTATCTTCGGGGATAACGGCCTGACCGTGTTTGACGTCGAAGAGTTGAGTACGCATGGAGGTAGCCTCCGTGTTTATGCGCAGCGTAGTGATACTGGCCAGCAACCGATTAGCGCCAGGGTGGATGAGCTCATCCGGCGGGAAGCGCAGGCCGGGATGTTCGATGCCGGTTTTTATGCAGGTTTTCAAACCAAAGCAGAAAACATCAAAAATGACTTTCTGGCATTTTTGCTGGAGGCCAGGCGCAGAGGAAAGACCGTTGCCGCTTATGGCGCCGCCGCAAAAGGCAACACCCTGATGAACTATGCGGGGGTTCGTCCGGACCTGATCAGGTTTGTAGTGGATCGCAACCCGGCCAAGCAAGGCAAATACATGCCCGGAAGCCGTATCCCCATTGTGGATGAGGCGTGGTTAAAAACAGCGAAACCAAACTATATTGTGCTGTTGCCCTGGAATCTGAAGGGCGAAATCATGCGGCAGCTTTCATATGCGCGGGAATGGGGTGGGCAGTTTGTGACGGCTGTACCGGAACTGGAAGTGCTGGATGGAATTCCTTCATGAAGGTGCTGGTAACCGGTGCAAGCGGTTTTCTCGGGCAGCATGTTTTGGCTTGCCTGCGGAAGCATGGGATCGATACGGTGGTATCGGGAAGGCGCTTGCCGGAGGGAATTGCGGTAGCCGATTTCATCGAGGCAGACCTGTTGGCGGCCAATGACTTTGCCGCGCTGGTCAAGGTGTCGGGAGCAACACATCTGCTGCATCTGGCTTGGTATGCCGAGCACGGCAAATACTGGACTTCGCCGCTGAACCTGCGCTGGGTGGAGGCTACGGTCCGGTTGATTGAGGCGTTTTGCGAGGCAGGCGGGCAGCGCGTGATAGTGGCCGGTACCTGTGCGGAATACGACTGGTCACAGGGCCGCTGCCGGGAAGATGACACGCCCTTGAACCCCGCCACGCTATATGGGGTAGCCAAGGATGCCGCGCAGAGGCTGGTCATGGCGGTATGCGGGCAGTATCAGGTGTCCTGTGCTTGGGGGCGGTTGTTCCTGTTTTATGGCAGGGGTGAGGATAACAGGCGGCTTGTTCCTTCGCTGATCGAGGTGTTCCGGAAAAAACGCCAGCCTTTCGGGGTGAATGCACCCGCACGCCGTGATTTTTTACATGCTTCGGATGTGGCGGAAGGTTTTGTTACCTTGCTGAAAAGCGGCGAAAGCGGGGCCTACAACATCAGTTCCGGCGAGGCTGTCCGGCTGGCGGACATGGTGCGCGAATTGGCGCAGTTGCTTGACGCCGACCCGCGAGCCGTGCTGGATTTGAACGGGGAGCGCCCCGATGAGCCGCTCTTGCTGGTGGGCGATAATTCCAAGCTCAAAACACTGGGCTGGCGACCGGCGCTTTCTCTGGTGCAGGGTCTGGAACTAACCGTGCGTGAGGCGCTGTCTTGATGATTGATCAGTGCCCAGTCTGCGGGAGTAGCCAACTGACTCTTTTTCTCCAGCGCACCCATGTTCCCGTACATCAGAATCTCGTCGTCAACAGCCGGGAAGCTGCGCGTTCTGTGGCACGGGGTGATCTTGAATTGATGGTGTGTGAGGAATGCGGCTTTGTCTTCAACCGCACTTTTGATATTGCGCAGCTGGCCTATGGCGAAAACTATGACAATACCCAGTCCTGTTCGGCGTATTTCGATGGCTATCTGGATGAGTTGGTCGAGGATATGGTGGAACGGCAGGGTGTGCGCAACAGCACCATTGTGGAGGTGGGTTGCGGCAAGGGGCAATTTCTGCGCAAGCTGGTGAATGCGCCAGGCGCTGACAACAAGGGGCTGGGTTTTGATCCAAGCTATGTCGGGGCGGATACCGATCTGGATGGGCGAATAATGTTCCGCCGTTGCAACTACGATGACACCTGCAACGATGTTGCGGCCGATGTGGTGGTGTGTCGCCATGTGATCGAGCATGTGCCTGAACCGATGGCTTTGTTGCGCTCGATACGGGCGGCGCTGGCGCGCTCGCCCAAGGCAAGGCTTTTCTTCGAGACCCCTTGTGTGGAGTGGATTTTGCGCAACCGGGTAATATGCGATTTTTTCTACGAACATTGTTCGCTGTTCACCGCCGGTTCGCTCAGTCATGCCTTTCAGCGTTCCGGTTTTGCCGTGGAGCGCGTCGAGCACATCTTCGGCGGGCAGTATTTGTGGCTGGAAGCGCGAGTAACCGAAGCAGTTTTGCCCGCCGTTCAAAGTTGTGCTGAGACTGCGACGCTGGCAAAAGATTTTGGGGAAAATGATGAACCCATTCGACAGAAGTGGCTGTCCAACCTACTTGAACTCAAGGCACGTGGAAAGGTCGCTTTGTGGGGCGCCGGAGCCAAGGGTGCGACTTTTGCTAACCTGATCGACCCGGATTGTATTCTGATCGACTGCGTGGTCGACATGAATCCAAATAAACAGGGTCGTTACATCCCCGGTACCGGGCATCTCATTGTTGCTCCGTCAGAACTCCCGCTGCGCGGTGTCTGTAGTGCCGTGCTGACAAACCCTAATTACCGCGAAGAAAACCTGAAGTTGCTGGCCGAGGCTGGCATCGAACTCGACTTGATTGATTGGAGCGAATGATGAAACTCACCCTGGATACGGAAGCCAACACTCTGACACTGGACGATGCTGGAAAAATCCAAACCCTGGATATGTATTCCAGAGAGGCTTTCGAGGCAATCTCACGTCAATGGGTCAGGGTAGGCTGGAATCAGAAATACCAGTACACTTTTAGCTGGATGGGGCGTCCGGTGATCCAGTTGCCGGAAGATATGATCCGGATGCAGGAGGTGATTTTTCAGGTAAAACCGGATGTGATTGTCGAAACCGGCGTGGCGCATGGGGGTTCGCTGATTTTTTATTCCAGCCTGTGCAAGGCGATGGAAAAGGGTCGCGTCATCGGTATCGACATCGAGATACGCCCGCATAATCGCGCAGCCATCGAAACGCACGCGCTGAGCGACCGCATCACCCTGATCGAAGGCAGTTCTATCGCACCCGAAATCGTGGCGAAGGTAAAATCGTCGTTGAAGCCGGGGGACACGGTGCTGGTCATCCTTGATTCAAACCACACTTACGCACATGTTTTTGACGAGCTTGAGGCTTATGCCGAGCTGGTGACGCCTGGTTCTTACATCGTGGCTACCGATGGAATCATGTACGACTTGGCGGATGTGCCGCGCGGTACACCGGGCTGGATCACAGATAACCCGACTTTTGCGGCACGCGATTTTGCGGCGAAGCATCCGGAGTTTATTATCGAGCAGCCAGCATGGCCTTTTAATGAAAGCGGCTTGGGGAAGAATATCACACACTGGCCCGAGGCTTGGTTGAAGCGGGAGCATACAAATTTATAGGCGCACCGAAAATTACATTTTGTAAGAATAAATCTTACATGCAACGAGCGGGCATTCTTACAAAAAAATCGGCACTCTTCCAATTTCATTCCCTTAATGCCCGCATGATAATGCGACCGCTGCAATTCGTAACTTGGGTGTAGTGTAAGCAGTGGTTACCGGATGGCGCAGCCGTTTCGAGATTATTCTTAACTGGCTACAAGGGGGGTTATATGAACACCACGCAATTGCAAGAGGGCATTCGCGATCTTAATCTGACTTATCTGATGCTGGCGCAACAGATGATCAAGGAAGACAAGCCCGCAGCAATTTTCCGTTTGGGCATCAGCCAGGATTTGGTGGATGTGATCGCCGGCCTGTCGCCCGCGCAGATCATCAAGATGGCGGCATCGAACATGCTGTTGTGCTGTTTCCGTTTTGAGGAAAACCTGCTGCTTAACATGGTGGCCGGCTACAGCAAGGATCGCATGATGTCGCAAGCGCATGCGGCGATCCTGATGTCGGCGCAGCCCGTTGAAGAGTTGGCGTAAGCAGGTGGATACACCGGTTGTAAAAACCGTAGCGGGCGAGGCGCAGCAAGTCAAAATCGCAATCGACCTGATCGAAATGGGCGCGCGCCTGCAATTGTTGCAGGAAGAGACTACGTTGAGCCGCGAACGCTTGCTCAGGTTGTACAAGGAAATCAAGGGGGAATCTCCTTCCAAGGGAATGTTGCCTTACTCGACGGATTGGTTCATGAGTTGGCAGCCGAACATCCACTCGTCCATGTTCATGGATATTTATCGGTTCCTGATCAAGTATGCCGGTATCGATGGCGTGCAGGCATTGATTACCGCTTATCGTTTATATCTCGATCAGGTTCGTGGCATCGAGGATACTGAGCCGTCGCTGAGTATTACCAGAGCATGGTTTCTGATCCGCTTCTTCAAGGCCGGGATGATGCAGCTTGCCCCTTGCAAGACATGCGGCGGTTATTTCGTAACCCATGCGAACGACCTGCACGACAATTATGTTTGCGGCATTTGCCACCCTCCCGCGCGCGCCGGTAAAACCAGGGCTGCCAAGCAGGCATCGCTAGCTGCCGCACAAGCCGCCTGAGCCGCCTGAGCGGCACGTAGCGAGTCGCTGTCAGGTAGAGTGCGCCACTTTGCACCAGGTGGGTATCAAAGCTCTTATTCCATCATTTTTATCAATCGTGAAATATTGCGGAGGCGATGTTTATCCCTAACAGGCATGGCAAAAATGTCACGCCTGATAATAAAACTCGCCATGCCCGTTTCCCCCTATCCAACTTTCCCCCGCAAGCGGGAGAAAGAGCAAATGAATCGCTACGCGAGTTTCACGTTAAATCGTAGTTGAACCACGAAGGCCGCGAAGAGCGCGAAGAAAAACAATGTGCCGCACAGAAAATAAGAGCCACCTTGCCGGTAAGCGCACAATATCGTGCAATTCCATAAAAAATCTTCGTGATCTCCGTGTTCTTCGTGGTGAATACTCTTTGCCAGGCTTATCGCACCCCTGAAGTTTATTTGGCCTCCGACATGAAATTGGGATAGCCGACTGGAAAAACCAAAAACTTGCGTTGCACACCGCGAATTTGCTCTAAAATACGCCCGCAGGGCTTCATCGACCTTAACGCTAAAAATTAGAGAGCGTGCATGTTAGTAATCGTTGGCTACATAATTGTCATTTTCTCGGTATTTGGCGGCTTTGCCATGGCTGGCGGGCATCTGGCCGCGTTGCTCCAGCCGATCGAATTGCTGATGATCGGCGGGGCCGCAACCGGCGCATTCCTTGTGGGCAATACCGCCAAGGTGATCAAGGCGACGCTCAAAGATTTGCCCAAGGTTTTGACCGGATCCAAGTACACCAAGGATAACTTCATGGAAGTGCTGGCCTTGCTGTATGAATTGCTGAGCAAGGTGCGGAAGGAAGGCCTGATGTCCATTGAGGGGGACGTGGAAGAGCCGCACGAAAGCCCGATTTTTTCAAAATACCCCAAAGTTGCGTCGGATCATCATATCATCGAGTTCATGACCGACTATTTGCGTATCATGGTCAGCGGCAACCTGAACGCGATGGAAATCGAAAACCTGATGGATGTGGAAATCGACACGCACCATCATGAATCGATGGTATCCGCCCATGTGCTCGCGAAAATGGGCGACGGGATGCCGGCATTCGGCATTGTCGCGGCGGTGATGGGCGTGGTGCATACCATGGAATCGGTTGGCATTCCGCCCGCAGAATTGGGGATGCTGATTGCCCATGCCCTTGTGGGTACTTTCCTCGGTATCCTGCTTGCTTACGGATTTGTCGGCCCGCTGGCGACAACATTGGAGCAAAAAGCCGAAGAAGCGACCAAAATGCTCCAGACCATCAAGGTGACGCTGTTGGCCAATCTTAACGGCTATGCGCCGGCAATGGCCGTTGAATTCGGCCGGAAAGCGCTGAATTCAACGGAGCGCCCCAGTTTCGCCGAACTGGAGGAGCATGTCAAAAAGAAACGCTAAATTAGGATCGAGGATCGAGAAAATCCTCTGCTTCGTTTCTGGCTCAATCCTCAATCCTCAATCCTCAATCCGCGCTCCTGAATATGTCTGACGACAAGAATAAAAAACCCATTGTTGTAAAGCGCGTCAAGAAAATCGTGGGCATGGCTCATGGTGGCGCGTGGAAGATCGCTTATGCCGATTTCGTCACGGCGATGATGGCGTTTTTCCTGCTGATGTGGCTGCTTGGCTCGGTGACTGCGGGCGACCTGAAAGGCATTTCGGAGTATTTTAAAACGCCGCTCAAGGTCGCGTTGCAGGGTGGGCAGGGGAGCGGCGACAGTTCGAGCATTCTTCAGGGCGGAGGGCAGGATCTGACGCGCGCATCCGGGCAGGTTAAATATGGCGATTTACCCCCCGAAAAAAGAATCATAAACATCAAGGCGAGCAGCCAGGCCATCGCGCGCGCCGAGCGCAAAAAAGAACTCGAAAAACTCAAGGAGCTGAAGGCCAGCATCGAGAAAGCCATCGACAGCAGCCCAAAATTGCAGCAATTCAAGAAACAAATTTTGCTCGATATCACCACCGAAGGGTTGCGCATCCAGATCGTCGACGAAAAGAACAGGCCGATGTTTCAGATCGGCAGTGCCGAACTTGAACACTATACCAGGGAAATATTGCATGAAATCGGCAAGATGCTGAACGAGGTGCCCAACAAGGTAAGTATCTCCGGGCACACGGATGCGGCTATTTATGGGGGCGGCGCCAGGGGGTACAGCAATTGGGAGCTGTCTGCGGACCGGGCTAATGCATCGCGCCGCGAATTGATCGCGGGCGGCATGGCGGAGGAAAAAATTGTCCGCGTGATCGGCTTGTCATCTGCCGTTCTGTTCACGAAAGAGGATCCGCTGAATCCGGTTAACCGCCGCATCAGCATGATCGTGATGAACAAGAAAACGGAGGAGGCGGCCAGCCTTGACGGGGGTGTGGTGGGAGAGGATGTGGCCGAAGATGATGCGGAGCCAGGCGATATCAGTGGCGTCGCAGTACCGCCTGCTCCATCCATACCGGAAACGCGCTAAGCAGAGCCTGTTTAACAGATTTCACCTCCCCCAAAGCGTCCGCCCCCCAAAAAAATCTGAACACGATCCCTGTGATCAACTCCATTGGCGATACAGGAAATTCTACCGATATTTTGCCTGAACCCAACTCAATTCCGTGAATTGACCGATGTTTATTTCTCTGTTTGTCAAAAGAAAACCGGATTGTTGCCGCTAAAGTGCTAGCTGTGGGAAAAGTGTTGCTTCGGTTGCTTTGCTGGCGGAAGCATGGCTATAGATCCTTTTGGACAGGTTTTGAAGGGCAGGGTTGATAAACAGGGGGCGCAATGTTGAACAATATGAAAATCAGCACCCGTTTGGTATTCTTGCTGGCATTTCTGCTGGCGGGGCTTGTGATAGTCGGTGCGGTGGGACTGTACACTGCCAGCAAGACGAATGGCGCGCTGGAGTTGACGTATGAAGCCAAACTGATCCCCCTCGCACAAATGGATGCCATTGCAAGAGCCAATCTTGCCAATCGGCTTGCCATCGCCAATGCGATTATCCAGCCTGAGAATACTGCGAAATATATCCAGGAAATAGGGGAGAATAAATCTGTAATCGACAAGCAATGGGAGGCTTTCATGGCTTCGCTGACAGACGAGGAAGATAAAACCCTGGCGGATAAATTTATCAAGGCGCGTACGCGCTTCGTCGAAGAGGGAATCAAACCGGCCGTTGCCGCAATGCGTGCCAATAATGTTGCAGAAATCAGGCGGATTCAGACAGAGCATATTGTCCCGTTGAATGCGCCGCTGAATGAATCGATGGACGCGCTGATCGAGATGGAGAAGCGCGATGCCGAGAAGCTGCATGCGGAATCGGCGGCCACATACAAAACCATGCGATTATTGTCCGTCGTGCTGATCGTGATCGGCGCGGCATTGGGCGGTGCGTTGGGGTTTTCCATCATTAGCGGCGTCAACCGCTCGGTGAACGAGCTGCGCGGCGTGATGGTGAAAATGTCGGCAGACGGCAATTTGAGCGCTCGCGCCAAGGTGTACGGGCAGGATGAAATCGGTGAAGCGGCGAAGGCGTTCAACGGGCTGATCGACGGTTTCGCCAATATCATCCGCCAAGTGCTCGGCCATGCCGGCACGGTATCCGGTACGGCGGCACAACTGTCCGCGTCCTCGCTGCAAATTGCGCAGGGCTCACAGGCGCAAAGCGAAGCGGCGGCTTCCACTGCGGCGACGGTGGAGGAAATCACCGCAAGCATCAATTTGGTGGCCGGCAATACCGAAAGCGTGCGCAAACTGTCCGAAGCGAGTCTGCAGCAAACCCAACAAGGCAACCAGAGCGTGACGGAAATGATCGGTGAGATCAACCGCGTGCAAGAAACGGTTAACCAGATCGCCGGATCGGTGAAGGAGTTTGTCGATAGCACGCGTGCCATTGCCGGCATGACGCAGCAGGTGAAGGAGATCGCCGATCAGACAAACTTGCTGGCGCTGAATGCCGCGATCGAGGCGGCGCGCGCCGGAGAGCAGGGGCGCGGTTTTGCGGTGGTGGCGGACGAAGTGCGCAAACTGGCGGAAAAATCCGCGCAATCGGCCAACGAGATCGATCATGTGACCAACTCGCTGAACCAGAAATCTACCCATGTCGAGGAGACGGTTCAGGCCGGCTTGCATTCCCTTCAGGCAACACAGGAGCATATTGAGCGTGTTTCGAGCGTGTTGATCCAGGCGGGAGAATCGGTATCGCAATCCAGCCACGGGGTGGGTGACATTGCCGCGTCGTTGGGCGAACAGGGCGTGGCGAGCGCCGAGATTGCACGCAATGTGGAAAGGATCGCCCAAATGTCGGAAGAGAATCATGCGGCGCTGGAATCGAATACCCAGGATATTGTGCGTCTGGAGCATCTTGCAAGGGAGTTGCAGGATGCGGTGAGCAGATTCAGGGTTTAGATGGGAAATGGGGAGTAGGGAGTGGGGAGTAGCCAAGTAGGGTGGATAAAGCGCGTAGCGCGTATCCACCATTCGTCGGTGGAAACGCTACGCTTTTTCCACCCTACATATTTCACTTCTGATTAAAAGGGGAAGACTGGTTATGCAAAACAAGAATGCTTATGTATCGCAAAAGGAAGTGCCGTTCCCCGCGAACGGCGTCATTGTCTCGAAAACCGACACCAAAGGGATTGTCACCTACGCAAACGATGCGTTCGTGGAAATTTCCGGATACACACGCGAAGAGTTGATCGGCAAGAGCCACAACATCGTGCGCCACCCGGATATGCCGCCCTCGGCCTTCAAGTGGCTGTGGGATACGCTGAAAGACGAGCGCCCGTGGCGCGGTGTGGTCAAAAACCGCTGCAAGAATGGCGACCACTATTGGGTGCGCGCCACCGTCGCGCCGATTATTGAAAACGGAAAAATTACCGGCTATGTGTCGGTGCGCAAGGCGCCGACGCGCAACCAGATCGCAGAAGCGGAGGCGTTGTACAGGGAGCTGAACAAGACGGGCGCGCCAATCGAGTCGAAACACGAGCGGTTCAAGTTCAAGAACTGGTCGCTGAAGGCCAAGCTGCAATTCATGATTCAGGTTACGCTGATCATTGTCTTGGCGGCTGCACAAATCCTCGTGTCCGCTGATCTCCGCGAGGAGCCGAAAAAGCTGGCGATCGAAAAGGGCACACAGCTTGCCAATGAAATCATCGACAGCGCGAACATGCTGATGGTGGTCGGGCAATTCAGCGAAGTGAATAACCGCAAGCTGTTGATGCATAAGGCCGGTGCATCAGCCGGTATCAAGTCCGTGCAGCTTGTCCGTACGAAGCAGGTCGTGGATTTGTACGGCCCCGGCCTGCCGGAAGAGCAGGTCAAGGATGATGCGCAGCGGCAGGTGATCGAGAGCAAGAAGCAAAGCATCACTTTCATGAACGATGCGAGCGGCGCTCCGGTGGTGCGGGTGATAACGCCCTATCTGGCGAGCAAGGATTTTCACGGCACCGATTGCACGGCCTGCCATGCGGCGACAGAGGGTACGGTGTTGGGTGCCTCGGATGTGGTGGTCGGCATGGAATCGGATAGCGCCAAGGTTTTTCGCATGGAGATGATGATGCTGGGCGGGCAAATCGCGCTGCAAGTCTTCCTATTCTTCTTTATTGGCTATTGCGTCGATAAGTATGTGCGCCGCCCGGTCCGTATTGTGGGTAACGAGTTCAGGAACATCATGGAGGGCAATCTCGATACCGAAATGGATCTTTCCATCCGCGATGAAATGGGATCGCTGCTCTGCGAGATACAGACCATGCAATGCTATTTGCGCACGATGGTGGACGAAATTGCCACGCCGGTCGGGCAGATGCAGCAGCGCATCATGGATATGGACGCCAAGGTATCCAGCGTGGCGGGCAATGTGGTGGACGAGCAGGATCATATCCAGCAGATTGCCAGCACCATGGAGGAGTTCAGCCAGTCGATCGCCGAGGTGGCGGGCATGGCGGCGGACTCGCTCAACGATGCGAGGGCAATGCAGGAAATTATTCTTGGGAACGCCAACCGGATGGAAGGCCAGATCAAACCAGCAATGGGCAAGGTCGTGGATACCGTACAGTCTTCCAGCAAGACGATCACCGATCTCAGCGCGGCAATCCAGAAGATCGGCGTGATTGCGAACGCCATCAAGGATATCGCCGAGCAGACCAACCTGCTGGCGCTGAACGCGGCAATCGAGGCGGCGCGCGCCGGTGAGCAGGGGCGAGGTTTCGCGGTGGTGGCGGACGAGGTGCGCAAACTGGCGGAGCGCACCGCAAACAGCACCAAGGATATCGCCGGCACCATTGGCGAGATCAATACGATCTCGGAGGCTGCTGTAAGCTCCATGCAGGGCGCGATAACCGATGTTGAAGCCGGGGTTGCTCTGGTTCACCTGAATGGTGAAGGACTCAAGAAAATCAGGGTCGCAATGGTCAATGTGGACGAGCGCATGGAGCATATTGCCACCGCAACGAAGGAGCAGTCTGCGGCGAGCGAGAGTGTTGCCAACAGTCTGGAGCGTGTCACCAGTCTGGTGGATAACAATGCGCAATCTGCCAGGGATGCCAAATCGGCCGCAGAAGAATTGGCGGGATCGGCCAATGACCTGAAAAAGGCCGGGTATCCTTTGACAAAATGCGCGATGGGGTGAGCCGGTGCGCGGTGGGACGATCGGGGCGAAGAGCAGAGATTTGTTGCGGCTGTGCCGTGTCTTTGATATAACGTGCCGCATGGTGACAAATGGCAGGGCGCCTTTTGTCTCGCTCCCCCTGGATTAGGAGAAAAGAATGTCGGAATTGTTAAAAAGTATTGACGCCAGAACCAAGTTGGCTGGAACCAACAAGCTGGAAATCCTGATGTTCTCCTTGGGTGTGGACAATCGTACCGGGCGAGAAGAAACATTCGGCATCAACGTGTTCAAGGTTCGCGAAGTGATGCGCATCCCGCCCATTACGCGCGCGCCGGAAATGCCCAAGGCGGTAGAGGGGATGGTAAGTTTGCGCGGGGTGCTGGTTCCGGTGATCGACTTGGCCAAATACATCGGCATCGAAACCGGCAGCAAACCGGACATCATGATTGTTACCGAATATAACGGGCATACACAGGGTTTTCTGGTCAAGGCAGTGGACAATATCCTGCGGCTGGATTGGTCGGCGATGCGAGTGCCGCCGCAAATGCTGGTGGCGGAGATGGGGGGGCTGGTTACGGCGATTACCGAATTAAAGGATGCGCGGCTGGTAATGATGCTGGACGTGGAAAAAGTCCTTTCCGAAACCGGCCATTTTGACAGCGACGAGACGATATTCAAGAGCGTGCAGCCGCTGGGCAAGGATCGCACGGTATTTTTTGCGGATGACTCATCGGTGGCGCGCAACCAGATTACCCGGACGCTGGAGGCTATGCAGGTCAAGTATATTTCCGCAATCAATGGCCGCCAGGCTTGGGAGGAATTGCTAAAGCTGGCTGATTATGCCGACGCTGCAAACAGGCCGCTCAAGGAAATAGTGAACGTGATCCTGACAGACGTCGAAATGCCCGAAATGGACGGTTATATGCTGACACGCAAGATCAAGTCGGACAAGCGGTTTGCGGGGATACCGGTGTTGATGCATTCTTCCCTGAGCAGCACTTCGAATGAGCAAATGGGCAAGGCTGTTGGTGTGGATGAATACGTGCCGAAATTCGAGGCACAAAAATTGGCGCAGACATTGGCGCGGTTGTTGGTTTAGTGGGGAGTAGGGAGTGGGACGGCACTTTGTGCCTCAGTGGAAAGTGGGAAACCCACTCCCCCACATCCCACTTTCCACTCACCAGACGGGGAGAAGGCAATGACTTATACGGAAGACATGCTAAACAGTGAACAGAGCGGCTTGCTGGATCGCGTCGATGCGCGCACCAACCTGGCCGGAACCAACAAGATGGAAATTCTGCTGTTTAACTTGGGCAGCGATGAAAAGTTCGGCATCAATGTGTTCAAGGTCAAGGAAATCAGCCAGGCCAAAAAGATTACGCGCACGCCCAATATGCCGCATGGGGTCGATGGCATCGTGTCGTTGCGCGGGCATGTGATGCCGGTGCTGAACCTGGCGGCTTTCATGGGGATACATCCGACCGAAAAACATCAGACCATGATGGTGGCCGAATATAGCAACCATATTCTCGGCTTCCTGGTGAAGGGAGTGGATCGCATCATCCGCGTGGATTGGGACAAGGTGCGCGCCACCGAGGGAATGCTCTCGGACCAGGGGTCGCTGATCACCGCGATCACCGAGTTGCCGGATGGTTCGCTGGTCTCGATCCTGGATGTCGAGCAGATCCTGGCCAACGCATTCGGCGAAGGCGTGGTGGGCAGCGTGGAGCCGGTGGAATCGGCGCAGAGCCTCTGCATATTTTTTGCCGACGATTCCATGGTGGCGCGCAGGAAGATTGCCGAGGTGCTGGACAAGATGGGCGTCAAGCACATCCAGTCGAACAATGGGCAAGAGGCATGGGACAGGCTCAAGGCGATGGCGGATGTGGCGCAAAGCACAGGGGCGAGTTTGCATGACCAGATACAGGTAATCCTGACCGACGCGGAAATGCCGGAAATGGACGGCTACGTGCTGACCCAGCACATCAAATCGGATCGCCGTTTTGACGGCATACCGGTGGTGATGCATTCTTCGCTGTCATCCGACGCAAACCGCTCGATGGGACGGCGCGTCGGCGTGGATTATTATGTGCCGAAGTTTGATTCGATGATTTTGTCGACAACACTGAGGCCGTTGTTGACGTAAGGCAGTTAAAGGCAGTCATTAGTCGTTAGTCGTTAGTTAAAACCGCGCAGCGGTAACACTACTAGAGGCTAGAGACTAACGACTAACGACTGAATTTAGGGGTTTGCAATGGGTATAGAAAATACGAAATTTCTGATAGTGGATGATTTTTCGACGATGCGCCGCATCGTGCGCAATCTGCTCAAGGAATTGGGTTTTAACAACGTACAGGAAGCGGAAGACGGCGTGGAGGCGCTGGCCAAGCTGCGCGCAGATCCGTTTGAGTTCGTGGTTTCGGACTGGAATATGCCCAACATGACGGGGATCGAGTTGTTGCGCGCGATTCGTGCGGACGAAAAGCTCAAACACCTGCCGGTTTTGATGGTAACGGCAGAAGCGAAGAAAGAAAATATTATCGAGGCGGCAAAAGCCGGTGCGAGCGGCTATGTGGTCAAGCCCTTTACCGCCGCAACGCTGGATGAGAAGTTGAAGAAAATCTTCCAGAATTTTCCACATCTGAATAAGTGAGTGATGCCATGACGAGTAATACCGCAAGCGGGGATTCCGACGATCTGGAATCGTTGTTCGACAGCATTGTTGCGGCCAATACTGCCGAGACGAACTTTTCCGCTGCGGCCGGTGCGGGTGGCGAGATTGCCGGTGTTGAAACAGCGAAAGTAATCAACCAAATCGGGCATATGGCGAGAACATTGCACGATACGTTGCGCGAGCTGGGGTTGAACAAGGAAATCGAAAAAGCGGCAGCTTCCATCCCCAATGCGCGCGACCGCCTGAATTATGTGGCGACCCTGACGCAGCAGGCAGCGGAGAAAGTATTGAACGCGACGGACGCGGCGCAGCCTATCATGGAGAAGGTCGAGGTCGAGTCGTACCGGCTGGCAGGGCAGTGGCAAATGCTGTTCGAGAAGAAACTGGATGTGGAGCAATTCAAGAACCTTGTCATGCAAACGCACGCATTCCTGTATGAAGTGCCCAAACAGACCAAGGCGACCAACGGCTACCTGATGGAAATAATGATGGCGCAGGATTTCCAGGATCTGACCGGTCAGGTCATCAAAAAAATCATTGAAGTAACAAAAGAAATGGAACAACAGTTGGTGACGTTATTGCTGGAGACTGCGCCTCCCGCAGTCAAGGCGGAGTATGAAACGGGGCTGTTGAATGGGCCGGTCATTAATGCGGAAGGACGTACTGATGTCGTTACCAGCCAGGATCAGGTGGATGATCTTTTGGAGAGTTTGGGGTTTTAATAGGGATTAGAGGCTAGGGGCTAGATGAGGTTAATTTCTAGTCCCCAGCCTCTAGCCCCTGAATTAGGAGAATGGAATGAACGACTTTGCTGGCATGGAAGAGTTGCTGAGCGACTTCTTGATGGAGGCCGGGGAGATGCTGTCCGATGTGGACAGCAAATTGATGGATCTGGAGAAGCGCCCGGATGATAGCAAGCTGCTGAACGAGATATTTCGCGGCTTTCACACCATCAAGGGTGGCGCGGGGTTTCTCAACGCGACCGAATTGGTAACGCTGTGCCATCTCACCGAAAACTTGTTCGACAAGCTGCGCAATCGCGAATTGACGCTGAGCGCGGAACTCATGGATGTGATTTTTGCGGCGACCGCCGAAGTGCGCAGGATGTTCAGCACATTGCAGCAGAGCCTGCAACCGGCTGCGGCTCCCGCCGATATTCTGGACAATTTAAAATCTGCGCTGGATGGGCAGAAACTGGGCGGCAAAGCACAAAAGGCGGAAGGCGCACGCACACCGGCCCCTGCCGCCATACCCGCAGCGGCGCAACCTGGATCGCCTGCGCAGGCTCCTGACGGCATTGACTGGAACGCGTTGTATACCGCGCTGACCGGCACGGACATTGTCGCCAAGGTGGGTGCAACCCGCGACCCGGAAAAAATTGCCGAAGCGGTTTCGGAGGAGAAATCCACAAAGGAAGCCTTCGGTCGCCGCACCGCCGATGTGCCAGGTTCTACAGTCGGTCGCCGTGGCGGAGACGTGCCGGCGCAGGAAGCCAAGGAATCCACTATCCGCGTCGATACAGATCGCCTCGATCAGGTGCTGAACCTTTCCGGCGAAATCGGCTTGACCAAGAACCGGCTCACCCATCTGCGTTCCGACATCCTGCAGGGGCGCAACGATCAGAATACCTTGAGCGAACTCGACCAATCCGTCACGCAACTGGATATGCTGGTGGTGAATTTGCAGAATGCGGTGATGAAGACGCGCATGCAGCCGATCGGTCGCCTGTTCAAAAAGTACCCGCGTTTGGCGCGCGACTTGGCGCGGTCGCTGGGCAAGGATGTCGAGCTGGTGTTGATTGGCGAAGAAACCGAGATGGACAAGACCATGATCGAGGACTTGAACGATCCGCTGGTGCACCTCGTGCGTAACGCGGTGGATCATGGCGTGGAAACAATCGAAAAACGCATTGCCGCCGGCAAACCGGAAAAAAGCATCGTGGAATTGAGCGCGCGCCAGGAAGGCGACCACATCCTGATTACCATCAAGGACGATGGGCGCGGCATGCGCCCCGACGTGATCCGCAACAAGGCCGTCGAGAAGGGGTTGATTACCAACGAAGTCGCGAACACGCTGGACGAGAATCAATGCCTTGAACTTATTCTTCTGCCAGGTTTTTCGACCAAGGAAGAAATATCCAGCGTATCGGGGCGCGGCGTGGGTATGGATGTGGTGAAAACCAATATCCAGAAACTGAACGGTGTCATCAACATTCAGTCCGAACCCGAGAGGGGCACCGTGATCACCATTTCCCTGCCGCTTACGCTGGCGATCCTGCCGGTGCTGATCTTGCGCCTCGGAGACCAATCCTTTGCCGTGCCGCTGTCGATGGTGCGCGAAATTCTGTCCATCACACCCGATCAATTGCAGCAAGTATCCGGCAGAGCGACCATGGTCGTGCGCGGCGAAGTGCTGCCGGTGTTACCGCTGGCCCAATTGATCGGCTGGGAGCAGGGTGTTGTGCCGGAAGTGGGTGTGCTGATGCAGTTTGGCAGCAACAGCTTCATCTTGTCGGCGGATGGTTTTGCCGGGCATGACGATGTGGTGATCAAATCGCTGGACACTTTCCGCCCCAAAGGCGTGGCGGGTGTCACTATGTCCAGCGAAGGCGATATCGTTCTGATTCTCGACATCAAGGAATTGCTCAGCGACGTGCGCGGGCATTAACAAATAGGGAGTGGTAAGTGGGTTTTCCCACTTCCTACTGAGGCGCGAAGCGCAGCCCCATTCACCACTTCCCAAATACAGGAGAAAAACAATGTTTTGCGGGAAATTGAGGCATGAGCACCATGCATTGCAGGCCAGGCTGGCGCAAACCGACCAGGAGATTGCCGCTTTGCGCGGCAATCTGGAGGCGCTGGAAAGGGAGCGGGATGCGGTGCGTGCCGAACTTGCAGGGACTCAGTCCGGGCATGAAACTTCGTCGCGGCTGTTTGCCAATATGCAAGGGTTCGGCGATTCTTTTGCCGTGCTGCAACAATCTCAGGCTGCCGCAGCGCAGGCGTTGCGCCAGGAAAAGCAACATGCCATCGAGGCAGCCAGCATTTCCGTGAATAACCGCGAAGCCGTGTTGCAGATTGCGCAGAGCCTGGATGCCTTGTCCGGCGATACGCTGCAAACTTCGCAAAACGTGCAGAACCTGACCGAGCGCGCGGCGCAGATCGGCAGCATCGTACAGTTGATCAAAGAAATCGCCGACCAGACCAACCTGCTGGCGCTTAACGCGGCAATCGAGGCGGCGCGTGCGGGTGAGCAAGGGCGCGGCTTTGCCGTGGTCGCGGACGAAGTGCGCAAGCTGGCCGAACGCACTGCGAAGGCGACCAGCGAAATCTCGACGATTGTGGTTGCCATCCAGGGCGAAACTGACCGCACCAAAGTGCAAATGGAGGGATTGGCATCGAAATCACAAGTATTCGGTCGTGATGTAGCCGGGGTGATGGACAACATGAAACGCCTGCTGGATCTGTCGCACCAGATGGAAGGCACGATTTCAGCGGCAGCGCTGCGCAGCTTCGTCGAAGTTACCAAAATCGACCATATTCTTTATAAATTCGAAATTTACAAGGTATTTATGGGAATATCGGACCGCAACGCCGACAGCTTCGCACCGCATACCGCATGCCGGCTGGGCAAGTGGTACTTTGAGGGCGAAGGCAAGGATTGCTTTTTCAGGCTGGATGGTTATGCCGCCGTGGCGAATCCGCATCAGTCGTTCCATCAAAACGGCAGGGAGGCCGTTACGGCATTTCGCAACGGGGAAGCGTTGCGCGGTATCGATCTGGTTGGGAAACTGGAGGCGGACAGCATGGAAGTGCTTGCCGCGCTGGAAAGAATCGCGGTAGCGGGGGAAAACGACAGCAGCCTGTTATGTCATTCGCCTGATTAGTTTTGTGGTAACTATAGAGTGGGCTTATCCACCATGTCTGCCCTGAGCTTGTCGAAGCGGTCGGGCGTAGCCCGACCTGCATTATCATCGTTCCCACATGGAGCATGCGAACAATGAGAAAACACATTGCGGCTACCCGGCAAACAGGTAATTATCGACCATGACAAATAATTCTCGCCTTGCCATTATTGGCACATTGATTAGCGGCGTCCTTCTGGGGGGGCACGCGCTGTATTTCTCCAGTGCGGGTGTCGTCCTGGCCGATGCGTTGCTGTTCCTGGTTCTAGTTCCCTTCTGGTGTTATCTGCTCAGCCGCACCGGCAACGCTGAAAAACCGCCTGAAACCGGTGGGCTCGCGGTGCAGGGTGACGTCCCTCTTATCCATGAAAGCAACTCGTTTCATGTGCAATTCGGCAAGGAGGTATCCAATCAGCTCAATTCCGCGCATACCGAATTGGGCAATACCCAGACGATTCTCAGCGAGGCTATTTCCACACTCGTCAGCACTTTTACCGCAATGGCCGGAGAGGTGCGCGCGCAGCAGGCGCTGACACTGTTTATCACGGATGGCGATGCGGGCAGCGGAGGCGGGAATGCAAAGCAAAAGTTCGAGGTTTTCGTCCACGACACTGAAAAAGCGATGAACGAATTTGTCGACAGCACCGTAGAAAACAGCAAGCATGCGATGGAGCTGGTGGAAAAAATGGATGTCATCAACGTGCAGGTTTCCAGCATTCTTGGCATCCTGAACGAGGTGGAAGGCATCGCCAAACAGACAAACCTGCTGGCGCTTAACGCCGCGATCGAGGCGGCGCGCGCGGGCGAAGCCGGGCGCGGGTTTGCCGTGGTAGCGGACGAGGTGCGCCATCTTTCCGAAAACACCAACAAGTTCAGCAAGCAGATACGGACGCTGGTGGGCAATGTCAGCGAATCGCTGGTTCACGCCGAACATTACATCGACAAGCTTGCCGCAAACGACATGACCTTCGTGATGAACTCCAAGCAGCATGTCAAATCCATGATGAATGACCTCACGGAACTCAATGAAACCATCGCCAAAAACGCGATCGAACTGAACCATCTCAACTCGAAAGTCGAGCATAACGTGGGGGTGGCCGTGTCTACCCTGCAATTCCAGGACATGAGCTCCCAGCTGATCGGGCACGCGCAAATGCGCATGGCCGCCTTGCAAGAGGTCGCCAACGAGATGAGCAGGGGAACGGACAGCCCGAACCGCCATGAATATCTGGAGCAAATCGCTGCCTATAACCGCTTGCTGCACGAACATGTGGTGACGCTGGACGCAAAAAAATCCAACCCGGTTGCGCAGGATAACTTCAATACGGGTGACATCGAATTATTTTAGGGGGAGTAACTGCTGGATCTGTGCGATATATTTCTTGTATTCCTGCATTATCCCAATCCTTTCTTTTTTCGTTGCAATTTCAAATTAAATAGTGCAATCTATTCGCAGGTTTTTGACAACTTACTGGGCGTAAAGAAATGGCCAAAATCATATTGACTGTCGATGATTCCGCCTCCATTCGGCAAATGGTGGCTTTTACCCTGAAATCCGCCGGTTACACCGTTATCGAGGCGGCCGATGGGCAGGAGGGGCTGGATAAGGCTAAGGCCAATGCGGCTAACTTGGTGTTGACCGACCAGAATATGCCGAAAATGGATGGCCTGACACTGATTAAAACCTTGCGCGGGTTGCCGCAGTACAGGTCGGTACCGATCCTGATGCTGACCACCGAATCCAGCGATGCCATGAAATCGCAAGGCAAGGCGGTAGGCGCAACCGGTTGGCTGGTCAAACCGTTCGATCCGCAAAAACTGCTGGAGGTTGTAAAAAAGGTAATCGGTTAAAACGTAACGATTGCGTCGGGATAAACCCCGGCCCGCAAGGCACCGGTCGGAATTTTTCGCACATCATCCCAGGGAAAAGCCAATGTCCATCGACATGAGCCAGTTTTATCAGGTGTTTTTCGAGGAATCAGCCGAGCACCTCGAGAGCATGGAAAGCCTGTTGCTCGCGCTTGACCTGGATGCGCCCGATCCGGATCAGTTGAACGCCATCTTCCGCTCGGCGCATTCGATCAAGGGCGGTAGCGGCACGTTCGGTTTCAATGACATGACCGAAGTGACGCACATCCTCGAAACACTCCTCGACGGCATACGCAAAAACGAAATCAAGATCACTGCCGATATGGTGGATGCTTTCCTGCAGGCGGGCGACGTGCTGAAAGGCTTGCTGGAAGCGCATCAGAATGGAACCATCGCCGACCCCGCGCCGTCGATCGAAATCCGCGCCAAGCTATCGCAATTGACCGCGAAAGGGAGTCAGAAGACAGAAGACGGGGGACAGAAGATAGAAGCTGCGGCAACCACTTCGGTTCATGCGCAGGAAGCAGCGCCACCCTCCGTGCAGCATATCTACCAGATCAAGTTCGACAAGTCTCCCGCTATTTTCCCCGGAAAAGAGGAACTCGATAATCTGCTGGAAGAGTTGGGCAATATTGGCAAGATCGAAAAACAGAAAATTGGCAACAAATCGGTAACGCTAACGCTGACCAGCTACGCATCCGAAGAGGAGTTGCGCGATACTTTCTCGTTCTTTCTGAAGCCGGAACAGTTGAGCATCAAGCTGATCGGTGAACAGAAGGCAGAAGGCAAGGAACAGAATACGGAAGACGAGCAAGGCTACGGTTTTTTCGTCGAGCTGGAGCAAATCAAGGCGGCAGCCGAGGACGCGCAGGGTTATGGTTTCTTCGTGGAACCCGAGGTGCTCAAATCCGAAGCGGAGAATGCGCAGGGCTACGGTTTCTTCGTCGATGTGGAAGACAAGACAGAGCAGGCAGCATCTGCTGCAACCGCTGCTCAGCCAAGCGATGAGCCGCACCGCCGCGCTACTGACCGGGCACCGGGCGCCGCACCGGCCGCCGAAACCTCGATCCGCGTCAGCGTGGAAAAAGTCGACCAGATGATCAACCTGGTCGGGGAATTGGTGATCACCCAATCCATGCTGGCTGAGGTTGCCTCGCATCTGGATCCGGTATTGAACGAATCGCTGCTCAACGGATTGTCGCAGCTCGAACTCAACACCCGTGAACTGCAGGAATCCGTCATGTCGGTGCGCATGATGCCGATCAATTTCGTGTTCAGCCGTTTCCCGCGCCTGGTGCGCGATCTGGCCGGCAAACTCGACAAGAAGGTGCAGCTCAAGATGGTCGGCGAAGGCACCGAGCTGGACAAGGGCCTGATCGAGAAGATCAGCGATCCCATGACGCATCTTGTGCGCAACAGCCTCGATCACGGTATCGAGATGCCCGATGAGCGCATCGCCAAGGGCAAAGACCCGCAAGGCACCATCACCCTGCGCGCAGCACACCAGGGCGGCAACATCGTCATCCAGGTATCGGATGACGGCGCGGGGCTGAACCGCGAGCGGATTCTCGCCAAAGCCAAGGAAAAAGGCATACCCTTCAGCGACAACATCAGCGATGCCGATGTCTGGCTGATGATATTCGCCCCCGGTTTTTCCACCGCAGCCGTGGTCACCGATGTGTCCGGGCGCGGGGTCGGCATGGACGTGGTCAAGAAAAATATCGAAGGCATCGGCGGTCGCGTCGAAATCGCCTCCAGGTTCGGGGAAGGCAGCACCGTCACCATCCGTTTGCCGCTGACCCTGGCGATACTGGACGGCCTGTCCATCGCGGTGGGCGACCAGCTTTATATTATCCCGCTCAGCTTCATCATCGAGTCGTTGCAGCCTAGCGCCGGAGACATCAAGGAAATCAGCGGGCAAGGGCAGGTATTGCATGTGCGCGGCGAATACCTGCCGGTGATCGCACTGCACAAGATATTCAACATCGAACCCAAATTCACCAATCCGGCGGAAGGCATCCTGGTATTGCTGGAAGCGGAAGGCAAAAAAGTCGCGCTGTTTGTGGATGATCTGGTCAGCCAGCACCAGGTGGTGATCAAGAGCCTGGAAACCAATTACCGCAAAGTGACCGGCATATCCGGCGCCACGATCATGGGCGACGGGCGCGTGGCGATGATTATGGACGTCGGCGCGCTGGTCAAATTTGCGCAGGCGTAGGGGCGTGATTCATCACGCCCACATTGTGATGTGCAAATGGTAAAAAATGCTGTTAAGCCAATAACTGTTAAAACAACAAAGGGGGGAGGACACCATGCAAGCAAATGAAGGCCAGGCGGCAAACAGCGGAGGCCGCGAGCTGTTGACTTTTACGTTGGGCAACGAGGAATACGGCATCGATATCCTCAAGGTACAGGAAATCCGCGGTTACGACGCGGTGACCACCATCGCTAACTCCCCGGAATTCATCAAGGGCGTGATCAACCTGCGCGGCATCATCGTGCCGATCATCGACATGCGCATCAAGTTCCATCTCGGCAACGTGACGTATAACCAGCTCACCGTGGTTATCATCCTCAACGTCGCAAACCGCGTGGTGGGCATCGTCGTGGACGGCGTGTCGGACGTGATCACGCTGACCGCCGAGCAACTGAAGCCCGCGCCGGAATTTAGCTCATCGCTGGACACCCAGTACATCACCGGCCTGGGCACGGTGGATGACCGCATGATCATCGTGATGGACATCGAAAGACTGATGACCAGCCGCGATATGGACCTGGTCGAAATGGCCGCAGCCTAATACTGAAACGATAATACTAAGGAGGAATATCATGGCTAGCATGAAAGTAGGAACCCGTTTAGGGCTGGGCTTCGGCGCGGTGATTGCGCTGTTGATCGTCGTCGCCATCCTGGGCATCACCAATATGCGCAGCGTGCAGGGGCAACTCGATGACATCATCAACGACGAATTCCCCAAGACGGTCGAAGCGAACAATATCATCGATGGCATCAACAAGATCGGTGTATTCATGCGCGATTCCCTGCTGGTAACGGGAATGGAAAACGTCCAGAAGGAGCTGTCCGGCATCGACGCAAACCGCAAGTCCATCAAGGACAACCTCGAAAAACTCGAGAAATCGGTCACATCCGAAAAGGGCAAGGCGGCGCTGGGCAAGGTGATGAACCTGCGTGGCAAATATGTTGGCTCCCAGGACGCCTTCATCAAGTTGCAGAAGGAAGGCAAGCAGGCCGAGGCAAAAGCCCTGTTCATGGCCGAGACGATGGAACTTCAGGATGTCTATATTGAATCCGTGAATGCACTGATTGCGATGCAAAGCGAGCGGATGCTGGAAATCGGCGGAGAAGCGAACAAATCGGTTCGGTCGGCTCTGATCGTCATCATCGCCATCTCGCTGATCGCCGCATTGGTCGGCGTGATCGTCGCGATCATGATCGTGCGCGGCCTGATGAAACAACTGGGAGGCGAACCGGATTACGCGGCGGAGGCGGTCGGCAAGATTGCCTCGGGAGACCTGTCGGCGACGCTGGCAGTCAAGGCGGGCGACACGAGCAGCCTGCTGTATTCGCTGATGACGATGCAGGAGAGCCTGAAGTCGATCGTCGGGGAGACCAAGGGCATTGTCGAAGCAGCGAGCAAAGGCGACTTCGACACCAAGATGAACATGGAGGGCAAGGCGGGTTACACCAAGGAGCTGTCCGAACTGCTCAACCTGCTGAGCGACACCGTTGACACCGCTTTCAAGGATACCGTCCACGTGGCGCAGGCATTGGCCAAAGGCGACCTTACCCAGACTGTCAGCCGTGATTACCAAGGCGCCTTCAACGATGTCAAACAAAACCTGAACGGCACGGTCAACAACCTCAAGGAACTGGTCGGGCAGATCAAGGACGCGACCGACACCATCAACACGGCGTCCAAGGAAATCGCCTCCGGCAACGCCGACCTGTCGCAGCGCACCGAGGAGCA